>CBDUFN010000119.1:0-8458 GCA_965366475.1 uncultured bacterium | reverse complement strand
GCAATGAAAGATACGCGAACACCAGTGATTGTTTCATTCTGGACCCTCCTTGTAAATGTTGTTGCGGGTCTCTTGTTGATGAGCATGATGGGACATGCCGGATTGGCTCTCGCATTAACTTTAGCGTCAGTTTTTAATGCGGTTGTCCTCACTCTTCTTCTTGCGAGACGCCTTAAAAATCTTGAGCTTTTACCGATCCTTTACACGACTCTCCGCATGATTCCAGGTCTCTTGGCGATGGTTCTTCTGGTTTCCATCCTTCTTGCTCAAGTTAACTGGTTAGTTCCAGGGTCTTTTTGGTTGAGATTTTCATTGCTCGGTTCCTCTGTCCTGTGCGGTTGCCTTGTTTACGCGGCAGGGTTGTGGCTGTGTGGCGTGAAAGAAATGCAACAGGCATGGGGTATCCTTGCCCAAAAGCTTTCTCTCCCTTCAAGACAGGGTTGATCTATGGCGAACGAATTTTGGGATATGTTATCATTTGATCATGGGGCTGTTGCAATCGTGGAGAGAGACAATCAAATCGTCAGGGTTTGTTTTGAATCCTCTGAAGATGACATATTAAAAACAATCGAGAAACGTTACCCGTGTTCAGAGAGGTCGTCTCAAACTGTATTAAATAAAGCTTTGGATCAGATCACGGAATATTTTTGTGGAACGCGGCGTACGTTCTTGCTGCCATTGCATCTCTCTTCACTGACTCCCTTTGCATGTAGAGTCCATCAGGAGCTACTTAACGTTCCTTTTGGTGAGACTATTTCCTACGGTGGTTTGGCAAATAAAGCTGGGTCTCCAAAAGCAGCACGAGCCATTGGACGTGTCATGTCTTCAAACCCCTATCCTTTGGTTGTGCCGTGTCATCGTGTTGTCAATGCTGATGGCAAAATCGGTCACTATTCTGCTGCAGCTGGCACCAAAACGAAATCCTGGTTGATAGATTTTGAACAAAAACTATGTAAATAAGCATCCTCTAAACTCCCTTTAGTATTTTTTTGCGAAAACAACATTGGTAAAGGTTGCCATGTTTTCTATTCCTCGTTACTTCTCCATTTGCTTTTTGCTAATCATTCTCTTCCTCACGAGTTCCTGCTCTGATACAGCGTATCTAATGCAATGCGTCAAAGGCCACTTCTCGATCATGTCTCAAGCAAAGCCGATTGAGGATATCCTGCAAAAAAGTAGTGAACAACAAAGTGTTCGAGATCAACTCGTCAAGGTCGTCTCTTTGCGGAGCTTTGCCGTTGATTCTCTTCACTTACCGGACAATGGCAGCTATCACGAATACGTTGACCTTAACCGTCCATATGCAGTCTGGAACCTAGTCGTCGCCCCGGAACTTTCTCTGCAGCTGAACCAATGGTGTTTCCCTGTTGTTGGATGTGTGACTTATCGAGGATACTTTGACAAGGCGACTGCTCAAACGATGGCGAATCGTTTCTCTTTATCTGGGTTCGACGTTGATATCTATGGTGTTCAGGCATATTCAACACTTAACTGGTTTGATGACCCTGTCTTAAATACGTTCCTCGATCAGGATGAAAGTCGCCTCGCCGCACTTTTGTTTCATGAAATGGCACATCAGATTGTCTATGTAAAAAATGATACTGTTTTCAATGAATCGTTTGCAAAAACAATTGAAATAGTTGGTTTGGGAAGATGGTTTAAACAATCCGGATCTGATGAAGATTGGAATAATTATCTGTTGAAGGAAGAACAATCTACTGATTTTCATCAGTTTTTGTCCAAAATTCGTGATGATCTACACCGCGTCTACGATTCAAGTCAAAACAACCAACAGAAGCGTCTGGCTAAAAGAGATATTTTCATACGAGCATTTAAAAATTACGAGGATCTTAAGGCACGTTGGAACGGTTATGACGGTTTTGATTCCTGGATGAATCAGGGCCTTAATAATGCTCGACTCTCCTCCATGGCAACTTATTACGATCTGGTTCCTGCTTTTCAATCTCTTTACAATCATGTTGATAATGACTTGGATCGTTTTTATGCTGAAGTCTCCAAGCTAGCTGCACTTCCAGCAGAGACTCGTCGATCCAAGTTGGAATCTTATTTGTCACCTTCACTTACGTCTCTTTACTAACCTTATCTTTTTAATTGATTTACTTGAGTTAATCGATCGGGAAGGTATAATGATATTTATTACCATCAAGGTGATAGTGTCTGGAAGGGGGGAAAGATGCTAGGGGCCATTGCAGGAGATATTATTGGTTCAAGGTTTGAGCATGCCGGTATTAAGAGTAAAGATTTTAAGTTGTTTAATCGTCAAAGTGTTTTTACTGACGATACGGTTCACACCGTAGCTGTTGCTGATAGTCTTCTTCATAAAATCCCTTATTATCAAAATCTCCGTGAATATTTTCAATATTATCCGAATGCTGGTTATGGTGGGCGTTTCCGTCGTTGGGCTCGGTCACCTAAGCCGTTACCCTATGGAAGCTATGGTAATGGCTCTGCCATGCGTGTCAGTCCAATTGCCTGGTATTATAACTCGCTAGACACTGTTCTTGAAGAAGCCCTGCATAGTGCTGAAATGACTCATAATCATCCTGAGGGAATCAAGGGGGCTCAAGCCGTTGCTAGTGCAGTATTTCTTGCCAGGAAGGGTGCTGATAAAAAGGAAATTCGGAATTATGTTGAGACGTCCTTCGCCTACGATCTTTCAGGAACCCTTGATGATATTCGTCCTGGATGTACTTTTGACGTCTCCTGCCAAGGTTCTGTTCCCTACGCGATGTTAGCCTTTTTTGAATCGATTGATTTTGAGGATGCTATCCGCAATGCAGTTTCTCTTGGTGCTGACAGTGACACTCAAGCTTGTATTGCGGGGAGTATTGCTGAAGCGTATTACGGTGGAGTTCCCGCTGAAATTGTTGATGAAGTCTTAACCCGGTTGGACGATAGACTGACTTATATTTATAATCGATTTCAGGAGAGGTAATTTAGTGGTTGTTTCATGAACACAAAAGGCACCGGAATCCGGTGCCTTTTGTGTTTGAATCGTTGGTTTTGTTACTCACCCCAGGCAAGGAAATGAGCGATCCACCCTGTTTGGCCTTTACTGGTTTTGATCTCTAGCCAATCCCCATTTCTGCTAATGAGTTGAGCTGTTTCACCTTTAGAAAGTTGAAAAACCGCATTGTGGTCTGTGCCGGCACCCGATCGTACGTTGACTCTATCACCAGTGATCACAATAGCAGGTTGTGATTTTAGTAAGGTTTTATGGATATACCCCTTACGATTCCGATAATCTTTGATTAAAGCATACTCTTTGCCGGTTTCAATAACATCCACTGGGGTGTACACGAGTGGTCGGAAAAGCACTTTTGATGACATTGCTGAAGGCTGGTCCCGGACTTCGCTACCGGTAAAACCTATAGACATTTTTTCCCCAAAAGCAGAAGAGCAGATACACATGATAAGCGTGAATAGTACGAGCTGTTTTGTCATGCTTCCTCCTAATAAAATAAATGAAATATGATGAGAACAAAGATATTAATGTTTGTTTTGTTATAATGTCAATACTTTTAGGTTGTTACACATGACAAGGCAGCTTTGTTCCCAATGTTTTATCAAAGGATTGGCGTCTTTTTAAGAGTTAAAATTACGACCTTGTCATCCGTATAGATCTCTTCCCATTCAACCTTACTCTTCAAGTATCGAATCAAAGTGGATCCTTTCGGATAAATAATCCAATCGATCATATATTTAGACAGAAGTTTTTCTGTCTCATGGCTAGCATTTGTCATCATCCCATAGTCGGAAAATACAGTTTCTCCATACATGTCTGCTCTACCATCGATAAATACTTTTGGTGGAGGGTCCAAAGAGAATAGAAGAAAACCACCCCAGCTATATTCATTAAGTAACCTTTCACCAGGATAACCATGTTCTTTGAGATAATTAATGGCGTCAGTAGAATAGTTGCCTGGAAGGGCAAACCTTTCTTTTGTGAAATTTAACCACCATGATGGTTGAGTGATACTGAATGAGAACAGAAGAACAAATGACGCGATAATCAACACAAAGCCGGTGAACTGGGAGGTCACTAGTTCTTTAACTGGTTTCGGTTTGTGGTGACGGGTTCTTCGAGTCAGATCATGAAGAGCCATCGCAGTCCATGGCGCCAGAAACATGGCCGCTATGCTTAAATGGCGAATATGTCCTAACGCTTCATAGATGAAAAAGATGAGGAACATAGCCCATGTCCAAGAGAATCTTCTCTTCTGTGTGGCAATCAATACGCCAAGCATAATGATCCACAAACGCACATACCACATCTTTTGCAAGTCTGGAGCGATCCATTCAACGATGTTTTGTGAAAAGACTTCTGCGCTGACTTGAAACGGAAATAACAATAATGAATATCCGTAGGGATTAAACCCTAAGGCTAATAAACTTAGCAAAAACACGTAGAATGGGCGTTTAATCTCAGGCCAGTTAACTGCCCAGGTTTTATAGTTCTTTTGAGTACAGTTATCTAGGTAGCTTCCGAGCAGAAAACCTCCTTGAAGAACAAGCCCAAGTAATACGCCTCCATGGAGATTCCCCCAGAGTGCGGTGATCACAGGCAGAAGCCATATTTTACGGTCTTGATTTATCAATAAATAGAGAACGATGGAACCAAATAGCCATGTGAAGATATGAGGGCGAGCTAGGAGATGGGTTTGCGCAAAGGTTGCTGCGATTGTCACTGCGAAAAAGGCTGACCACTCACTTGAGAGTTTTTGTGAGGCTTTAAATAGAAGCGTGATGGTTATTCCTGCCATTGCAAAGAAAGCTATCGTTACCGCTGGAAGGCCGCCTAGTTTGTAGCATAAGGCCATAAAGATTTCAGCCAGCCATTCATGAGCAGTCCATGGCTTTCCGGCGACAGTGTGAGAGAATATGTCATGGGTCAGGATTTGTCCTGAGGATAAGATGATTTCCCCTACTTTGATATGCCATAGGGTGTCTGCACATAGTAACGACTTTGTCCCTGACAACAAGCATAGAGACCAGAACGTCGCCAAGCCAAACAACCCTGCCGGGTCAGGTAGAAAAGCAATTTTTGAAGATGTCTCTTTGATGACTTACTCCAGCCATGAAATAGGCGCTAAAATCATTTCGTTACTGCTGCAATGATTGTCGAAAGTGCCTTTTGAGCTCTCTCTTTGGTTGATGTCTGTGTTGATGGAGTCTTAATGATGTCTTCCAATAAGTTCATCGATTCATGCAGTTCAGTCTCAGTTGATGCGTATTCTATTGCATGAAAAAGAAAGGAAGGGTTGCGTGTTGCTATGTGGTATTTTTTGTAGGATTCAAAAAGTTCTTCCTTGATGATCGATTCTTTTTTGCCGAGCCCCTGGTTTAACCTTTCCTTGTTTACTTT
This sequence comes from uncultured bacterium, assembly GCA_965366475.1. Taxonomy (GTDB): domain Bacteria; phylum Desulfobacterota; class Desulfuromonadia; order Desulfuromonadales; family BM103; genus M0040. The sequence continues at coordinate 3,072 of CBDUFN010000119.1, read as the reverse complement.
AATCATAACCTCAAGTGTTGCATTCTCTGGCTTTTGGGCGTCACTAAAGAAAATTGAAAGATCATCCCTTGCCACCTCAGGTTTGTTCAGAGATTTCAAAGCAATTAATGCCAAATTTCTTCTGATTGCTTGCTGCTTTGGTGCTTCATCAAGAGTTTCTGTCAAAACTATACGTGCACTGTCAGGTCCTGTTTTGTCGACCAGGGTAATTGCATAGTTTATTTTCAAACTGATATTGTCTGGATTCTGTTTTAACGCGTCTGCAAGTAATATTGATGGGTCTTGCCATTGTTTGTTCCGATTTATCGTTAAGAGCAAGGCTGATGCAAATACCATTAAAATAAAAAATCTCTTCGATGTAATCGATACTTTAAGTGGTTGTTTGATAGTGAATATATAGATACATAAAAATGCTGAAGGTAAATAGAGGTAACGTTCTGCTAAAGGTGTCCAAGCAATGTGAAAGATTGCGTTAAGTAATGCTGGAGAAATGGTGAAAAACATAAAGACAAGAAGAGATGATTCAACTCTTCTTTTAAACATGATGGCTAATGCAATAACCAATGCGAGTAAGCCAACCCATAAATAAAGATCACTGATATTGTCGATCGCAAAGTTAAGAGGGTAGGGGAAAACTAACTTTTTAATATAAAACCCAAGAGCCGTTACCCCTGAATGAATTTGATCTATGAGTGATGTTCCTGCGTTTTCAGAACCTTCGACAATTTTTGAAATTCCTTGGTCGACATTTATAAAGGCTCGATCTCGTAACCATAAATAGCTTGTCGCTCCGATCAGAAAAGGCCAGCATTTTAAAAGATTTCTTATGACTGGTTTGAATGCTCTGGGTTGCTGATGCCTTTCAACGATGATGATTAGACTAAATATGGCTGCTGGAAACAGGGCAAAAGCAACTTCCTTTGCCATGCATCCCGTTAGTATAAATATGGTCGAAATTAGTGAATGATAAATCTTTTTAGAACGAATCGATAAGAGGAAAAAGTAGACACCTGTTAATGAAAATAATGCTGCATAAAGGTCAGTTCTACCTGATATCCAGCTTACAGCTTCTGTATTGATCGGATGGATGGCAAAGAGCGTTGCTGCAAGGAACGGGAGAGTTTTTTTACCGTCATGGGTGTTCAGGAGATGCCGTGCAATGATAAAGACCAGTATCGCGTTGCAGATGTGTAACAAGATGTTGTGAAGGTGCATCAGCGAACTGTTTGCGCCTAGAAAGTGTACGTCTAAAAAGAAGGACCCCATCACTACAGGGCGCCAGTAACGACCACCTGCCTGTGTCAGATAATGAAGGATTTCATTAGGCGCGATTCGCTCGACAGCATTAACTATTCTGATGTCATCAAAAACGAAGAATCCAGATTTTAAAGAAGGGAGATAAATAAAAAAGATAAGACAGGTTAAAAAAATTAATTTGAAACGGTCACGGATGATTGTAAAGGGTTCGATCCGTTGCATTAAGGATTATCCACTAATTATGAGACTTGAGTCGCTGGTTAACAAGGTCGAGGTTCTCCTGGGCTTTTTGGTAATAAACTGGAGACAATTCCAGAGCTTTTTCCAGAGACCGTTTTGCTTCTTCAAGCTGGCCTTGGTTCATGTAGAGATAACCAAGATTGTTATATGCACCTGCTTCTCCAACGGTATCTTTGAAAATATTCAGAGCCATTTGCTCGTTACCATATAAAGCGAAAGCTGTGCCCATGTTGTTTTTGATTCGGTCATCATTACTATCAATTGCAATCGCTCTTTCGAAGGCAATAATTGCCTGCTCATATTTGCCTTGTGTAAGGAAATTCAAACCCAGGTTGTTATTGCTACCTGCTTGATCTGGAGTTCGATCAAGGATCTCTTTGTAAATAGGCCCAGACAAGGCTTCTTTCCCCATCAGGTCATAAATAATCGCTAGTTCCGTAAGTACAGCAACATCATTTGGCGCGACTGCTATTGCGGCATTGATCTCTTTAATCGCGGCATTGAGCTTATTCTGCTGCCTCATCGATCGAGCCTTACCCATTTGTGCGTTTATGTTGTTTGAATCCAAGGTGTATGCCCTGTCAAAGTGCATATAGGCTTTTTCATAGTTTCCTTCTTTATATTCCACTTCTCCAAGGCCAATGAATGCTCTATGTGATTCAGGTGTTTGTTCAATAACTCTGAGGAAAAGCATTTTTGCCAGATCATTGTTTCCCGATGCCAGATGGGTATAACCGCCCCTGAGGAGTTCTTCAGAGTTTTTACCTTTTAAAATATTTTTTGCATCTGTGTGAGAACCTGTCTCGTTGGTTGCAGCCGTGCCGCTCGCGTTAATTCCTGCACAGCCGTTTGTCAGTAGCAGTGTCAGCACGAAAAGAATTGTCACGCACCGGTGGTATAGATATAGATCTTGTTGATTAACTTTCAATGATAACTCCAAAATATGGTTAATTAACCACCTAGGGCAGGCAGGAGATGTTTAATTATCTTTATGGCACCAGAGCCAATGATAACGACAAAGATAGCAGGGAAAATAAAGAGTACCAATGGAAATACTAATTTTACGCTCGATTTAGCCGCGACTTCTTCTGCTAACTGACGACGTTTTATCCTCATGGAGTCGGCATGGATTTTTAAAGCTGTTGCTACACTCGTGCCGAATTTACTGGTTTGGTTCAGCACCGTCATCAAACTGTTGACCTCGGCGACACCTGTTCTGATCGCCATATTTTTAAAAGAATCATCCCTGGTATTCCCTGCCCGAATTTCCAGATTCGTCAGGTGGAATTCTTCACTTAACTCTTTGCATAATGCCGCCATCTCTTCACCCACACGCTTAAATGTTGCATCTAGGCCTAAGCCAGCTTCAACGCAAACCACCATTAAGTCCAGAGCATCAGGCAGCCCTTTGGTGATGTTTTCTTGACGTCCTTTGGTTGCAAGCCAGAGCCAAATGTTAGGGATGAAATATCCTAAAATGGCATAAAGTAAAACTTTCATGAGGGTTTGTGAGTCAATGCTGTAGAAAAGCTTTGAAAACAAAAACCCAAGGACCATAGCGATCCCTATCACAAT
>CBDUFN010000118.1:0-8509 GCA_965366475.1 uncultured bacterium | reverse complement strand
TATCACTTTTCGTGAAGCAGATGCTGAAGACCTGCCCTTTCCAGCAGGAGCCTTTACCCTCCTTACCTGTCGAGTCGCACCTCACCATTTTCCCGATGTCGCACGTGCCTTGAGTGAATTCCACCGTGTCCTGCGACGTGGCGGACGCATTGCTATCGTTGACACCGTTCTTCCAGAAGACCAGGAAGTTTCCGAATGGTATCAGCAGATGGAAAAAATGCGCGACCCTACTCATATTCAAGCCTACACCGAGGACGTCTGGAAAGAGATGGTACAGGAAGCAGGGTTCATTCTGCACGACACCGTCACTATTCCTAAAACTCACGACTTTCCAACCTGGGCAAAACGTGCCGGACTTAGCCGTGACGGTATTGCCACTCTCAACAAATTTTTCGTTGACGCTCCGGAGAAGGTTCAGGATTATTTCCAGATAGAAACTTTTGCAGGAGAAGTTGAGGCCTATACTGACCGCAAGCTGCTGGTTTACGCCAGTCGGCCACCCAAAAAGTAGCCCAACACTGACGCTAAAAATCTTTAAAGCCGCCCCGGAACACCGGAGCGGCTTTTTATTTTACTCCCCCCAGAAAACAACGAACAAAAGTTTGTGATATTCTTCTGATATCTACTGGTACTTCTCAAGAAGAGGGACAACATGATATTTCAGAACAAACGTAAACTAATACGAATCGTCCTAACACTCCTCATTGCACTCACCACTTTGTCAGGCACAGCTTACTCTCTCGATGTCAAAACCTTGATTCGCGAAGTTGAACAACAATATAACGGCGCATCGTCACACGCACGCACCACCATGCAGGTCAAGACGTCCCACTGGGAGAGGACTCTGGAGATGGAAGCGTGGTCGTTGGAACGAGATTTTTTTCTGGTACGGATTCTCGAACCGGCTAAAGAGCGGAATGTCGCAACACTCAAAAGGGATCAGGAGGTCTGGAATTACCTCCCCAAGGTTGACCGAATCATCAAAGTTCCACCATCGATGATGGGAGGCAGCTGGATGGGGAGTCATATCACCAACGATGATCTGGTGAAGGCAAATCAAATTGAAGAAGACTTTAACCTGCGACTGCTTGAGGAAACAAAAACCCATTATCTGGTTGAGTGTCTGCCAAAGCCTGATGCCGCAGTGGTCTGGGGGAAAATCATCTATCGGATACTGAAAGAACCCAGAGTACCAGAACAAGTTGATTACTACGATGAAGAGATGGTCCTCATTCGTGAGATGCATTTTGATGATATCCAACAGATCGGCGATCGCATCGTTCCCTTGCGATTCACGGTCTTGCCTCTTGAAAAACCTGACGAAAAAACAGTTCTCCATTACCGTGAGCTGGTCTACGATCTGGACTTGGACGAGAGTTTTTTCACCTTAAGAAATCTGGAATCGCGCTGATTATGCTTCTATCTCTCGCTTTCCGTAATCTCGGGCGCAACCGAAGACGTACCCTTCTCACCCTTTCTGCAATGGTTGTTTCATCCGCGTTGCTCATTTTGTCCCTTGGTGTCTTCTCCGGGATGTTTGAAGACATGCTCTCTTCTGCAACGGAGCAATATTACGGGCACCTGGTTGTTGCACAACCTGAGTACCACCAACGCCGTGGCCTCTTTGCGCATCTTCCCGCTGACATCATCAACCAACCGGCCCTTCTGGCTGAACCAGAGATTACGGGAAGCTCCCCCCGCTTACGTAGCTTTGGTTTACTCTCACAACAGTCAAGCAGCCAACCCGTTGAAATGCTCGGAATTGTTCCGGAACGTGAGCAACAAGTCACCTCGTTGCAGAACCAGATTACCGCCGGTCGCTACCCGACAACAGACGATTTAAACGGAGTCCTGATCGGTCAGGGACTCGCCCGCAAAATGAAGGTAGAGACTGGCGACGAACTGGTCTATGTCACTCAGGCGGCAGATGGTTCAATTGGAAATGACCTCCTCATTGTTCGCGGAATCTTCGCAACGGGTGACAGCAGGCGCGACAACAATCTGGTGCTTGCTCCCTTACTGTGGGTGCAGCAAGTCATGGTTCTTCCCGACCGTATCCATGAAATCGCAATGGTCATAAAGAACCCGATGGTGGCCGCAGAGGTTGCCAACCGCCTATCCACCCAGTTGCCGAAAGACACAGAGATCCTCTCCTGGGGGGACTTGTTACCGGAAATGCGTGAAGTCATTGCCGCCTATGACGTCAGTCGAATGATCATTGTAACAATCCTTTACCTGGCCACAGGGCTCGGCATCCTCAACACATTCTTTATGTCAGTGATGGAGCGAACCCGAGAGTTTGGCATCCTTATGGCTCAAGGGATGCGGCCGTGGACAATCCGCGGCCTGGTCCTTTTGGAGACGTTTATCCTTGGCTGCATTGCCTTGGCCATCGGCGTATTCTGTGGGGGTCTCATGACGCTTTATATGCAGCAAGTCGGTATCGACCTGTCTAGCTACATGACGGCAGTCACATACGCTGGCGGGACTATTTTGCCGCGGCTACACGCTGTTTTCGAAGCCGGCAACTTCCTCGTCCCTTCAGGAATGCTCTTGCTCATAAGCCTGTTTGCAGGATTTCTCCCGGCCAACCGAGCCGCACGTCTCGATCCGGTTATCGCCGTGCGTGAGGACTAAAATATTTCTATGGATCATTTACTCATCGCCTGGAAGAACCTCTGGCGCAACAGAAGGCGCACAATCATAACCTTGTCGGCAATTGCCTTCAGCATCATGCTGGTGCAGGCACTGCACAACCTCTCTTTCGGAGTTTATGCCGGAATGGTTGATAGCGGAGTAAAGTCTGGCTCAGGACACATTGCAATCTATAAACAGAGCTACCTTGAGAGTCGAGACGAAACCCTCTATTTCAAAGACCGCAACCTGATTTCAGAGATTGAGGCCATTGACGGGGTTGAACACGTATTACCAAGGCTTTACATTCCTGCGCTGGCTCAATCCAGTCGAGAAAGCCGTGGCGTTATGATCATCGGCGTCGACCCGCAGAGAGAACGAGAGGTCAATCCCTTTCTGCAAACTCTTTCAGACACGGCTATGGTTCGCTCAGTCGACTCACGTGATGCAGTCATCGGTGTTCGACTACTTAATGAGCTACAGATCAAATCAGGGCAGAAATTCGTTGTCACGGCACAGCATCAGGATGGAACGTTGCACAGCGAGTTGTTGCGAGTGCGCGGCGTGATCAACTCTGGCATGAAAGACATTGACAGCTCTCTTATCTTGATAGGGCGAGAACGTGCCGCGTTACTTACAGGAAGCAGCGACTCCGCTCATGAGCTAGCCGTTATTTTATCCGATTCACGTTCCGAGAAGACAATTCTAGATAAAATTTCACCGCTTCTCGACACACATTCTGGCATAGAAGCAGTCAGTTGGGAGCGTGCCATGCCAAATTTGGCGAATGCGATCAAACTTGACTACGCCAGCCAGAAATTCATTTTTCTGATTATTCTTTTGATCGTTGCCATTGGCGTCGTCAATACCCTCCTTATGTCCGTGATGGAACGGATGCGTGAATTTGGCGTTATTCTGGCTCTCGGCAGCAAACCGACAACTCTTCGCATTATGATTATGCTGGAAGCACTTGTCCTTGGCCTGCTCGCTGCGATTGTTGGCACTTTGCTCGGCAGTCTGGCAACATGGTACCTGGTGACCGTTGGCGTTGATCTGGCAAACTTTGCCCCGGAAACACTTGAATTTGGTGGAGTTATTTTCGACCCCATCATACGTGCAACCTGGGATCCCGCATGGATGGCCAAGATTGCAGGCTATGTCGTTGGTCTGACATTGCTTGCCTCTCTCTATCCTGCCATCAAAGCAGGAAGGATCAGCCCTGTAGAAGGGATGCGTCATCATTAAAGACCGGAAGGTGTAACCAATGAGGTGGTACGAGAAAAGCAGCATCCATTCGCTGTAAACGAGAGAGAGAGACTTTATCTCCCAGATTATCATGCGCCCTAATTTAGTTTTTCGCGCACCACGTATTACGAAACACGCACAGAGGTTTTCATGTCTTTAATTGAGTTAAAAAATGTCTCAAAAACATACAAGCTTGGCAGCCAGGAAGTTCCAGCCCTAACCGATTTATCGCTGAGTTTCGACGAAGGAGAATTTGCCGTGTTTGCAGGTCCTTCAGGCAGTGGCAAAACCACAGCGCTGAACCTGATCGGCTGTCTTGATCATCCAACAACGGGAGAGGTGACCGTCAGCTCCCTTGACCTCGGAACAGCGAGCAAGAAGCAATTGGCCGACTTCCGTCTTCATCATATCGGCTTCATCTTCCAATCGTACAATCTCATCCCCGTTTTAACCGCAGCAGAAAACGCAGAGTTTACCCTGATGCTGCAGAAAACCCCGAAGGCCCAACGTAGAGAGATTGTCAGTAAGCTCTTTAAAGAGTTGGGCATCAATGGTCTGGAGAATCGGCGACCAGCCGACCTGTCGGGAGGACAACAGCAGCGAGTCGCCATAGCTCGAGCGATGGCTGCAAATCCTCATGTCATCCTCGCCGATGAGCCAACAGCCAACCTCGACTCGCATACAGCAGAAGACCTATTGGCTTTGATGCGACACCTTAATAAAGAAAAGGGCACAACGTTCATATTCAGCTCCCATGACGACAGAGTCATCAATCAGGCCAAACGAGTCATCCGCCTTGAAGACGGACGTCTCACCAGCGACAGCAAGGTTGACAATGACTGAAAGGCCCTTAAAGATCTTTTTATTCCTCAAGGGAGCCTGCCTTCTCTGGTGCCTCCTGATCTTTTCAGCCCCTTACGTTCATGCGGAAGCCCTACAATGGAGCGGTTCGATAAAGTCTCTCAACCTTTATGGTGAAGAGGCTCCAGCAAACCAGTTCCCTGACTACAAACTCTCCAGCAATCGAGCACGCTTCAACATCGATTGGCGACCTGCAGGAAGCTGGCGACTTGAGTCATCACTCGATTATCAATATCTATGGAGTGATCCTGAAAACCTCTTTACCCTGCCGAATGACAAACAGAATCGTCACCTGGATTTGGACAAAGACTGGCAACATGGCGATCAGGGTTTGAGCCGTCTGCAGGTCGACCGTTTAAACCTGCATTGGCGCAGCACAAACATTGATGTCTCCGTCGGTCGACAAGCGGTCGGCTTTGGACGCATCCTCATCTTCTCTCCCCTTGATGTGATCGCCCCCTTCGCTCCTGATGCTCTGGACACAGACATACGTAGCGGCGTTGATGCATTTAAAAGTGCCTACAACTATGGGTTGGATGGTCAGATTGGTGCTATAGCCGTCTGGGGAAACGACAATAAGGACAATTCTTTTCTGATTAACTGGACTGACAATCGCCACGGCCTCGACCTATTAATGATCGCAGGGAGTTTACGCGACAGGACTATGTTTGGCGTTGGTCTCGCCGGCAGTCTTGGCACCCTTGGGCTGAAGGGAGAATTCAGCGTCTACAAGGGGATCGATGTCAATGAAGCTGACGGAGATCGATACGATAGCTATGCCATTGCTGCCATTGAAACATGGTATCGCTTTGACACCGGCATTTCCCTGATCACTCAATATTTATATAATGGCCCAGGAGCCGAAGACCCGAAAGATTATAATCAGGTGCTTCTCTCGGCACCATTACGTGAAGGCCTCACCTATCTACTCGGCAAGCATTACCTGATGGTTGCCCCCGTCTATGAAATCCATCCCTTGGTAACAGCTCAAGGTCTCGTTATTTACAATATTGTTGACGAATCCGCCCTACTCCGGCCGACTCTTGAGATCAGCGTTTCCGACAATATTTCTCTTCAACTCTTCTGGACCAAGTATGTCGGTAAAGAGCCTCGTACCACCACATCGTTTCTTCCTGCAGAGCCCCGCAGTGAATTTGGCCTGGCCGGAGATAGTGGCGGGCTATTTATCAAATACTTCTTCTAATTCCTCACGCATCCATCACCGAGCAGAGCGTTAAATAAATCATCAACAACAACTTCCGAAAATTTGTCTTAAAAATCTAAAATAAATTAGGTCTAAACCGTTGCAGACCTGTAATCACCTGTTATCATTCCAAGATCAAGCTTAAATTATATTAAAGCTCGCATTTATCAAGATTGGAGGAGGCTCACGTATGAAGTTTATAAAGGTAGGTTTACTGTCGCTTCTGGTTGCGATGCTGTGCTTGGCGGGATTCGCTCAAGCGGGGCAAAGAGAAGGTGCCTTCAGCATTTCACCAATGGTTGGTTATCATCTTTTTGAAGGGGATCAGAGTACTGAGGACGGTTATCTTGGAGGCCTTTCTCTTGGTTACAATGTCAGCAAGCGTTGGGCCGCTGAGCTCGAAGTACGTTTCACCGATTCGGAAACTGACGTCAATGGAATGTCCGATGAAGATCTGGATGTTTGGTCCGTCGGCATGAATGCCCTCTATCACTTCAATCCGGATGGCCCTTTTGTTCCTTACGTTTCCGCTGGTTTTGGCGGCATGTTTTTTCTCATCGACGAATTTCAGGACGATGAAGATTACATGATGAACTGGGGCGTTGGTGCCAAATATTTCTTTAGTGAAGACACAGCTCTACGTTTCGATGCTCGCCATGTTGTCGATGTCCATTCCGACCGAGACTGGGATCAATTCGACAGAGATGAGCACGACAACAACGTTCTTCTAACTGCCGGACTCTACTGGCAATTTGGTGGAGCAGAACCTCCGCCACCAGCACCACTTGATAGCGACCGTGATGGCATTCCTGACCTACGCGACAAATGTCCAGGCACTCCTCTGGGTGTAAGAGTTGACGCAATCGGTTGCCCTCCTGTTGAGCGCATCCCTACTCCTCCGCCAGCGAAACCGGTTGTAATGAAGCCGGCGCCTAAAGTGACCAAGGAGATCATCACCTTCAACCTGCAGTTCGGCTTCGACAAGCATCAGATCACCGATGAGATGGTCCCTGTGCTGGAGCAAGCCAAACTCATTTTGGGCGAAGACTCTGACGCGACCTTCCTGGTACTAGGTCATACCTGTTCCATCGGATCCGACAGCTACAACCAAAGCTTGTCTGAACGACGAGCAGCTTCAGTCAAGAACTGGCTGACCAGCAACGGTATTGCTGCAGAACGACTGGAAGCGATCGGCTACGGAGAAAGCCAGCCCAAGTACGACAATGGCATCGAGGAAAGCCGCAAGCTGAACCGTCGTGTCGAGATTCAAACTCAGTAGTAAGTGATCGGAATGTGCGGTGACATATCACCTCTTCAGTTATGACAGTTGAGTGATTTCACCTCAAAAATAGTTCATTGCAGGCAACAGAAGGACAAAGGGCCGACACTTTACATGTCGGCCCTTTCCTGTTATCGCAATAATGCTAAGAAAAACAAGGTAAAGCTTAGAGAAGAGCTTTCACCACAGAGTCACAGAGGGCACAAAGAGAGGCAAAAACTCGTTAGCATTTCTCTATGTACTCTGTAACTCTAGCGAGCGAAGCGAACGAGTGGTGAATATGTTTTTCATCAAGAGAAGATCCCTCCACCTGACGATGAAACACTATGCCAAACCATACAGAGTTTTGATTACATCGGCATAGTTGCTCGTAAAACTCAGTTGCGCAGCATTTCTGCCTCCCCGCCCTTCTCGTGCCCAGACAACTTTCGCAGACAACCTTACCTGTTCTTGCTCCGGGACATCCACATAAAGAGAGATCCCCTGCCCCGTGACCAGGCAAGCGGAACTTTCCATGAAGGCATCTGTGATACTAATGTGAGTGAATCTGCCAGGGAGAGGAATGTCATCATCTTTACTGATAAAGATGTGAACCGGCCAGTCTATCTGTTTTTTTTCGTTGGTTGATTTTTGATCTTGAGAAAAGGGCAAAACATCAAACTGATCTTTCTTCCGTAAAGCCCGAACAAAGTTGCGAAGAACCCAAAGAAAGAAGCCGACGACCGAAAGCATGGCTAAGTAACTTAGGATGAGGTTGGATTGCATGGCTCAACAACTTTTAATCAATACAAGAGATTACGAACTTGGATTTCTGTGCTGAGTGTCCGCTGCGGTCTGTGACCGGGAGCAGAACTCATTGAATGAGTGTTGCGAGTCTGACCGGTCAGGGATATCTTAACAATAGCTACGTCCTGAATGACTCCAGGGGAAGTCGAGTAATTGACAATTGTATTTCCACCAGCATCAACACCGAGCACGCCATATTCCACTTGAAAATCTACAACGCCAAAAGCGATAATAGCGTGAGGAGTTTGGAAATTATGGACACGAAACATCGCCGGGTTCGAATCAGCATCAGTGCCTACATAGTAGATGTTCGTAGTCAACATAACGCTTCCACCACTATATGCCACTCCAACCCCACCACTAGTATTTAAATCGGAGGGCCCTGGGGCGAACACAATTTTGTCACAATCGGAGGAAGGACAAATACCACTAGAATCTGTGCAAGTAGAGTTGAAGTTAACCACTTCAATAGCTCTGATTTCAGTTGGAAGACTCGATGT
>CBDUFN010000117.1:0-8528 GCA_965366475.1 uncultured bacterium | reverse complement strand
AGTCGCGAGAGACCTTCCGCTTGAAGAATCTGTGCGGCAAGACAATCTTCTTGTTCCAGCAGTGCGGCCAGAATGTCGCCAACGCCAATTTCTTCTTTTCCAGAGGACTGCATATGCGTCACAGTTCGTTGTAAGACATTCTGCAGACCAACAGTCTGCTCGGGCATCTCTTCATCGAGTTCTTCCAGAGATTCAAGGTGCTGATCAAAATAATGTTCCAGATCGGCACGCAAGGCATCGACATCGCCTCCGCAAGCCTGCAAAATTTCCTGGCCGTGGTCATCAAAAAGCATCGCATACAGGATATGCTCAGTTGTCAGGAATTCATGATGCCTGCGCTGAGCCTCCCGAACTGCGAGAGAAAAAGTTATTTGAACGTCCTGATTGAACATACGTCTTTAATCACTCCATATTTACTGAAAACTGATTTTTTTCAATCAGCATCAATATTACGTTTTGGTTACAACCATTCTAACAGATATCACGCCTGTTCGAGAGAACAACGTAATGGAAATCCGTCCCTGCGAGCCATATCGTGAACCTTACTTACCTTGGTTTCTGCAATCTCGTAAGGGTAGACCCCGCACACTCCGGCGCCTTTAAAGTGGATATGCAGCATAATTCGGTTTGCCTCTGTAGGCGACTTGCGAAAAACCGCAATCAAGGCTTCTACGACAAACTCCATGGTCGTATAGTCATCATTATGCATTAAAACCGTAAACATCGGTGGTCGTTTGACCCTTGAACGGCTACTGACATCGGAACGGGTTTGATTATCGGCCGTCGGTTTGGGCATACCTGAATCACCTTAATAAACGAATAAAATATCTACGTTAAGAGAACAACAAACTCGACTTGAAATAAGATTTAAAATCTCAATATTAAAGAAGCATATTAACACAAGGCCTCGAGAGCTGTCATCGTCAGTAACTCCGCTATGTTGACATAATCCTGATCTTCTATAAAATACACACTTAAATACATTCCGAATCAACCTTCGACTCCACGATTCGGATTCATCTTGCTTGCAGGCAAACCAATTACATAAGCGGGGCCCAGTATATGCCCAAGCCCAGAAAACAACCTTTTTTGTTTTTATGCGGCTGGTTCTTAGCCGGCGCGTTGGTCGTTGCTGTGGTCACATTTTTTGAACGCAGCCTTAACGAACAGCCAATAGAAATCAGCCAGTTATGGCTGCCAATCGCCTTCGGTGGTCTGCTCGGCATTCTTTTCGGACGATCCGATATCCGCATGCGCGGCATGGGTCACCGTCTCGAAGAGAGCGAAAAACGCTTTAATCAATTTTACCAAAAGACCCCGGCCATGCTGCACTCAATGGATAAAGAGGGGCGACTTCTCTATGTTAGCCAATCCTGGCTCGACACACTCGGTTACCAACGTGAAGACGTCATAGGGAAAGACTTCTTCGACTTTATTGTTGAAGACAACCTCCCCGAACTAAGAACAGAACACTTTGCAAAGTTGCGCGACCTTGGCGAGATCAGGGACTGCAACTACCGCTTGCGTCAAGCTGATGGAACCACCATTGCTGTTGCACTCTCAGAAGTGGCCCAACGTGATCATGACGGGACTTTGACCGACAGCCTGGCCGTCCTCAACGACCTGACAAATCATCGTGCAGCAGAGGAACGGATCGAACGTCTGGCTTATTACGACACCCTGACGGGGCTGCCCAACAGAGCCCTGATGAACGACCGTATTCTACAATCAATGGCACTGGCCCGCCGCGACAATCGCCAGGTTGGCGTCTTCTTCTTCGATCTCGACCGTTTCAAATTAATTAACGACACCCAGGGACACGCTGTTGGCGACATGGTTCTCAGATCAGTCGCCCAACGCCTGAAAAAGTTCATTCGGGAAGGAGACACCTTTGCCCGTCTTGGTGGAGACGAATTCGTTATTATTCAGGCAGATCCGAATCACGACCCCAACTTTACAACTATGGGACGACGCATTCTGGAAACCTTGGGACTACCCTTCCAGATCGGCAGTCGTGAGTTTTTTACCACGGCAAGCATCGGTGTCGCCATCTACCCGACAGATGGTGACGATCCACAGACATTATTAAAAAGCGCAGACACAGCCATGTACGTGGCCAAAAGTCGTGGCCGCAACAACATTCAATTTTTTTCCGACGACATGAATGCTGCAGCCGTGGCCAAAACAGATCTCGAGAGTCGGTTGAGACAAGCCCTGAGTACGGGAGAACTACAGCAGCATTACCAACCTCAAGTTGACCTGGCTACCGGCCAGATTTGTGGTGTCGAAGCCCTGCTACGATGGTTCGATACAGACGGTAAATTGATTCCACCAAGTCAGATTATCGCTATCGCTGAAGAAAGCGGATTGGTCTTCCCTCTAGGCGAGTGGGTTCTTCGCACAGCATGCGCGCAGGCCAAAAAGTGGCAAGACGCAGGGCTTCCTCAACTCCGCATGTCCGTCAACCTCTCCGGACACCACATACGCCAAGCAAACTTTATTGACCGCATAGAAGAGATCCTGACTGAAACAGGTATTGCTCCAAACACCCTGGAGATAGAGTTGGCAGAGAACTCTGTCATGGGACATGTCAACGACAGCATCATGGCTTTAACTGACCTTAAGATTCGTGGCATCAGCCTTGCTATCGATGATTTTGGCACAGGCTACTCTTCTTTGTTGTACCTCAAACACTTTCCAATTCATCGAATCAAAATTGCTCAGGAATTTATCCGCGACATCATTCACAACCCGGACTATGCAGCGATTTCTGAGGCAATTTTATTAATGGCAAACAGTCTGAACTTGTCTGTGACAGCTGTCGGAGTCGAAGATCCGACACAGTTGGAGTTCTTACGAAAAAGAGGGTGCGGAGAAGTGCAAGGAAAACTCTACGGTTCTGCAATGAACGCAGAAGAGACAACAAACTACCTGAAAGAAGCTAAGATCTTACCGATAACAGTCCAGAGAAACAGGGCTCATAATGGTTCAAGTGCCGAAGGGTCTCAAGAACTACACTAAGTCAGCCCTCCTCAATTAATAGGGATCGCCTCGCCTGCGACATAGGCATTAATCACGTCAGGATCAGCAAGTAGCGCCAGAACAGCCGCACTCAATCTTTTTGGTCGATGATCAAGGCCAAGATCCTTTAACGCCCCAGCCAGTTCTTCATAGACAGTGTCGAGCATTTGTTTCTGGAAAAGATTCATTTCGACGGTAGGGGCGCCTTCTAAAGCAACCATCGCTATCGCTTCGCGACAGGCGCTCGAGCTTGTCGACGTTATTGATCGGCACAAAAGCGGCCGAACAGGGTGAATCATACAGCGTCCACGCTTGTCCAGAAACGCACAGGGGGCACGTAAAAAAAGACGCTCTTCGTCATCAAGCCAACGGGTTCTCACCATAAGTTCTTGCAGTCGTTCCTTCAGATCATCAAGCACATCTTTTGTGAAACGACGCTGCAAAAACCAGGTAATGGCAACAGCCTCAGGGAAAAGAACGGCAACGTTCAGGACACAGCAGGCACCACAACCCGGCCCGCAGGCAATCAGTGAGGCTTCAGGTGGCTCTCCAAAGCGCAACAAATCTCTTTCTGTTGCCACAGCGAGGAGATGCATGCGTCCAGAGATCTCAGCAGGACTACAACCTGTTTCCATCAGCGACTTGGAAATATGACGGACTTTCCCAGCGTAGTTTGAAAAATCAAATTTTTCCGCCATAGTCGCCTCACTCGTTTTGGAGAACGTGTATCTGCTTAGAAGAGTTGTCAATATATCCTATAAACACTGGCCTGTCACATCCCGTGATTGGTGACAATGGCAACAAAATATATTAGAGTAAAGACTTCGAAGGTCTGATAGCATACTTATTAGTAACTGAATATACAGACTCAAAAATCAGGGGAGACCATCATGTGGCGTATTTCTATATTAATTATTGTGGCTCTGGCCATTACCATTCCAGTTCATGCCAAACCCCAAAAAGCACATAAAAACAAAACTTCGCCAAAGTACAGTCAGGAACAGGTCGGAATTGAAAGGAAAGGCAACTTCAGTCCGGCCGAGCGCAATTTAATTCGAGCGCAACTGCAGAGACAAGATCGGGAAGTCTCTCAAAAGAAGCACAAGAACCTTCCTCCCGGCTTGCAAAAAAAAGTGGCAAGAGGCAAAGAATTGCCGCCAGGTTGGCAGAAAAAAGTAGCCCCGGGACACAGTCTTGACTATCAAGTCTACCGCCAAGGAGAAAATCTTCCGGACATTTTGCTTCGAAGACTACCGCCACCACCCATCGGCTCGGAAATTCTCCGCATTGAGAATAAAATCATTCGACTCCATGCAGCAACCAGAACGATTCTGGACGTTTTTGAACTGACTCCAAGGCGATAACTTTTTAAGGACAAAAGCTTCATGCAGCAAAACACTCACACCCCCTTGATCGGCTATCTTCTCTGGCTGTTCGGCTTTACCGGCGCGCATAGATTCTATTACGGAAAACCGATTTCCGGAACAATCTACTTTTTCACCCTGGGGCTTTTTTTCATTGGGTGGCTGATAGATCTCCTGCTCATTCCCGGAATGGACCGTGAGGCAGACCTGCGCTTTTCTAACGGTCCGATCGACTACAATGCAGCGTGGATACTCCTCACCTTTCTCGGAATTTTTGGCGTCCATCGTATGTATATGGGCAAGTGGTTAACAGGAATTCTCTACCTGGCAACAGGTGGGCTATTCGGTGTCGGCTACATTTATGATTACTGGACTCTTAACGAGCAACTCTCCGAAATCAACCGTTAACGAAGATATAAGGAAACTAGCAATGATCACACATGTCGTTCTTTTTAAATTCAAACAAGAAACAACCGAAGAGGAAATTCAGCAACTTGCCGAAGGCCTCGGTAACCTACCGCAAGCAATCGAAGATATTCGTGAATTTCGTTTCGGTAAAGACGTGCTTCGCACCGAGCGTTCATACGACCTTGGCTTAGTCTCCAGCTTTGAAGACCTTGACGCATTACAACGCTATCAGGTTCACCCAGAGCACCAGAAAGTTGTCGCACATGTAAAGGCCATTACCTCGGGTGTCGTCGCCGTTGACTTTGAAGACTGACCCGAAAAATTTATCCAATATGTCACTGGAGAATCGCGAAGGAGTTATCAAGTTCCAACTTGAGTTCCAGAAGGGCCCTGCCCCAAAGGAAGAACTTCTACAAGAATTAAACGCCTGGCGTTGTATCTTTCGGGATCTTGGCTTAATCGGCCAGGATCCCGAACGTTACGAGGGCTACGGCTTCGGGAACTTAAGTCGACGACTGCCTGACCAACACAGCTCTTCCTTCATCATCAGCGGCACCCAGACCGGGCACCTGAAATCACTGCTGCCGGAACATTATGCAACGGTCTATGAGTGCGACCCCAGTGCCAATCAGCTGCACGCTTCCGGACAGATCAAACCGTCATCAGAAGCACTTTCCCACGGAGTTCTCTACAGATCCAATCCTGAGATTCTCTGGGTAATGCACCTGCACTGCCCGAACATATTCAGACAACACAAACAGCTTAACCTCCCTTGCACCAACCCATCAGCCGCTTACGGCACGCCCGAAATGGCCACAGAGATTCAACGTCTGGCGAACAACCACACAGACTCTTCCGCGTCTCTGCTGGTTATGGGCGGGCATCAGGACGGGGTTTTAGCATATGGCTCAGAGGCTTCCGAAGTCGGCATTCTCGTCGTCAGAACAGTGGCATTAGCCTTACAAAAGTAACCATCACATCTCTTTACCATTCCGCCCAACCACCAAAGCCTCCAATAAATAACGATTTTTCTTGAGCAGCACATCAACTTCTGGCATTATTGGCGCCTTCAGATTAACAACAGCCAACAATGGAGGCAAAAATGGCCCTGCAAATTCGTTACGAATGCCCAAAATGTAACCAAACGCTGCCTCTTGATATCAGCGATCTGGCTCCTGGCCGCAAACAGATTTGCCACGCGTGCCAGACTCAAGCACGCATGACGAAAACCTGTTTGGAGCACTTTTCAAAAGATTTACACCTCTACCTCAATACTTGAGTTTAAGTTTCAGCGTCCGCCCTTCCGTCTTACAATAATCTTGAAACGACATACGATCACGAAATCGTACATCGTGAAATATCCTGTCACACCCTTCTTGCAGGCTCTCCCTCAGACTGTTATCTTTGCGTCTCTCATTCAACCTCTTTACGGAGTCTGTTATGACCACTGTCCCTGAGTTAGTTTGGCTTGGAACCGCCTTGATTGTTGGCTTTTGCCTCGGGCTTTTCCCCGCTATCCTACTGATTAAAAATCGCATTAAAGCCTCTCATCTAGCAGGCCGGCAAGAACTCGGGGCAGAACTAGCCACCCTTGAAGAACGCCTGTGCAGTCGCGAACAACAGCTACATCGTCAAAGCAAGGAGTTACAGGAGCAGAACAACAATTTGGACCAACTCATTGCCGAAAAATCTGGACTGGACCGTGACAATGCACGCTTATCAACAGAGCTAAAAGAAGAAATTCGGCGCTCTGAAGAAAGTCTACAAAACCTTAATGACACCAAAAAAGAACTCCAGAGCCAATTCGAAAACCTGGCGAATCAGATTTTTGAGGAGAAGACCAAATCTTTTGCTGATCAGAGTAAAGCCAATCTCGCGACAATTTTAACTCCTTTCAAAGAAAAAATTGCCGAGTTCGAAAAGAAGGTGACAGAAGTTTACACAACAGAAGGAAAAGAACGACATTCTCTGATCAAAGAGGTGCAACGACTTCAGGAGTTGAACCAGAAAATCGGTGAAGATGCGGAGAACCTGACCAAGGCACTCAAAGGAGACTCCAAAACTCAGGGCACCTGGGGTGAAATTATTCTGGAAAGAATCTTAGAAGAGTCTGGGCTAAGAAAGGGAATTGAATATGACACACAGGGAGGCTTCAGAGATGCAGAGGGCAAACTCCTTAAACCAGATGTCATCGTCCACCTTCCTGAGAACAAAGACATTATTATCGACTCGAAAGTATCCCTGATCGCTTATGAAAAATATATGAGAGCAGACAATGACAATGATCGCGACCGTGCCGTCAAAGAGCATCTAATCTCAATAAACGGCCACCTCAAAGGACTGGAATCTAAAAAATACGACGAACTTCCAGGCGTCAAAAGTCTCGATTTCGTCCTCATGTTCGTACCTATCGAAAGCGCCTTCATGCTGGCAATCGATAAAGATAGTGAAATTTTCCGCAAGGCCTTCGATCAGAGCATCATGATCGTCAGTCCATCAACGCTGTTGGTAACCTTACGAACCATTCAAAACATATGGCGTTACGAGCATCAAAACAAGAATGCCCTGGAGATTGCCGACAAAGCAGGCAACCTCTATGACAAATTTGTAGGTTTTGTCACCGACCTGGAAAAGATCGGAGATCAGATTGAGAACACTCGAAAAGTGTACGATGGAGCTCACAACAAGTTGACCAGCGGCAAGGGCAACTTGATATCCAGAGCGCAATCTCTCATTGATCTGGGAGTGAAAAGCCGCAAACAACTGCCTGACTCTGTACTGCAAGAGGCTGAGGTGAGAGAAGGTTTGGTTGAGCCTGTCGCTGAACAAATTGAAGAATAAACCCTGAGAATAAGGCAGCAACGATGCTTTTCCTTTGTCGCTGTAAGGATTTTACCTGTCACACCTTGTCAGATCTGGTTGAGCTCAGCAAAGGGATGTGTCTCCATTCTCTGATCTATCAGGATCAGTAAGAACTTAGTGAAAACGACAATCTGAGCCCCCCGAAACAATGCAGTATGACAAACAAAACGTATTGCCGTCAGTCGTAAGTCACTTCGTCCCTCCAGTGTATTTCCGAGAAGTTCCTAAAATTAAGTCGACTGTGGTCTTGACAGAACCTCTGATCGCGTTAGCTTAAAGTTAAGGGCTGTTAGAGAGGAGGTTCATTCTATGTTTATTCCGGTGGTACTTAAAGATGGTCATGAAGAGTTAGTTGGCAAGGACGAGTTGCAATTTATGTTAGCCAACAAACAGATCATTTTTTTTAAACGTTTTGGTGGATGGGTTGTTGTTGGTCGAGATAAAATGCGAGACTTGAAAGTTCCATACAATGGAGTGGAACGACGCCAGCACAATGTGTTTTCGTTGAGTTGATGATTTTGAGAACTCTTTCAATGGTTCGGTTGTTTTTATGATGAATTTAAGAGGCCACTTCGATTACGAAATCGGGTGGCTTTTACTCTATGGCAGAGAAGGAAATTCTCTGCTTGCCGATAGAGGCCTTTAGGAAAAGCCTTAATGCAAAAGGCTATAAGTCAAAGTTGTCCACGAATTCAAAGCCAGTCTCAACCCAAGAAACAGCCTGGGTCTTTCTTTTTCAGAGGGTCCAGTCCCCATCCGTAGGCCACTGCCAGACACCCCCCACAGATAGGGCGCAAGTGACACTCTGCACACTCGTGGCAGCCTTTTCTATAAGCTCCAGCAGCGGTTGAGGAATAGATCTCAGCCAGGGAT
>CBDUFN010000116.1:0-8536 GCA_965366475.1 uncultured bacterium | reverse complement strand
TAGAAGGATCCGCCAATAATGGTGAAACCGCAGCCTGAATCATCGCAGGGTCAATCAAGGGCTCATCACCCTGAACATTGACGATCAGTTCATCATCAAGGCCTGCGGCAACTTCCGCCAACCGATCCGTACCGGTCGGATGATCAGACCGCGTCATGACAACATCACCACCAAAACGGCCTACAGCCTGAGCAATACGATCATCATCTGTCGCAACGATAACTCGATCGACAGAATCACAGAGGGCTGAACGTTCATACACCCACTGGATCATTGGCTTACCACACAAATCAGCAAGGGGTTTCCCAGGGAACCGCGTTGAGGCATAGCGTGCCGGGATGACTACTGTAACACCCATATTTAATTCAACTCCTGAAACAAACTTAAAAAGATAAGGCCCATCCAAAAATCTTGAACAGAGCCTGATTACAACAATTCCTTCATTTCACGTTCGAAGACAGACCATACTTTCTCGTCCAGCTCTGCTAAAAATTCTGGAGTCGTCAGCCTGGGCATTGTGATATTAGGGTTAGGACTTTTCGTAACTTCTGCAGGCAAACAAAACTCATCCTTGCCATAGCCTTGACGAAACTCAAGGGACAGACCTCGCAAGAAAGCTCTCTTCACCGAAGCTTTAAGCTCCTCTTCAGTGACAGTAATATCATGCTCAGCCTTAAGACAGTCAACCACCATCTCGGTGCCAATGCCTTTGACGATATCGAAGAACTTGCAGAGGCCGATCATATCAAAGCCCACAATCTGTAACTTATCCTCTGTTATAGCTTCGACCCATGACTGCGTATCGGTCTTCCCTTCTCTGGCCAACATGCCGTAAGTGCCCATCGACATGTGACCGCCGGCAATCGCCCAGATGTAACCCGGGTTGGTTTCTGGTTGATAAGCCGCCAGCTCAAGGCCCTTCACATGATACGCATAATCAGTTTCACCTAAGCTTTCAGAGAGACGCATCGATCCCCGACCGATCTCAGGAAGCTTCCCTAGGCCAGTCTCAGCAACAAGCTCCCTGATGGCCTCAAAGTCACCAAAAGTGGCACCATTCAGAATCGGCGTCTGAGGATGTCGTTCATTATAGCTGAGAGCATACGACACTGTGACACCCACAGTAATCGCATCCATACCATAATTATCACAGAGGTGAATCAGAGTCGCAGCTTGTTCTGTCTGATGAAGCCCAAGATTGGTGCCAAGCAGGTTAAGAGGTTCATAATCAAATTTGGCAAGAAACTTTCCCGCGCTGCCATCTTCATTTCGTTTATGAATATTATTGTGGCAGGTAATACCACAACGGAAGCAGGCCTCCGATTTAATTTCGTAGTTTTTTTCAACAGTACTTCGAAAGAGCTGCTCCGGGATGTCATTACCCTGCGGTCGAAAGTTATTCACCGGCACAGCATGAAACGCCTGGAGAACATCGTAAGCGGCCCAGGTTCCGCCACCTCCGCCACGCTTTATCGGTTGCAATCTCGCAGCACCACCGCCCTTAATAACGTTGATATTAGCTTTTTTGACAGGCTCCGGAGTCACTCCCAGCTTGTCCTTACTTTGTGCGACCAGGGCAATCACATTCTTGTAGCCCATAAGGCTACCCATACCACCACGCCCGGCAAAACGACACTTGTCTTCTTTTGACTTGAGTTGATTTTCGGTACTCAAGGCAACCGCTCCGGCATACATATTCTGCCAGTTTTCACCAGCGGGGCCGATCACGGCAAAATGAGCGTCGGCATAATCTTTCTGTAGCAGCATGATCTTTTCGTGAGTGGTGAGTCCAAGCAGGTGATCCGCAGGTTTAAGAGTCACTTCCGGGCCTTCGGCACCCTCACAAATCACTACGTAAACGGGCTTCTCGGAGCGGTTTTCAAAAATAAGCTCATCGAGACCGGTCCATTTAAACTTGGAGCCGAACTTACCGCTACCTGCCGACCACATCGCCGCAGGCAAACCTTTCTTTGACCCTTTAATTGGACTGTAGCCAGAGAAGTAAGACCGCATACCGGTCATCGCATGACTGCCAGTCAACAGGCCAACATTAACGATCAACGGATTTTCATCGACATAGGCGGCAGCAATGTCACGCTCAGCAAGAATCTGGAAAGAACGGCCAAAGCCTCCGAGGACATCTTCCAGGTTGCGACACGGCACCTCCGCCATTTGCAGAGAACCGCTCTGCAAATCCACAACACAACGTTGGTAGAGAACCTTAGCAGGCTCAACCGCGGGGCTCTTCGTCAAGAAACGCACGATACGCTACTCCTTTGCAGTCATCCCTGCCTTCATATCATCCACCTTCAACCATCGGTAGCAACGACAGGATATCATTTTCATTAAGAATGTAATCAGCGGCAACATGGGTACCGTTAACCAAAAGGATGTCGACATGCTCAGAAGGAAGAGCTAAGGAAGCGACTACATCTGAGACAACCGTTCCGAGAGGATAATCCATAACCTTTTCCGAGAACCGGCCATTACGCAAAACGGCGTAGAGCTTCACCGTGATTTTCACCTGAGTGCACCCTCATCACAATAGAGTTGAAGTCAAACAAACCCACGCAATAGTGACATACTTTTGCGATGCCATTCAAGAGCTCCTCAAGAAGCTCACATTAAACTTATGAGACCTTAAAGACTTTTTATTTTTTCTGTCAGAACTGGAACAAATTCCTTAACGTCGGCAACGACCAATACATCGGCGACCTCACCGATCGGGGCGTCTTTATCAGTATTAACAGCAACAACATATTCTGACTTCTTCATTCCAGCCAAGTGCTGAATAGCCCCTGAAATACCACAGGCGACATAGAGTTTCGGAGAAACGGTTTGCCCTGTACTTCCAACCTGACGATTGTGTTCAGCCCAACCCGAGTCAACCACAGGACGACTGGCACCTAAGTCGCCACCGAGAGCACTCGCCAAGGTCTCAATCATTTCCAGATTTTCCGGTTTACCAATACCGCGACCGGCACTAACAATAACTTCAGACTTGGTCAGGTCAACGCCACCTTTTTCAGCTTCTTCATAACCACAAAATTCTATCTGGGTGGCAACATCCGTATCGATCTGCACTACGGCAGGATCGCCACTCGGCTCATTTTCAGGGTTAAAGGCTCCACTTTGTAGCGTAACAACAGTCAGGCCTGTTTTCACACTCACATTACGTCTCAATTTGGCATTACAAACCGGAGCAACCAAGACACCATCGTCAACCTGAACGACTTCTGATACTTGCGCCGCATCCAGCGCCAAAGAGACTCTTGGGGCGAGGTCCCAGCCATAAGAAGAGTGACTGAAGACAACCATGTCAGGTTGCTCCTTGGAGACCACATCAATCAGCAATTGCTTATGCACCGCCGGATTGTATTCACCATATTTGGCGACATCTGCCAAGTAAAGCGTTCCAGCATAAGCAGGCAAAGCACTCTCACCACCAACCAGAAACATGACGCTTTCAGCACCGAGTTTTTGAGCAAAAGCAACCAACTCATACGTGCTGTCCAACAACGCACCACCTCTATATTCGGCCACAAGAAGTATTTTCATTATTTCCTCCTAGGCAAGGACTGTTGTGTTGTCTTTCAAGAGTTGGACTAATTGCTCAGCCACATCATCAACTGCGCCTTCCAAAACCAAACCCACGCCTTTTTTCTCAGGAGGATACAGTTTTGCAGTGTCCTGGTAATTGGCAACGGTTAAAACCTCTGAAATATCGATGGACAACAATTCTTTCTTTTTCGCCTTCATAATATTAGGCAGAGTAGGATAACGAGGAGTATTCAAACCAAGCTGACAAGTGAACAAGGCCGGAAGTTTAGCTTTCACAATCGCCTTAAGTCCACCTTCCAGCTCGCGCTTAACCGTTACCTCGCCATTGTCGTAAACAAAGTCAACGATCGTCGTGACACTTGCCACACCGAGGGTCTCGGCGATAAGAACACCAACCTGAGCCGAGCCTCGATCCTGTGACTGCATTCCGGTAAAGAGCACGTCAAAGCCCTTGTCTTTGGAATATTCTGCGATGGTGGAAGCAATGGCATAGGAATCTTTGTTAAAGGACAGATTATCAACGATATGGACACCCCTGTCACAGCCCATGGCCAACGCCTTTTTCATCGTTTCCTTAACTTTATCTGAACCAATGCTGAGAACCGTCACCTCTGCATCACCCACCTGTTCCTTGAGTTGAACCGCCTGCTCGACGGCAAATTCGTCATACTCGTTCATACGCCAGGCAAGGTCGGTACTGTCATACCAGTTGCCCTCGGCATTCACCTTGAACTTGGCTTCCATATCTGGAACTTGCTTAATACAAACCAGAATTTTCATAGCAGTCCTCCTTCAGTGGATTAAGGCTTACACTCTAAGTCTATCGGGTATTTCATACATTTCATCAATACGCCTGTAATTTTAGCAATTTGGCAAGTTGAAACTGAGACAAAAAAAACTGAACCAAAAGGAAAAGCAGGAAAAGAGATTAAGAGTGCCCCTGACAGCACACGCTGCATGGCCTTTTTATTGAAAAGTGCTGAGTTGTCGTCTTCAACGGAAAACATGTGATATACGGCCGGAGCATTAATAAGTGTCAGATCTTAAAGACTCATTCTGAGAGGGATCCTAACAGCAGGACATCAACACTCTCACCCGCAACAAAGAATTCACGGTCGGCCGGTAAAACAGCAAGGCCATCAGCCTTGATCATCGTTGTCAAAATACCGGTATTCTGATCCCCTGGATCGATAGCCAGCAAACCTTCAGAGTCGCGTTCCATCTGTACTCGCATGAGGAACACGCGGCCAGATTTTTTAGTAACATCTTGGGCCATACGCGCTTGCACAGGCATCCGAAGGACCTTTTGAGCACCTTGCATAGACAACAAGGCCGGTCGCACAAAAAGTTCAAAGGTGACCATGGCAGACACCGGATTCCCCGGCAGAGAGAAAACCGGGACACAACCACACATGGCAAAGGCCGTTGGTCGTCCCGGCTTGATATCAACTTTCCAGAACAACTCTTCAACATTGTTCTCAAGTAAAACGTCCCTGACGAAATCACGGTCTCCAGCAGAGACGCCGGCCGAAGTAATCAACGCATCAGCGCGCAATCCTTCTGTCATAACCTCACTCAAATTATCAGAATCATCACGGGCAATTTTCAGCAAGATTGGGTCACCGCCAGCCTCACGAACCGCTGCTGCTAAGGCATAGCTATTACTATTAATAATTTGTCCCGGTCCCATGGCCTCTCCGGGCTCGACCAACTCGTCACCCGTTGAAAGGATCGCCACACGCGGGCGGCAATGAACAAGAACGTGCGTTTGCGACAAGCTGGCAAGGAGGCTTATTTCCGGTGGTCGCACGACTCTTCCTGCGCGCAAAGGGATGTCGCCCTGGGCAAGGTCCTCTCCCTTGAAGCGAACATGCGCCCCCGCCTGAATCGGACCATAAATAACAACATCACCGTCCTGCTCATCAGTATCCTCAACAGGAACAATGGCATCATAGCCGGCCGGAACAGGAGCTCCAGTCATAATCTTTACGGCAACACCTTGACGTGCAACAAAAGCATCTGAGCAAGCCCCTGCGGGTAGGAAGCCTTCGACCTTCAGAGAAGTTTTCCCCTGGCAATCAGCAGAACGAACTGCATATCCGTCCATGGCAGAATTATTCCACTGCGGCATATCCCATTGAGCCTGAAGGTCTTCAGCGAGGACCCGGCCAACAGCATCAAGGAGCGCCACGCGCTCTGTTTCAAGAGGCTTAACCTTGGAGAGAATGATTTGTTGAGCCTCAGTCAGGCTGATTGGCATTGATGCGCCTCCATCTTTCCATTTACTTGTTTGTCATTGACGAGACGACCCGCAGCTAATTTAAATGTTTCAGTCTGCAGCTTTTGCGGCTGCCAGGGGTCGTGACTTGCCAGAACCACAGTGACGCCTTCTTCAATAAAGTCAGCGAGGATATCTTCAAACAAAATCAACGAATCGCTATCTAGCCCGGCAATCGTTTCATCAAGCAACAAAACGCGTGGTTGCAACACCAACGCTCTCGCCAAAGCCACACGACGAATTTCTCCACCAGAGAGCGCTTTAGCCCGCCGTTCAGCAAAGCCATCAAGGCCAACCTTGTCCAAAGCAAGCTGAATTCGTCTTTTCTGTAAGTCACCGCGCACATCGCGTAGACGCAGTCCAAAGGCAAGGTTATTAAAGACTGAGCAGTCAAACAAAAAAGGTGTCTGTTCAACAAGAGTAATCGATTGACGTAATCGCTGGCGATCAGCATCTCCACAGACAGGTTGATTGCGAAAAAACATCTTGCCTGACTCTGGCACGACAAGTTGCGCCAACAAGTGAAGAAGAGTGCTTTTCCCGGCACCGTTAGACCCATTCAGTAGATAGAGATTGCCTTCGCACAAATCAAGAAGATCGACTTCGAACGAAAAATCACCTCGACGGAAAACAACATCTTTTAAAGTCAGCAAAGTGCTCATTTGTTCTACCGATGCTGTAATACGTTCAAAAACAGGTTGATGACCAAAGCAACAACAAGTAATACAATCCCTAGAGCCAGTCCAAAAGCAAACTCACCCTTACTGGTTTCAAGAGCAATAGCCGTAGTCATGGTGCGGGTAAAGCCACGGATATTGCCACCCAACATCATCGCAACACCAACCTCGGCGATCACACGTCCAAAACCTGCCACGATCGCGGCAACAATTCCGAAACGAACTTCCCGTAGCAGTTGAATAAGAGCCGTCACACGACCGGCACCGAGCGTCATCGCTGTCGGCAGGATGCGTGGATCAGCCCCTGCAACGACCGAAACCGTATAATTGGCGACAATCGGTGTTGCCAACACCGTCTGTCCGGCAATCATTGCCCAGGGCGTAAACAGCAAACCCATTGGCCCGAGGGGCCCCTGGCGGCTAAACAGACCAAACAGAACCAGACCAACAACAACAGTAGGAAGAGCCATCAATGTGTTGAGACAAGTCAGAACAGCACGTCTGCCCTTAAACTTTCCCAAGCCCACAAGAGTTCCAAGTGGCACACCGACAATTCCGGCCAGAGCGATTGCCATCAAAGACGTTGACAGTGAGATAGTAACCGTCGTCAAGACTTCACTATCGAAACCAATTATCAGGCGAACAGCCTGAATCAGTGAATCAAAAAGATAATCCAAAAATACGGCCTATTCCTGCACGTAAAAGAGTTGCTGGCCCGCTTTGCGGAAACCGGTGATGATAACCTTGGCCTGAGAAGAAACGAGATAGTCAATAAAGGCTTTGGCTATATCTTCTTTAATATGAGGGTGCTTCTCAGGGTTAACCATGATGACCCCATAAGGGTTAAAAAGTCTTTTATCACCAGACACCATGATATCCAAGTCTGTTTTATCCCCAAAAGCGATGTATGTCCCACGATCACTGAGAGTATAACCCTTTTTTTCTGTGGCCATGATGATAACTTCACCCATGCCACGTCCAGCCTCAAGATACCAATCGCCCACAGGAGAAAGCCCGGACTCACTCCAGAGTAGTTTCTCTCTCGTATGCGTACCTGAATCGTCTCCCCGGGAAACAAAGGTCGAGTGAGAACTTGCAATTTTTGCCATGGCTGCAGAAATATCGTCCATACCATGAATATCGACCGGATCTGACTTGGGCCCGAGCAGAACGAAGTCATTGTACATAACATCTCTTCGATCAACGCCATAGCCCGCGTCAACAAATTGATCTTCCTTACTACGAGCATGAACCAGAACAACATCAACATCACCGGCCATACCAAGCTTTATCGCCTTACCTGTGCCAACTGCGATCACATCAACTTTGACACCATAGGCTTTTTCAAAAGGTGGGATCAGTTCGGCAAGCAAACCGGAGTTCTCTGTAGAAGTGGTGGTTGCCAAGCGCAAACGTGCGTCTTCAGCAACGGCGACCCCTGAGAAAAAAAACGACAACAAGAGGATTCCAGACAAAACATTCTTGATAAACATAGCGATACAATCCCTTCCTCATTCACCCATTCACAACATAAGATTCAAACATTCCCATCCGGCCAGAAAAGACCTCACAGGGCCAAAACAACCAATAGAGACTGACGATCAAAACCTTTAGACGTTTATAACCATAGACGAGCTACAATATAACAAGAATTTTCATGACAGAAAGTTCTTCCCGTAATTTTTATTCTTCATTTCAGAACAAACAGAAATTCAATCACGGACGAACAAATGTTATCAGGAGATCTGGTACGATTAATTTTACAGACGGGAAAGGTCGAGAGTTAAGGGAAAAACATCAATGAAGGGCTCGAGAGCACCTGTGGTCAACCTTTAAGAGAGGATGTGTATCAAGACGGCCCTGCATTACAAGAAGGGCTTCAGAAGTCCGTTGCCAAGGCCAGAGGAGGTCATCCCCCCACCATTCATTCAGGCTATCAAGAGAAGTGGATTGACTCAACTCAGACGAAACGTCTTCAACAGTAACCAACAACCGCGTCGCCGCATCCAAAGTGTCATCC
>CBDUFN010000115.1:0-8715 GCA_965366475.1 uncultured bacterium | reverse complement strand
CCAGGTGCGTGCCTTGCTCAGCGTAGACCAGGCCGTCTGACCGTTAATCTCGTAATGGTTACGCAGGGCCTTTTCGAATACGTCGAGTTCTTCATAATTAAACCAGTCAAAAAAGGTGTCGTTGCCAAAGCCATCCGGACATGCGGCCAGCAAGATGACGGCACCACCAGGGCGAACCGACTGAACCGCATAGTCGAGTGCTTTGTGTGCCTGGATGAAGTTAATGTCTTTAGGTTGGCCCCCGCAAGAGACGATTGCCAGATCTGCGGTTTGTTCCAAGGGTGCAGTGTACATTTTTTGCGCCAGCTCGCAACCTGCAAGATGAGCTTGTTCCAGACCTCCGCAGAAGACCCGGGCGATTTGTTTTTCGGCGGTGTGGACTGTGTTGAGTATAAAGTCAGGCTTGACCATTTGTGCCGCTTCAAGGATCGCGCGATGTACGGGGTTACCTTTAAGATTGGCTGTGCAGGCCTTTGCGTTTCGACCGCCCTGTTCCGGTGGGTTGAAAATGGAGAAGTGGGTTGCCATGCAGGTGGTGCGACTGGCAACGCCTGGAACGAGACTTTTCCGACCGCCACCGAAGCCGGCAAAGTAGTGCAGTCCAACGGTTCCGGTTACGATTACTCGATCAGCGGCCATCACGCGTTTATTGATCTGCACCGGAAGTCCAGACGAAGTCTTACCGAGATCTATCAGTTGTTCCGGATCATCACACTCGTGATCATGAACCGCGATCCGACCATAAAGAGGGCCGAGTATTTTGCGATGTTCGTCTGCCGTCTGTTTACGGTGGATTCCGAGAGCAATAATGATTTCAATGTCGCAATCAGGAATGCCGCAACGATTTAGCTCCGATACGAGAATTGGCAGGTAGAGCTCGCTGCCAGTGTAGCGAGTGATGTCAGACGTGATAATAGCAACCCGTTCTCCCACAGTGAGGATCTCCTCTAACCTGGGTGAATCGACGGGATTGGCAAGTGCGCGGCGAACCTCTTCTTCTGGGTTTGGTAGGCTTTTGGGTGAGGCGACCGTAAGGACTTTTGCCTGCAACTCTATTTCGAAAGTTTCGAAACCGTATTTCAGAGATGTTTTGACCAAAATAGCTCCTTGTTAAATAACAGTTCATTGTAGGCTTTCTCTCGTCTGTAGTGCAAGTTAATGGTCGTTGACACCCATATCCGGTCAGCCTAGAATGTTCTCTTTGCAAAAACCAAAAGGATCACTTTGAAACAGAAAACAATCTACAGTTGCCAGCAGTGTGGCATGCAAAGCCCGAAATGGTTGGGGAAGTGCTCCGATTGCGGTCAATGGAACTCTCTTGTTGAGGAGACCGTCACCGTCGCAAAGAAGGGGGGGCGAACCGTTCCCTTGCGCTCGGAGGGTAGCCCGGTGCGTCTCGCGGAAGTGTCGGCGACAGACGAAGATCGCTTGCACTGTGGCATCACTGAATTTGATCGAGTTCTGGGCGGTGGAGTGGTTCCCGGTTCCTTCACGCTGATCGGTGGTGACCCTGGCATAGGTAAGTCGACTTTGTTGTTGCAAGCCGCCGGCCGTTGGACCAAGGCCGGTCCTGTTCTGTATGTCACAGCAGAGGAATCGACCCGCCAGGTTAAATTGCGAGCAGGCCGACTCGATGTTGTTGCTGAAGATCTCTTCCTTCTGGCAGAGACGTCTCTCGAAGGAGTTCTCGAGCGCGTTAGAGAGTTGAAGCCTGCTTTCCTGGTGGTTGATTCAATCCAGACGGTTTTTACTGCTGCTCTGGAATCGGCTCCGGGAAGCGTCAGCCAGGTTCGTGAATGTGCTGGACGGTTGATGCATCTTGCCAAAGGGGAAGATATCCCAACCTTTATTGTCGGTCATGTCACCAAGGACGGTTCGATCGCTGGGCCACGAATGTTGGAACATATGGTCGACACCGTGCTTTATTTTGAAGGCGATGCTGGTCATCCATATCGAATCTTACGTGCAGTCAAAAATCGCTTCGGTTCAACCAATGAAATAGGCGTGTTTGAAATGAAAGACGCCGGATTGAGTGAAGTGTTGAATCCTTCCGAGCTCTTTTTGGCAGAGCGCCCCGAAGATGCTGCGGGGAGTGTCGTCGTCCCGGCTATTGAGGGAACCCGACCGATCCTGGTGGAACTCCAGGCACTGGTTTCCGGTACTGCTCATGGCAACCCTAGACGTACGGCAATGGGTATCGACTCCAATCGCGTATCGCTCCTGGTTGCTGTTCTTGAAAAGAAGGTCGGTTACTCTCTGCTAGCCCAGGATATCTTTGTCAATGTGGCTGGAGGGGTGCGTCTTGCCGAACCGGCTGTTGATCTTGGTGTCGTCGCTGCCTTGGCATCCAGTCATCTCAACCGACCGATCGATGAGCGGACCGTACTGTTCGGTGAAGTTGGTTTAACCGGTGAAGTTCGTGCTGTTTCTCGACCGGAAATGCGGGTTAATGAAGCGGCTCGGCTCGGTTTTGACTGTTGTCTTCTGCCGGCGGGGAATCTGAAAAATCTTGATAAACCAAAAGGGATTAAATTGATTGGGGTGAAAAGTGCCGCTGAGGCGATGGAATACCTGTTTAGTTGATCTTGTTTGCAGTAGTTTCTATGGCCTGTTTGTGGATTTACTGACGAAAGCTTTTACAATACCAATACCATTTTGTAGTAGATCCTTAAGGAATGAATGATGACTGATTTGAGCCACTTCGATAAAGACGGCAAAGCGATCATGGTGGATGTCGGCGACAAAGAAAACACTCACAGAATCGCTGTGGCACGTGCTGAAGTAAGCATGCAGCCCGAAACGCTTGCACGCATCCTTGAAAATCGAGTTGCCAAGGGGGATGTGTTTGCTGTGGCCCGTTTGGCTGGCATTATGGCGTCTAAAAAAACCTCAGACCTTATTCCTCTTTGTCATCCTTTGCTGATCAACAGTGTAACGATAGAGTTTTCCCCCGATACGAAAAAGAACAGTGTGGGTATTGAGGCAACAGTCAAGGTGAATGGTCAGACGGGTGTGGAAATGGAAGCTCTTACTGCTGCCTCCATTTCGGCATTGACCATCTATGATATGTGCAAGGCTGTCGATAAAACCATGACGGTCGATAATCTGCGACTGGCAGAAAAAAGTGGTGGTCGTAGTGGCCACTTTATCAACCCTGGAGAGTCGACCAAGTGAACGAACCACGTAAATTTGTTATAAGACGATCCTTTGTCGCGCCGATGGGCCTGTTGGTTCTCCTGATGGTTGCCCTTCTGGTGACCTGTGTTGTTCAGAGCCAACCTATTGCCAAGGTCATCTTGCTGGCCTTTTTGATTGTGCCTTTGGTGGCACTTTTTGTCGAAACAGCATTTCGCAGTCTGGTTATCGACTCCGATGGTATTAAGGCCTATCGCCCTTTTCGGCAGAGACAAATGCTCTTTGCCGATGTGACAAGCCTGGAAACGGTTCAAGTCCGTAGCCGTGTATTCCTGACATTGTCGGCCGGGCCCGATGAGTTCTTGATTATTTCAAACTCCTATCAAAGTTTTCCAGCTTTGGTAGAAGGGTTGATCTCTGCTGTTCCTGACGGTACAGTGGACGAAGAAACTCAGCAATTGGCGAAGCAGCCACCGCGCAGACACGCTGATATTTTCACAGCATGGTTTGCGGTTATAGCGCTGATCTATGTGTTGATAGCTCAGTTCAAAGGCTGAACCGGCATTTCTGTTGACTTGTTGATCAATTTCATTTAATTTGTGCCCGTTCAGTTGAGGAGTTTTTATATGAATAAAACGAAGATGGAGGAGTTCAAAGAGCTTCTTCAAGAGCAGATGGATCAGTTGTTGCGTGAGGCCGATAAAACGGTTTTAGAGATGACTGATGAGAAGACCAACTTCCCCGATCCGACTGACCGGGCGTCGTTGGAATCTGATCGCAATTTCGAATTGCGCATTCGTGATCGTGAGCGGAGGCTGATTGGCAAGATCCGTGAGGCTCTTGACCGCATCGAAGTTGGCGAATTCGGTGAATGTGAAGACTGTGGCGACCAGATCGGTGAAGCGCGCTTGAAGGCAAGGCCTGTTACAACCTTGTGTATTGAGTGCAAAACCGAACAGGAGCGTCAAGAAAAAATCGGCTGATTCGATTTAGGCTTCACCGGTTGACAGGAGGAGGTCATGCCGGTCGATCAATCTGAACTTCTCAACGACACGACGGCCCCGGTAAAAAAGGCCTCTGTCAAAGACTACTCAACATTACTACCCCGCTTATCTATTAAGGCCGGTCTGGCAGTTTTTCTGCTTGTCGGTCTTTTTCTTTTTCTGCTGAGTCGTTACAACTTTCTGCTGATTCATACCCTGATGGAATTTTTCAGCATCATTCTTATGGTGGCTGTCTTTCTCGTCGGATGGAATACCAGACATCTTGTTCATAGCCAATTTTTCCTGATCTTGGCAATAGGTTTTCTGACCTCAGGATTTGTGGACCTATTGCACACCCTCACCTACAAAGGCATGCCTATAGCTTCAGAAGATGGCGCAAATATGGCGACACAATATTGGCTGATTGCCAGGGCCATGGGTGCCTTTGCTTTGGTTGCTGCTTCTCTCAGTCTGGGACGAAAAGATTTCTGCTCCGCCCGGAGCTGGTTCTTCGGTTTTTTGGGCTGTACGCTGTTATTGATAATCCTTGTTTGGCCTCTTCGCATTTTCCCTGTCTGTCTTGTCGATGGAGAGGGATTGACTCTTTTTAAAGTAAGTTTTGAATATGCCATTATTGGTCTGCTTTGTTTGTCTGCCTGTCTCCTTCGTTTCCGTGAGAGTTTTTTAGATCAAAAGCTCATGGTGCTGTTACTTTGTGCCATCGGCATGACTGTCTTGTCGGAACTGATGTTCACTCTTTACGTTGATGTCTATGGTGCTACGAATTTCTTGGGCCACTATTCCAAACTGGCCGGTACCGTACTGTTTTCCTCTGCTTTAATCGAAGGAACCATGCGCTCGCCATTTGCTACGCTTTTTCGAGATATGAGCCAATCGTATGAGGAGCTTGACCGCGAATTGCAAAGACGTGTGAAAGCAGAAAAAAGGCAAGAGACCGCCTATCGAGAGGCGTCACTGCTCTATCAGATGTCTCAAGCAATGCACAGTACTCTTAATCTCGATGAGCTCGCACATTTGACCCTTTCTGTGGCAACGGCCGTTGAAGCGGGAGGTTTTGAGAGAGCCACACTCTTTACGGTTAACAAGCGTACCGGTATGTTGCAGGGGATGCTGGGCGTCTCGCAGGAGGGGGCTGCACTGGTTCTTCCTTTCGGAAAGGACGGTCTTGGTTCGGGGCAGTTTTATCTCAATAAAGAAGTCAGAGAAGAACAACGGAGGACAACATTTAACCAGAAAGTTCTCAAACGGAGGCTTCCTCTTGATGGCGCCGATAATGGTCTGGCCAAAGCCTTCTTGGAACAAAAAGTCATACTGATTGCAAATCCCGCAGGCGAATCCGTGGGTGGACGCCAACTTGCCGAAGATCTTAATCTTGGTCCATACGCTTGTGTCCCGTTGGTTGGACGTGACCAGATTATGGGCGTATTGCTGATCGATAACCCTTTAAGCGGTCAGAAAATCTCTAACGATAGAAAACGTTTCCTCGAGCTTTTTGCCAGTCAAGCGGGCTCTGCCTTGGATAACGCCAGTCTGGTAAAGCGGTTGGAGATGGCACACGATAATCTTCAAGATATTCAAGAGCAACTGATTCATGGCGAGAAGATGGCTGTTCTGGGTGAGATGGCTGCACAGGTTGCTCACGAACTGCGAAATCCTCTGGTTTCTATCGGTGGCTTCGCTCAGCGTCTGGCCAGAAAGGATCTCAACGATTCGAAAGCCAATGAGTATGCTGACATTATTGCCCGCGAGGTCAGGCGTATGGAAGAAATGCTTGGTAACATCCTGTCCTTCAGTAAGAAACAGCTGGTTTGTCTGGATGATTGTAATCTGAAGGATGTTCTGCAAGAAGTGTTTGATCTCGAATATGAGCATTGTCAGAGGCAAAACATCACATTCGAGAGTCGCTTGAGAGACGGATTACCCAACATTGTTGGTGATTACCGTCAGTTGCGACAGGTTTTTCTTAACCTGATGATAAATGCCCGTCAAGTCATGAGTGACGGAGGAGTTTTGACTGTTCGTGCACGGGTCGGGTCTTTGCGTGGAGATAAGGCTGTGGTCGTTGAGGTAGAAGATACGGGAGGGGGGATAAGCCCTGAAGTTATGCGTAATATATTTAATCCGTTTTTTTCGACATCTGCCAAGGGAACCGGATTAGGGCTTTCTATCTCGCATCGGATTGTTGCACATCATCACGGTGAAATCGAGATTGTCAACGGAGAGCATGGAGCACGTTTTATTGTCCTTTTGCCGGTGACACAGCCGAACAGGTTCGATCTTGACGCTGTTGTCGCAGAGACATCACGTTGATCTTAACCCCGTCGCTGTAATTTCAAGCCATTCCAAAGCCCCAGAGTAAGGCGATAACTACAAAGACGGCAGGTAGCAGATTGCCAACCGGTAGACGTTTGATTCCCATCAGGTCAATAGAAATGGCAACAATGAGCAGGCCACCGACAGCATTCATCTCGGTAATAACGGGCTCGGTTAGAATGGTTTCGGCAAGTTCTGCAATCAAGGTGATTCCACCCTGATAAAGAAACAGCGGAATGACGGAAAAAATAACACCGATGCCAAGTGTCGAAGTTAGTGCGATGGAGGCCACACCATCGAGCGCGGCTTTTGCGTAGAGTATGGTGGGTGGACCGCCCAGGCCATCTTGCAGTGCTCCCATAATCGCCATAGCCCCGACGCAGTAGAGAAGACTCGCTGTGACAAAGCCTTCGGCAATCTTACCCATGCCGGAAAATCGTTTTTGTAATTTCAGACCAAATTGTTCCAGACGTTTCTCTATTCCAATTCCTTCACCTATTAAACCGCCGAAGATTAAACCACCGATGACGATCATAAGCTGTTTGCTCTGCAGTGCGAGTTGCAAACCAATCAGTAAAACCGCTAAACCAAGGCCTATCATGAGTGTCTGGCGCATCCTTGCCGAGAGGTGACCTCCGACCCAACGGCCGATCAGGCAGCCGATGATGACAGCCGCAATGTTAACGAAAGTTCCTTGCAAGAGCATTTGGTTTCCCCGGTGACTTTGGATTGATGTGAGCACCGGAATTTAACATGGTTAATTGTGAATATTCAAGCAGGATACACTCTTCTGAAGCAGAACTGCTCTCAATGAGATTGTTTGTAAAAAAGCCGTCAGCAATGTTTGCAGACGGCTTTTTCTCTGTAATCTTTGAACACATTCTGTTTCGTTAAATAACGCCTTGGTCCAGTAAGTCCTTCGTCACAACTTTAATGAAGTCACGGATCATCGTTTGCATGGTGCCTTCCATCACCGTTTCCAATTGGGCTGACCAGATCAGCTCTCCCGTTGCGGCATCATAAAGATTACTCTCTAAGGTAATGACCTTGAATCTAGACACTGAGGCCGGTTCGTAAGTCATTTCGTAACGACGGTTGTAATAGTCACTGTAGTTGCGGTAATAAGGTCTTGGGTTATAGCTTCTTCGGTCGTAATAGACCGGACTGGAGCTGTATCCGGAAATGCGTCCAGGTGTGACAACTTCTTCAGTACGGTCGCTGAGAATTCGTGTCATTAGAAGCGTGTCGGCTCCGTTGTTTTTAACTATTTCGAGAATTTCTTTCTGGTCTGTGTCCTGAATATTTTTCAAGTCCCTATAACTTGAGACAGTTTTGACACCGTACATCTGCAATTCTTTACCGAACTCGTCCTCGAAAATTCGCCGATGGGTTTCCTGCTTGGAAACACCGACAATATAAACCTTCTTGGTTGCGTTCAAATGGTCTGGACTGCGCCATGAACCCGTTAAGGTTGTGCTGGAACAGGCCGACAAAAGGCATGTCAACAGGAGGAGAGTCAGGCTACAGAGAAAGAATCTTTTCAAGATGAACTCCTAAGTTAGAAAGTTATATTGTTTGAAGTATAGCAGATTACTTGATCAACTTCACACGACTTGCCGACCTTTCGAATCAGCGTAGAGTGCGCGACAGCGAAGCCTAAATAAGGTAGAATGTCCTTATTAAGTTATAAGAAGATTTGAAAGGAGCTTGCTATGTTCACTCATCAACTGAAATCGTTCGGATTGTTTTTTGTCGTCGTCCTGTCTGCTTTGCTGTTGTCTGCGTGCATGACAGAGAGTCGTTCCGGAAAAGTCTATTCTCGTGATCAGGCCAGGGTCACACATTCCGTTTATTATGGCACTATTTTGAGCGTTGCAGACGTAACGATCGAAGGAACCAATACAGGAACAGGTACTTTTGCCGGGGGCGCTATGGGTGGTGTTCTTGGAAATGCTGTGGGTAACGGAACAGGGCGCGCTATAGCAACAGTTGGTGGTGCCATCGTTGGCGGCTTGGCCGGTTCGGCGATTGAAAAAAGTGCAACGACAAGCGCAGGAGTTGAATTGGAAGTAGAACTGGACAACGGTGAGCTTCTGGCGATTGTTCAGGAGAAGGATGCGCTCTACAATGTCGGTGACAGGGTCAGGGTCTTGCGGGATGCTCGCGGTACCGCAAGGGTGCGACAGTGATTTATTTCGTTTTTATATAAAAAGCCGGGCACATAATGTGCCCGGCTTTTTTGTTAACGCTATAGATACTTTTC
>CBDUFN010000114.1:0-8765 GCA_965366475.1 uncultured bacterium | reverse complement strand
GTGTCACCATCGGTATCGGTTTGTGCCGCATTCGAAATGAGTGGACAGTTGTCAGGATTCGTATCGTCAACACCGTCACCATCATCGTCAGCATCACAGACATTACCTATGCCATCATTGTCGGTATCTTGCTGATCAACATTGACATCAAGCTGACAATTATCTGCAACATCTGAAACACCGTCATTATCATCGTCAGTGTCACAATCATCGCCAATCGTGTCGCCATCAGTATCTGTCTGAGCAGCATTAGCAGTCACACGGCAGTTATCATCAACGCCCAGGTCAAAAATGCCATCACCATCAAAATCATCAGGCACACCATCATTATCATCATCTGTATCGCAAATATCACCCTGGCTATCGCCATCAGAATCAACTTGGTCCCTGTTAGGAACATTTACGCAGTTATCATCTTCGGGATCGATAATGCTATTACCGTTGGCATCATCCGGAACACCATCACCATCGGTATCAGTTAAACCATCGCAGGCATCACCAACACCGTCATTATCGGTATCCGTCTGATCATTAGAAATCGATGGACAGTTATCAACAGAGTTTGCAAAACCGTCAGAATCGTTATCAATTAACAGATCACAGGCATCACCCAGCCCATCAAGATCGATATTTTCCTGTAGAGGATTGCTGACCAGAGAACAGTTATCTGCACCATCAAGGACACCATCATTATCATCGTCGGCATCACAAAGGTCTCCGGCACCATCGCCATCGGTATCGGTCTGGTCATTACCAGCACCTAAAGACCTCGGGCAGTTATCCGCAGTATCGATGACACCATCGCCATCATCATCAGCGTCACAGGCATCGCCACCCTCATTGGCGTCGGCAGGATCATAACCACCAACGGCATCGAGCGCTTCATCCAGATCTTCCTGATTCTCGTTGATAGCTGTAGGACAGTTATCGTCTATGCCAACATCAAAAACACCTAGAGTGCCTGCGTCATCAGGATAACCATCACCATCGGTATCCAAGCCAAATGTTTGACAATCATCAGGAACATTATTGTTGTCTAAATCGGTAAGATGTTTATTAGCGTCGGTGATATCTCTACCGGCTTTGAGACCAATCGGTGCGCAGACGTCCTGCATGTCTTTGACGCCATCATTGTCATCGTCATCATCACAAGCGTCGCCAAAAGCGTCCGTATTACCCGCAGGCTCAGAATTTTTCTGGTCTGGATTTGGTACCCATTGGCAGTTGTCAGGCCCATCAAGGATGCCATCTCCATCGTCATCAGGATCACACGCATCACCAAGCAGGTCGCTTATATTTGGTAATTGTGCGGAAACATCTGAATTCTTTTGATCAGAGTTTGAATCTGCAGGGCAATTATCTTCACTATCGAAGATACCGTCGCCATCAGAATCCAGTGCTACGACTGAATCACAATCGTCAGGAATTCCATCACCATCCGGGATGCCATCGAAATTGATGTCGATTCCATCACGGTCATTCCAGTCTGGGAATCCCGGACACTTATCCAGGTCATCTAAAACGCCATCAGCGTCATCATCATCATCACAAGCATCACCAAGGGCATCACCAGCAACGCCGTCGCCATCGTCAGCCCATTTCGGGTCAGAGATATCGTCACTGTTCAGCTGGGCTTCATTTCGAACATCAGGGCAATTATCAGTGAGATTATCTACGCCATCGCCATCTTTGTCATCGTCACAGATATCGCCTAAGCCATCTTTGTCAGAGTCGGTTTGATCTGTGGAGAAATTGTCAAAGGCAGGACAATTGTCATTCTCGTTGGAGAGGCCATCGCCATCGATATCATAATCACAGGCATCAGGCTCTAAGTCGCCATCCAAGTCTTGCGAATCGGAAAAGCCTGGACACTGATCTGAATTATCTCCGACGCCATCGTTGTCAGAGTCGATCTGCTCAGCAGCGTCATTAGGGAACGCATCGCAAAAATCCGGAACGTCATCACCATCTGTATCTATCGGTGTTTCGAAGGTTCCGTCGCCGTCAAGATCCAGACGGGTTGCAATGGGATCAAAGGTTGAGCAAACATCGATACCATTAGGGATGCCATCACCATCAGTATCTGTTTCAAGACAATCCGGAGTGTCGTTTTCATCATCATTTATGGTGTCGTCGTAATAAATACTTGGACAGGTGGGGCAATCAATAGGAAGGGCACATTGATCACAAGCATCAGGAACCGAATCAAAATCTTCATCTGCAGAGTCGGGGCCAATGAGACACACATCGCAACCATCAGGCCAGGGAGAACCAGGAAGTCCGTTAGGAACGCCATCGTTATCCATGTCATAAAGTTTTACACTGGCACCAAAAACGAATGACGCAGGGACAGTCATCGCCAGTTCGGCATAAGCACTTACAATTTCTGCATAAGTCTTAACTGTAAAATCATCGAAATAACCACGACAGACATCATCATCATCACAGACGCCATCGAGGTCATCATCGTTACATCCCGTAACACTCTTAAAGTTATTCCATAAGGTGTTATTCCAAGGGTCAAACTGGAGGTAATTAAGATAGTTACCTATTGCATAAACTTCGCCATTTGGAGATTCAGAACAGTCTCCGGCCTTGAGGTTAGGAAAATCTTCCGTACCACTTGCAGAGTAGGTGCCAGAGGAAAGAAACCTGTCGACGATCTCAGCTCGACCGCCTTCAGCACAGGTGTTTTCAGAGTTGGTCGGATTATCAGGATCGACAGGATCAGGCGAGAAGTCTTCAAAGCTGTAGCTACTATTATCAAGTTCTTGTTGAGAGAAAGACCCATCATTTTTGGCGGAATAAACATCCCAAGGATCAGCACCGAGAGTGCCAGTAGGATAAATGACGCTCGGGAAATACTCAGAACCGGAGGCAATGTCCATGGTCGCTTTACTGTTATCGATCAGGAACAGGACCTTGGGCCGTACACGATTCGCCGGGGACCCCATGTAGATTGCGGAGTCACCAAAGAAGGCATCTGGGCCGGCAAAGGCTGCAAACGGGAAGCCTGGGCCGAAGAACATGACCACTGCCAGCAATGCGCTAACAAAGCGTCTCATGATCCACTTTTCACGGGAATACCAATTTTTTTTAAGTGTCCAGCGGCTCATAATCAACCTCCTCCTGAGGTACGGAATATCTGATCATCATCCATCTTGAAAAGCCTCATGATACTTGCATCAACATGAGTTCTTTTTTCTAGAATTCCAGGGCCAGCTTTTGTTTCAACACTGACGTGGTAGAGATTGGCGCCAAATTCACTACCGTGAATGGCTGCCATGCTGGGTGGAAGGGTGCGTGGCCCAACATCAGTAACAGTGCCTGAGACTATAGAGCCTGGCCCTGAGGGATCTATGACAGCGTTATGTTTGACTGAAGAAGTAATACCA
This sequence comes from uncultured bacterium, assembly GCA_965366475.1. Lineage (GTDB taxonomy): Bacteria > Desulfobacterota > Desulfuromonadia > Desulfuromonadales > BM103 > M0040. The sequence continues at coordinate 5,370 of CBDUFN010000114.1, read as the reverse complement.
TTACCTTGTATAACGAAATCGTTGATGAGATTCACAGAGTTGTATTGAGGCAAGTTGACCAGAACGTCACGATTCATGGCGTATTCGACAGCGCGATCAGCGGCATAAAGGGCCTCTTGATCCGATCTCGTGTAGGTGCCCCTTTCGGAGTCATTCAAACCCTGCATGGAAACATTCAACACAACAGCTCCCAGGATACTGAGAATAGCAAGGAAACCAATGGCCAGAATCAAAGCCATGCCTTTTTGGCCGTTGCTCTTTTGTAAGGTTGTAAATCGCATAAAAACCTCTACCAACACATCAGTACGTTAGAATACATTTCTGAGTTTAACCGACGTAGAAACAGACCGTAATTTCTGACCTGAGATCGCATCGTTTTTGAGCGCCTTGGTCTTACCAGTCAATTTGATGTCTACACGAAGCGGGTAACCCAAAGAGTTGACCGCTGCCGGTGGAAAGAAAAAGAAACTATTTGCGGGATCCGTATCTATGTTTCTGGCCAAAGTTTGCACATTACCTCCAGTAATTCGCTGGAGAGAATCATCCACAATAAGATACTGGATCGTTTGCAAGGGTGAGGCAGACGGGCCACTGACTTCAAGAAGGACCGTGTCGGGCAAAATATCTGCGGCCACAAAGGACGGATTTGCGGTAATGTCAATATCTATGGTCGTTGCAGTTACATCCACCGGATAGGCACGGTCAGCATCGGACACGGAACCAACCACAGGATCTTCTTTAACCTCACTGGAATTAACCGGCTGAAAAAGACGTACGAAGGATCCATCCGTAAAGTTAAGCTTCATGTCAGGGTTAGTCACAGTGAGACGAATCTCACCCGTACCATCCACCGCGCTCTGAATTCGGGCAAAATCATTACCTACGATTCGGGTATTGATTGTAAAGCTGCTTGCGGTAGGAGAACTTATAGGTTCACCATTAACAAGGAAGCCGGCATGTAGCAAATCCCGTGTCATTGTTCTTAAAGCTAACCGTAAATTAGCCTGGACATCGGACACCTGAGTTTGAGCCACCGTTGATTGATGGGCCGGTATATAAAGACTCATAACGGCTAACATAACCACCGACAAGATCGCCATGACGACAATCAATTCCACGAGACTCATCCCTCGGCTGCGATGACTTTTGTTAAATAAATCGTTCGCCATAATCAGCCCCTTAGATAGTCCGCTTAAGAATATTGATGACAACTTCGCGTTTCTTTTGACCGAGGACATGCATCAATGCGGTATCACTCTCAATGGTAATTTCCACGTTAAAAAGCTTGGAGACATCATTACCATCGGCCACAACTTTTGAAACAGCCCAAGTTGCAGTGTAATTTCCACCGCCCTTTCCGGTATAGGAGCCCCATGTCCCGGTTTGCCCATCGGCAAACATTGCGTCGCCACCACTTAAGGCCGAAATTTCCTCAGCAACCTTTTGCGCAAGAGCTTTGGATGCTGTGGAGGTCATACTCTGTGAATTAACTTTGACTGCTGTAATCTGCAATTGAGCCAAACCAAGCAAGCCAACAGCAATGATCACAACAGCAACCAACATTTCGATCAAAGAAAAGCCAGATTGAGAATTTTTCAAAACGGACATCATGTCCTCCTGAAGATCACGATTCACCCGAGACTATTTACGAGCAAAAGGTGTACCAATAAATCGATAACAAAAAACGACCACAACCCACTGTTTTTACTGTTACAGACAAAAACAATACGTTTAACAGAGTGACATTCTGTGCAACTTTTGCACGGCATTACGCTAAACAGGATAAAGACTGCATGTAGAACCAGTCTTTATCAAAAAGGTCCTGACCACAGATCCTCAGAGCTCCCAGAGAGGTTCAAAGGTAAAACCAAAAGATTTACTCTGCGCTCCCTGTGCCTCTGTGGTACCAAGCGCTCAGTTTTTATTACGACAGCAAAGCCACCTAAGTGAGGCCGTAATCCTTAATTTTGTAAATCAGGGAACGTAAGCTGATCTCTAATATTTTCGCTGCCTGTGTCCGGTTACCGTCGGTAACAACCAGGGCCTTGACGATAAAATCTTTTTCAAGACTTACCATGGCCTTTTTCAGTGAAAGGGTCGCGGGATCAACCAGCTTTACAGGGTGATCATGCAAAACAAGGTCGTCTTCTCCGATGATTTCCTCACGGCAGAGAACCAGAGTTTTTTCGAGAACGTTTAACAGCTCACGGATATTCCCAGGCCAGCGCTGCTGACTCAACCGATCCAGAGCCTTCTGACTCATCTCTGGAACAGGCCGCTTAAGCCTTGCTGCAATTCGAGGCAGATAGCTTTCGACTAGCGGCGCCACATCTTCGGAACGTTCTTCGAGAGGAGGAAGTTCTACAGAGATCACTGCCAATCGATAGAAAAGGTCTTCACGAAAAGAGCCGTCCGCGACAGCCTCATTAAGGTCTTTAGCCGTAGCGGCTATCACACGAACATCAATGGGGGTCGGGCGACTCTCACCGATTCTCCGCACTTCGCGTTCTTGCAGAACCCGCAACAACTTTGGTTGTAATTCAAGAGGAAAATCACCGATTTCATCAAGCAGGAGAGTTCCACCCTCAGCGGCTCCGAACAGTCCATTACGAGCGCGGTCTGCTCCGGTAAAAGCGCCTTTTGCGTGACCAAAGAGTTCACTTTCAAGTAAACCTGCGGGAATGGCACTGCAATTCACAGCAAGAAACGGTTTATCGCTTCGCGGACTCTCTGCATGCAGGGCGCGCGCTATCAACTCCTTGCCGGTGCCGGTGGGTCCGGTGATCAACACAGACGCATTGACCTGTGCCGCCTTTTGAACCGTTGCCAACAGCTCTTGCATAACCGCGCTACGATGAATAATCGCAGAAATTCCTTGAGGACGTTTTCCACTGCGAAGATTTTTTTTGAGCTGAACATTTTCCTGACGCAACTGCAAACGTTCTTCGGCTTTGCGAACAGTCAAAAGAATTTCATCAGGACGGAAGGGTTTAGAAATATAATCGTAGGCGCCTTGCTTCATGCACTCGACAGCGGTGTCGACACTGCCGTAGGCACTCATCATGATGACCGTGCCACCGAACTGCTGCGCCTGCTTTTCTTTCAGAAACGTCAATCCATCCATTTCTGGCATTCGGATATCACAGAGAACCAACGCGTAATGCGCTGACCTAAGACGGTCAAGTCCTTGCTGCCCGCTCATAGCCTCGGAGACAGTGTAGCCATCACGTTCAAGGACCATACGCAACATATGCCGCATCGGGGCTTCATCATCAATGATCAGGATATGGCGTTCAGGAGAGGTCATGAATGCGCCTCGGCAGTATAAGGTAAAATCACCTGGAAGCACGAGCCTTGCGCAACGTCCGGGCACAGAACCAAACGACCGCCGTTTTCAGAAACAATTCTCTGACAAACAGCAAGGCCTAAGCCATAACCGCTACCTGGGGCTTTGGTCGTAAAAAAGGGTTCGAAGATTCTTGCCGCCACAGCTGGGTCTATCCCTGGACCATCATCACTGATGGAAACAGTGAGAAAAGTGTCGTCCTGATCTGTAGACAACTTAACCGCCCCCTTGCCTTGCATGGCATCTTGAGAATTAAGAAGGAGATTAATCCATACCTGCATCAACCGACCGCGGTCCATTGTCACTAAGCAGTCGAGAGCAGTGCAGTGGTCAGTAATCACGACATCCTCTAATTGCCCTTGGTGACGAAGCATCTCTACGGTTTCCCGCAACAAGACGATCGGTGAAAAAGACATAGCCTGGTGATCAACGGGAGCAGAGTATTCAAGTAACTCTCTGATCAGTTTATCAATTCGCCCTGCTTCTACAAGCGACCGCTCAACCAGATCCTGAGAATCACCAGAGAGATCATCTTTGAGGAGATTAAGGTAGCCAACCACCGCTCCCAATGGGTTTCCTATTTCATGAGCCATACCTGCAGCAAGATGACCAACCGTTGCTAACTTTTCTGACCTAACGAGATCGTCTCTCGCTCTAGCAAGGGCCTGATTGGTTTCCTCCAGCGAAGTAATATGAGCCTCTGTTTCAGCGCGACTGCCTGACAAAGCAACGACCATCTGATTGAAACTGTCGGCCAGGTCGTAAATTTCACCAGGGCCAGACGTGACTTCAACAGGAGCAAGCGTACCTCCGGCAACATCTGTTGTTGCTTGATGCAGCTGTCGTACCGGTTTGACGACATTTCGATTAAGCAAATAGACCCCAAATATCGCAAGAATAAGCCCATAAACAACGACATAAATCAGAATCAATTTTTGCGCGCCCCAAACCCTTTTTTGTAACTCTTCCAGGTTAAAACGCAACTGTAACAAACCGTAGGGCTGACTGCCACGTAAGAGAGGAATAGACAAATCAATAGAATTCTGACGGGCGGAACTGCTGAACAAACGAAAGGACTCGTAATGAAGCTCTTCAAAAAGATCTCCAGCCTCCAGTACGGCAGGAGAGATAGCGGGGAACTCCTGTGACGCCTCATAGGCGGTGCTTGAAAAGACTTGCATTCGAGAGTCAAGCAAACGCCAGGCAACAATATCAGGTTGTTTACTCAGAATCGTCTGTAGTCGATTAAGGCTGGCTAGCAGGTACTTGTTGTCGCTGCCGCCAAACACTGAAGCTGTCGGTTCATCAACGGCAGAAGCAATAAGTTTAATGATGCTTGCAGCATGGGAACGTTGCTGGTCGAGAAGATTACGCTCCGTCAACTTGACCAGCAGAAAGCCGGCAAAGAGCAGCGCCGCCGCCAGCAATAAAGAGATACTCAGAATAATTTCGGTTCGCAGGCCGGTTCGCATGATCAATAATATCTATCAATAAGGGGCACAAGGGAATGATCACGATAACTATACGTTTTTACGGCAATTCAAGCAACTAAAGAAGAAAATAAACCAGCCTTTGTTTTGGATAGCAGACGACCGGCCATAGTAGAGGTAATCTTTTAAAAGCCGGCATCCATGAGTATCAACAGCAACCCACTAAAGTTTAAAATAATTAACACTTTTAGTTCTTGACAGAACTGCCTGCTTTATCTATTTTGAAAACGGTTATCATAATCATGTTCAAAAAAGGAGCTTCACAAATGAGACAAACGTTCAATATTCTTGCTGTACTACTTTTAACCATGATGACAATTGGAAGCAGTTGGCTTTACGCTGAAGAAATTGTCGTTTATTCCGCCCGAAACGAACAATTGATCAAACCTTTGTTTGACGCTTACACAAAAGAGACCGGCACCGAAATCACCTTTATAACGGATAAAGCAGGCCCTCTTCTGCAGCGACTCAAGGCTGAAGGCAAGAATACGCGCGCGGATCTCTTAATAACTGTCGATGCAGGAAATCTTTGGC
>CBDUFN010000113.1:0-8765 GCA_965366475.1 uncultured bacterium | reverse complement strand
GGACGCGAAGTTGATTGTAAGCGGGAGGCCTGATGCTGCTTTAAAGTGTGTCAGGGGCGAGCCGTTGACACACCCTGCTTAACAATCCAAGGACACTGCGAGTTGCTGAAGCTACATCACCGGTTGATCAGTGAGACCCGCCCAACTCTTTCAAAAATTGTGTACTAACATCCATGCCCTCATGGAGTATGCGTACTATCTCAATCTGTTCTTTTGTTTTTTTTCGATAGTAAATGATGTGACTACCAGTGGGGAATTTATGATAACCAGGTCTAATCTCGCCGCAATCCTTACCCATATTGGGGTTGTCACTGAGTTGATGAAAAAAGTTATCCAGCATTTTCAGATAATGATTCCGCTGCTCCCGCCCCCATCTTTTTTGAGTAAATCGAGCAATTTTCTTCAGGTCACTTTTGGCTGCTTCTGTGAGAGAGAAATTAGACATTATTTCAAGTCTTCTGAATCAAGTTCTTGAATCAAACCATCAAGAGAGTAGTCAGCAGCTCCACTGTTTTCTCCCTCTTCAAGGGCTTTGCGAAGAAAGTTAAGTTTTGCTTCTTTCTCTTCTAAAAGACGTAAGCCTGCTCGAATGGCCTCACTCACAGAACCATAGTGGCCAGTTTCAACTTGCTGTCCAACGAATTTTTCAAAATGAGGCCCCAGGGTGACGCTTGTATTCTTTGGCATAATATACCTCCAATGGTTAATTTATATTATTATCTAATATTTTTTAATATCATTCAAGAGGAATGGTCTTTCGCAGAAAACAGACTTGAACTGTCCTGTACACCTCGGTCCTGACACACTCCTTTTAACGTCCCAGAGGCGTAACAGTGACCCGCTCGCACGTGATTACTGTAGTGGCGCGTGTTCAGCACACTGCCTGCCAACAGAGAAAACGAACAAAGCCAATAATTACTCGCACAAATAATTCAGAGGCAGGGTTTTCTGACTCGCAACAACTTGCCCTGAGCAATACATAGGTAGAGTAACCTTTTCGCGGTCGCTCTTTACTTTTATTCCACCAAACAGAGGGTCCAGCCAAAAAAATGGCCCAGCCATAAATATTTAACAATGGCTGGACCGCTTTGAGTTTATCGTTTTAGAAAAAAAAGCTTTAGCTATGCCGGTACCCAGTAACAACGTTTGGGAGAAACAATCTTTTCTTCTTTTTTCAGTTTAGTCATTGCTTTGTCGACATCCTTACGATCAAGGCCACCAAGTTCAGCTATTTTACCGGCATTGAGAGGCTCACCTTCTGTACGCATAACGTTCAGTACTTTTTCTGTAATATCCATGAGTAGCACTCCAATTTTTGATTAAACAGTTACCAAGTCTGATCTGCTGACTCAATAGTGACAGCAAGCGTTGCTCTGAGCCAGCTAAATTTCGATTTCAATAGTTCGTAATCAGGGCCATCTGTCACAAACTCACATTTTCCTTTGATCAAAAAGCCAGCACCGGCGCCATGCAAGCCCTCAACTTTACTGCTTCCAAGAGTGATCAGAACTTCGGGATTGTATTTAAGGTTCTCTTCAGTCTTGTGCATATAACCTGCGGGGATCAAAAAACGCCCTTCTGGTGAGATTCGAATGTAGCTATTCCAGGTATTGACCATATGAGGTCCATCCTTACCTAATGTTGCAATCGCTACGACGCCATCCTTTTTGAGAATTTCGGTCAATTTGTCAGGAATCATAATTTGTCTCCAATCGTTTTGTGTTTAAGGTGTAATAGATGTTTAAAGATTAATTGATTTTTGGCCCCATGCAAAGGTACAGTTTAAAAAATAACAATGGGGTCAGATTTCTGGAGAAACGGTTATGTTTACCTTAGACATCAACGATACCAAACCACTTTACCAACAGCTTTTTCAGCAAATTAAGGAGAAAGTCCTTTCGGGAAAGCTACCTGCACACTTCAAGCTGCCCTCAATTCGTGACCTGTCTGTGGAACTTGCAACAAGTCGCAATACTGTTGAAAGCGCATTTCTGGAACTGTGTGCGGAAGGCTACCTTTACAGTAAATCCCGCAGTGGATACTTCGTTTCTGACATTGACCAAGAGCTTGCGACCAAAACTCAACCGACCCAACTCAGGCAGGATCTTCATCCCAGGCTCGCAAAACAATACCCTTATGATTTTCACCCGGCACGTCTCGATCCAGAAGTGTTTCCCACTGTGGCGTGGAGGAAGAGTCTACTTGAGGCACTTCGTTCAAACAGTGCTGACTACTCTCAGTATAGTGAACCACAGGGCGAATGGGGGTTACGCTGCAATATCCAGTTCTACCTGGAACGCTCACGAGGAGTGATTTGCTCTCCCGACCAGGTCGTCATTTGTTCAGGATTACAACAGGGACTGGACATTGTCGCTCAACTTATCAAAGAGAACCATGGGTCTGTTGCCATTGAGAACCCCGGCTACCATCTTCCAAGAGATGTCTTTGGCAACCATGGTTTCGACATAACCCCCATTAACGTCGACTCTAATGGAATCAAACTAAAGGATCTCAAGGCAAGTCCGAGCAAAGCGGTATATATAACACCTTCACACCAGATGCCACTTGGCCATGTGATGCCTGTCGCTAACAGGCTGAACCTGATTTCCTGGGCCAAGGAAGTGGACGGCATTATCATCGAAGATGATTATGACAGCGAACTCCGCTACCTGGGTCGACCGATCGAATCTTTACAGGGGTTATGTGCAGACGGCAATATTATTTATCAAGGTACCTTCTCCAAAGTTTTTTCACCTGCGTTGCGATTGAGCTATATGGTTCTCCCAAAGCCCATATTGGTAGCCTACAAACGAAGCTTTCAAAACTATCTTTCACCAGTCCCCCTTCTGATACAAAGAGCAATGGTAAATTTCATGGAAAGGGGGCACTGGGATCAGCACCTCAGGCGTGCACGAATATTTTACAAGAAGAAACACGGAGTCATGTTGCAGGCGATAAAGCAACATTTGGGGGGAAATGCAAAAGTTATTGGTCAGGGAGCTGGCCTGCATATTGTTATTGAATTGGCCAAGAGCATAAGAGATGAGGCAAAGTTTATAGACAATGCCAAACAAGACGGAGCTCGCCTTTTACGTTTTTCTGATTTCTATACTTCAGGGAAGCCAAAAAACAATAAACTTCTGCTTGGCTTCGGAGGCATACCTACAGGCAAAATAGACCAGGGTGTCGAACTCCTTTCCAAACACATTGACAAAGATCTCTCAAATTAAACGGTCTTCAGTTCACACATCATAAAAATCAAAAGGACCCTCTTTCAAGGCATAATTTTTCTCCGGTCCATTTCCAGAGCGCACAGACATTTTTTACAATTCCAGATCTCTCGGCTGTTTGTAAATATGACCAAAGATAAGACACTTACATCAAACCTAGCAAAGAGCACCCGCCCACAGACTGAGAGATTAATTTGATTGCGAGTGCCCTATTGTTATGATAGTTACAACGTCACCAATCCCCATGTTAAGCAGCGTAAAACAACCCACGACAGGAAAATGTCTCAAAAATGGAAATCATTGATCTTGGCAAAGCGCAAATATCACTCATCAATAAGGATATTATTTTATTTGAAGCGAGCCCTGATACCGTGATTGATCAACAAACGGCGATTAATTTCTACGATGAGATCGAGAAGCATATTGCTGGCGACTATAGCTTAATCATTCATCGCAAAAACAAGTACCAACTGTTGCGGATGGAGGTCTTCAATGTCATCAACAACCGGAAAAGGTTGACAGGAATAGCCATTGTTACACCAAAAAATATTGCCCAAAAAATGGCTGACATGGAGGCTCCTTTGAGCGAAAAACCGTTCTCGACCTTTAGCAACATTGATGATGCTACAGCATGGCTTAAAACACTACATGGCAACTGATTATTTCTACAGAGTTGAGGTTGCAGGACGTCTTTCCAATAACGAAAGAGCGGCTCATGTCACAGGTTTCTAGACTTGGCGTTTTACTCGTGTTGCGCTATAGACCAAATAAGTCAGGTTCTTTTCACACAAGGTAACAACAAGAGGGATCTGCCGACAGCTTCCTTTACGATCTAACAAAACACCGGCCTCACTACCTCACTACCTCACTACCTTACGATTCCCTACCCCTCTCCTTGCTGGTTCTCTCCAAAGTTCTACCTTCGATAATGCCCAGAGGAATTCAAGAGCCACAAAACTCCTTAATTTGCCACTAAAGAACACGAACAGAGCCGACATTTTTTGATGGCGTGACATTAAAGGCGTACAGACAGACTGATGGAACCAAATTCGGCGGGGGAATCCTGCTCTACAAACTCGTCACTGCGAAAGATGTTGGTGAAACTCAGTCGAGCTCGACCCCATGTAAGAACTAAGCCTGCTTGAAGATCTCCGACCAAGGGGATACGATCAACGGAATGACTATTTTCAAAGGTATTGCCATCAAGAAAAATCGTATGAGCAACGTAACGACCCTCTGCCCCAACAAAGAAGTACCAGCCAAACCCTTGTGTCGGCCGGAAGAAGCCAGACCCTGGAAGACTGGGACGAATTGACGGTGGGCCATAATCGCTCGGCAGATCACGACCAATCCTCAGTGTCGTTCCAAAGGAGAGACTGGTTAAAACATTGCCAAGCGTGCCACCGAGATGAGGAGTGACATCGACACCAAGTCCCAATATTTCGGAGATGTACTGAGCCTGCCACTGTCGATCATAAACCAGCATAAAGCCAAATTCATCATCCAGTTGATTACCCCAACCACGAGGTTGAGGTGAATCTACGATTTCGTGGACATACGACTGTGTTTCCTCTGTCAATGAAGAGGGACCGACCACACCGATATTCAATTCAAGTGAATCGAGTCGATTCGATTGTAAAACACCATCACTAACGCGATGATCTGAGATCAAACCAACGGCTCCGTACAACCAACCGGCATAAGGACGTTCGTTTTCGATGAGTTCTTTTTGAGTGATGTCCTCTGGGGTAAAGATACTCTGCCCAACGGCATAGCTGGTGCGTAGATGACCCCGCTGACTGAAAACAGGGACGTAAGCCGCCGCGCGTTCCAGCCAGAGCGGGGTTTTCTCACTGGAAAGATATGAGAGTCTGGTGCCATGAGTATAATGTCGATCAGTACCATTCCCCCACATATCATTCTCAACCTGCACACTAAGAATCCCTGATGTGTCAGGGAGAGAAAGATCAGGTGCCGCAACAGCAACCCCAGGAAAGATAAGAAACAAAAGCAAAAAGATCATATGTATCATCAGAAACATCCTAACAGTTAAACTGTCTTAGAATTTGGCGGGACGCTTTTCAAGAAAAGCAGCAATCCCCTCTTTGCAATCGTCTGTAGTAAAACAAAGCGCGAAAAGATCCGCTTCGTAGCGAGAGCCTCGAGCAAAATCCATCTCGAGACCATTGTCGATTGCCTCTTTTGAGAGTCGGATTGCCGACGCGCTCTTGTCACACATTTTCAATGCCAAAGCACGCGATTCAGACATTAAGTCTTCCTTTGCTACGACACGATTGACCAAGCCGATCCGGCAGGCTTCTTCTGCATCGATCATCTCGCCAGTAAAAATCAGTTCTTTAGCCCTCCCTTTACCAACCAGGCGAGCAAGGCGCTGGGTTCCGGCAAAGCCTGGAATAATACCAAGCTTGACTTCAGGTTGACCAAATATTGCCGAGTCGGCTGCAATACGGATATCGCACCCCATCGCCAGCTCACAACCACCGCCTAAGGCATAACCATTGATCGCTGCAATCACCGGCTTTGGAAAAGCCTCAATGCGATCGATGACACGCTGCGCCTGCAACGCGAATCCGCGAGCACTCTCAGCATTAAGAGTGCTAAGGTGGCTGATATCCCCACCAGCAACAAAGGCCTTTTCACCAGCACCTGTCATAATCACGACACGAACATCATCAGCCTGCTCCAATTCATCAAGCATCGCGTCCAAAGCTTCAAAGGTTGCAACAGTTAGAGCATTGAGTGCTTTGGGATTGTTGAAGGTGACTGTTGCCAAAGCACCCTCTTTTTCAAGCAATAAGTTTGCAGCAGACATAGCTATTCTCCCCGATAAGTATTCAACATCTTGTAATGATAAATATCACAATGAGCCTGAAATAGATTTGCATTATACCGGAGGAAAAGCCAATGCGCTATACATGCAATGCAGACAATAAAAAAGGCCCTCGCTTTTTATAGCGAGGGCCTTAGGGTACTCAGAGCAGCAGGAATTAAAACTCTTCACCTGACCACATCTCTTCATCAAAACGAATAGCCTTGTTCCTGCCGGTATCTTTAGCCTTATAAAGTGCAACGTCAGCATACTTGATACATTGCCAGAAGCCTTCACCATCGCCGGGGAATTCACTAACGCCGAGACTGAGAGTTTTCTGAATCGAGCCATTCGGGATCTTGATCTTCGCGTCTTCAAATATTTTGCGAATTTTCTCGGCAACCACGATGGCATCACCAGGGTTGATATCAACCAGCAAAATAAAGAACTCTTCACCACCGAAGCGGATAACAATGTCCGTATCGCGAACACCCTTATTGATCAGTACTGCGGTTTCCTTAAGAACCAGGTCGCCAACATCATGGCCATACTGATCATTAACCTGCTTAAAGTAATCCAGATCACACATGATCAGGCCGAGAGTTTTCTTACGACGCAGCACACCTGAGATAACATGATTAGCATGATCCTGCAAAAAGCGCCGATTGTAGAGCCCAGTCAACGGATCCTTAAGTGCAGATTCCCTCAAAGTGTTCATCAAACGTTTTGCTTCGAGAACCGACAGAGCCTGTTTTATATAAGTTTCAGCTTTAAAGATGCGGGTCTGGATATCAACAAGATCAAGTTCTTCACTATTACGACCCTCGAAGAGGAACTGCACCACACCACCGGTTCGACCACCAATGATCATCGGCATACAGATATGAGATTTCCCAGTCTCTTCTTTAAACTGCTTGCAAACCTGAGGGTATGCTAGAGAAGAAATTTCATGGCCGGTTTTCTTAGCACGACAAAGTTCACAGTTGGTCAGTATTTCTACATTACAAGCCATCTCCTTAGAGGAGAGTGCCAAGGGATAAACGGCTGTCATGTCACGCTGATTATCATTGACTTCGTAAATAACAAAATCTTCTACTTCCAGCTCACGACGAAAAACTTCACCGATTCGAGCGTAGACATCTTCGAGAGTGGCATCTTCTTCAATGACTCTCTTGAAATTACTCATTGAATAAACGGTGTCCATCAGACCGTTAAATTCCTGAGAAAGGGTACCGATCTCATCCCGCGACGTGATCTCAATTTTATTGGTCAGGTCAACGTCTCCTGTTCCAACGGAATGGATCTGCTCAATAATCGCATTAATCGGTCGTGCCAGAGACTGTACAATCCAACGGGTAAAAACGACCAAAAGCAAAATGGCCAACAGCAGGACACCAAGAGTCGTCATGATGGTGACTTCAATAATTTCGGAAATTTTGCTGGAAGACGTATGGTAAAGCTCAGAAAGCTTCGATGAGAATCTGACTGAAATCGTACTGGCTTCGTTGATATTGCCTTCAAGAACCTTGTAACGACCTTCCAGGTTCTCGCCATTCGGAGCCTTCTTATCCAGAACCAGTAACTTGTATTCAAAAAACTCGGAGTAGCTTGAATCTATTTGATCGAGAAGAAGATTCAATTCTTTTAAATATGAGACACCTTCAGGGTCAATAGAAAGGGACGTTGTATGCAGAGTTTCCAGAAGCTGCCCGGAATCATGAGAGTAATCGTTGACAGCACCACCGAGAGCCAGAGCAGAGTAGAAATCGCGAACATCCCGCAAACGCTTGAAAGAGAGGTCTTGCAAACGCTTGACAGTCACACTGTCTGACGCCTTGAGCATATTATTGGAATCGATCGTCATCGCCTGTAGATTGCGAATGACTTTTTGAACCACTTTGTCTTGCGGAACGGCATGGTTCACAATCTTGTCGTAACGCATATTGATGCCGACCATTCCCACCACGGTCAGAGCTGCCATCACGACAAACCAGAAGAGAACACCAACAGAAAAGAGCCTAAATTTCAGCTTTATAGGTAGATCAATAAAGGTGAGTAGACGGATAAAGCGACAAGGCAAATCCAGCTTATTACAGTCTTTCATTTAATATCTCGGCTCCTGCAGGCAAAGAGGATTAAAGATGAAAATTTCCTAAACGGTTTTTTCTAACAAACCCTGCAAAAACTGTCAAGGAGAACCGGAGATTCGGCAGCTAAATACAAAGAATCTTCTTAGAGTAAGCCAGCAAAATTCAAACAGAGATTTCAAAAGATGGCTAGCTAGCAGGACAGTCCACAACGATTACAGTTTTCCTGACAGACGTAACCAGGGAGAGCAGCCAGGGCCTGTTCATACTCCTGATACAGATGCTCACGCAAAACACCTTGATGTATAATGTCCCAGGGGAAAAGCTCGTCGGCAGCACGGCTACGGTTCAGGTAAAATTTCTGATCAAGACCTGATTGCTTGCAGGCAGCCTTAAGGCTTGCGCCAGAAGCAAGCAAAGGAAGAGTCTTGCCCACACGCCGATCACCACGAGCTAAAAACCCCTGGATTTCTGCATGGCGTAGTGACTCAAAGTTTAACTCAACATTTGCAACGGGTCGTAATCTTTTCTGCAACAATCGATACTTCTTTTCAAGCTGACTACGTGATTCCATCGGCGCCCATTGCAGCGGGGTCCAGGGCTTCGGCACAAAAGGGT
>CBDUFN010000112.1:0-8795 GCA_965366475.1 uncultured bacterium | reverse complement strand
GATGTCCTGAACTATGTTTCGCATGGAGTCGGCAAGGTTCCTTTTCATGGAGATGAATCTGAACAGCAGGAGTCTGATGATCAGGCAGGGAAGACTCAGGAAGGCAAGCCGTCCAAGAAAGTCGATCCTCTAGAGGCCTTTACGATCAACCTGCTTGAGAGAGCGGCCAAGGGTAAGATCGATCCTTTGGTTGGCAGAGCCGCCGAGTTGGAGCGCACTGTGCAGATTCTTTGCCGGCGACGCAAGAATAATCCGGTTCTGGTCGGTGAGCCCGGGGTTGGTAAGACAGCGATTGCGGAAGGTTTGGCTCTCCGCATTCTCGAACAGGATGTCCCAGAATTGTTGCACGATGCAGAGCTTTTTGCTCTCGACATGGGTGCGTTGCTCGCCGGTACCAAGTATCGGGGCGATTTTGAAGAGCGTCTCAAGGCGGTGGTTCAGGCGTTGGCGAAGCGGAAGCGGGCAATCTTGGTGATCGATGAGATTCACACGATTGTCGGCGCCGGCGCGACCAGCGGTGGTTCTCTGGATGCGGCCAATATCCTTAAGCCCGGGCTTGGCTCGGGTGATCTGCGTTGCATCGGTTCAACCACTTATGAGGAATATAAAAACCTCTTCGAAAAAGACCGGGCGTTGTCACGACGGTTCCAGAAAATTGATGTACTGGAACCCAGTGTCGAAGAAACGGTTGAGATTCTGCACGGTCTTAAAGATGCTTATGAAGAACACCATGGTGTGAAATACACCACGGCGGCATTGGAAGCTGCTGCCAATCTTTCCGCAAGACATGTTAATTTCAGGCGCTTGCCCGACAAGGCGATCGACGTGATTGACGAGGCCGGGGCCAGGTTGCAAATCTATCCACGTAAACGCGCAACGATTGGTGTCTCTGATATCGAAACTGTTGTTGCCGGAATGGCTCGTATCCCGGCTCGCAAGCTTGCCCAGACGGATCGGCGTAAACTGAAAGAGCTGGATCGAGCTGTCAAGCGTCAGGTGTTTGGTCAGGATGAAGCTGTCAACCAACTTTGTCAGTCGATTCGTCGCGCCCGCGCCGGTCTTGGCCAGCCGGAGAAACCGACCGGCTCATTTCTCTTCACCGGCCCGACCGGGGTTGGTAAAACTGAAGTGGCCAGGCAGCTTGCTGCACAGATGGGCATTGAATTTGTGCGCTTTGATATGAGCGAGTACATGGAGAAACATGCCGTGTCCCGTCTGATCGGATCGCCTCCAGGTTACGTTGGTTTTGAGCAAGGCGGTCTCTTGACTGATGCCGTCATTCGCAATCCACATTCTGTGTTGTTGCTTGATGAGATTGAAAAAGCTCACCCGGATATTTTCAATATTCTGTTGCAGGTTATGGATCATGGCACTTTGACCGACAATAACGGACGTCAGGCCAACTTCCACAATGTTGTTCTGATTATGACCAGTAATGTCGGTGCCCGTGAAATGAGTAGTTCACCGATCGGCTTTGGCGATCGGTTGCACGGCGAAACGCGTCAAGCGGTTGAAAAAACCTTCTCACCTGAATTCCGTAATCGTCTTGATGCGATTCTTTCTTTCCGTCCTCTTGATGAAGAGGTGATGACGCGGGTCGTTGACAAGTTTATTCGTCAGTTGCAAACTTCATTGCAGGAACGCAAGGTCACTTTGAGTTTGACCGAAGGTGCCAAGCGTGATTTGGCTCGACGAGG
The DNA here is from genome assembly GCA_965366475.1 of uncultured bacterium. Classification (GTDB taxonomy): domain Bacteria; phylum Desulfobacterota; class Desulfuromonadia; order Desulfuromonadales; family BM103; genus M0040. Next base: position 7,098 of record CBDUFN010000112.1, on the reverse strand, counting down.
TTACGATCCGGTTTTTGGTGCGCGTCCTCTTGGACGATTGATCGAGAGCGAAATCGGCAATGCTCTCGCTGACGAAATTCTTTTCGGTCGTTTGACGGGTGGCGGTAAAGTGCGAATCTCCTGTAAGGCAGGTAAACTGGATTTCAGCTACAGCTGAAATCCAGGCCACGGGATGAAGTATGCGATAATCATGAAAACGTTTTCTTTCGAGCTCCTCGTCCCACGTCCCTCGCTCCGAGTCCTTTACTCCTGATGCCAGTCTTCCGTCTTAATGATGAGCTGATTTTCCCTGACCCAAATTGGGCGAGCGATGAAGGGTTGTTGGCTGTCGGGGGCGATCTTTCTCCAAAACGCTTGGTGTTGGCTTACCAACTGGGTCTTTTCCCCTGGTATGGTGAAGAGGAGCCTATTCTTTGGTGGTCTCCCGATCCGCGATGTGTACTGATTCCCAAAAATGTTTATGTCTCTCGTCGTCTGGAGAGAGTTATCAAGCAGGGTCGTTATCGCCTGACTTGCAATCACGCCTTTCCTCAAGTTGTTGCTTCCTGCGCCGATGTGCGTGTGCGTCAAGGTGAGGAAACCTGGCTGATTGCAGACATGCAATCTGCTTATCAACGGTTGCATGACCTTGGTTTTGCGCATTCCATAGAAGCCTGGTGTGATGATCAATTGGTCGGTGGTTTGTACGGCGTTGCTCTCGGTAAGTTCTTCTTTGGCGAATCGATGTTCCATACCCAGACGAATGCATCGAAGGTGGTCTTGGCGCAACTGGCGCGTCACCTTGAACGGGAAGGGTTTGTTCTCCTCGATTGTCAGGTGCCCAATCCCCATCTCTTCAGTATGGGCGCCTGTCAAATTTCACGGGTGGACTTTCTGGAGCGTTTGACGGCTGGAGGCTTAGGGCCAGAGGGCGTTGCCGAGAAGGTTGTGTTTCCAGAGATTCTTTAGTTCTGTCAGGCTGTACTCGACGTGAAGATAATAATCAATAGCGAAAAAACCGGAGTGGTAAACTTTAATTCTACGGCTTTATGTTTAGAGCAAACCTCTTAGTACGGACCGACGGGACGCGAGCCGCCAGACGCTTTCATTTTTTGAAGCCACAAAAAACGAAGAAAAATTGGCTTGCTCTGCGCTAAGCTAAGTACTTTTTGCTCCAGAAAACGTCCCACCTATGATTAGTTCAGTTACAGTAATGAAGAAACGGTACTGCTAAGATTCTTCCGTTTTGTTATTTGTTGACCGCGTCGAAGTGTGCCGAGATGTTGTCGCAACTGTGACGTCGGCCTGAAAAGCGTGAGTAAGACCTTCGCTTGAAAAGTTGTTGATTTCATCAGCCTTTGTCAGCTCTGGATGTTTGACAAGGTTGACGCAAAAGCAAGGCCACTGACGGGACGCGACCCGTCGGTCTTTCTCTGGTTTGTTCTGAAGAAAAAACAAAAGATCTGCAAGCCGTTGTCCTTAGGGGTTGAGTACAAAAAAAGGCCGAATCCATTAACAGGATTCGGCCTTTTCTATAAACAACTAAACGCGATGATTAGTCTCTGCGCATCATGCGCATTTTCTTACGCAGGCGTCGTTGGGCTTCTTTCTCTTTGCGCTTACGCTTTACGCTAGGCTTCTCGTAAAATTTACGCTGCTTCATTTCACGGAAAAGACCTTCTTGCTGCAACTTGCGCTTGAGAACCCGAATAGCTTTCTCGACATTGTTGTCGACGACATGGATCTCCACCTGCAATCACCTCACTTTCTTGGAAAATAATCTCCCCGGAGGGAGAAGAGTGCGGACTATAACTGAATTTTTCATGGAGTGCAAGTAAGAATCTGCAAACCTTTTTGCCGGGTGTCAACCGGTTTTCGTGGCGAAGAGGCTGACCTTCAGTCCACCATTGTCCAGACTGGTGATCTGTTTGAAGGGGATACCGGTTGCTTTTACAAAGTCTGGGTTTGGGCAGATCATAGCGAGCCTCCATCCGGGATAGGCACGCTGTAACTGTTTTCCGAGCTCGGCGTAATATTGCTTTGGGTTTTCGCCGAGATCAAGACGTTTGCCATATGGAGGGTTACAGACAACCAAGCCCTGGCCTTCGTGCACCGGTTGTTCGGAAAGGGGGATTGTGCTGATGACAATCTGTTCAGCCACGTCGTTTCTTTCGCAATTCGCTTTCGTCGCCTCGACGGCTTTGGGGTTCTCGTCGCCACCAGTAATGACCAGGGCCGTATCGAGCGATGCTCGTCGTGCTTCATCGGAAAGTAATTTCCAGAGTCCCTGTCGATATACAGGCCAATTAAAGAAGGCAAAGGTGCGGTTGATTCCGGGGGCATGGTGTCTGGCCAGTAGTGCGCCTTCGAGGAGGAAGCTGCCGGAACCGCACATCGGATCCGCCAATGGTTCAGAACTGTTCCACCCTAGGAGCATCAAGACTCCTGCCGCCAAGGTCTCTCGCAATGGAGCGACAGTGACTGATTGACGATAGCCGCGACGATGCAGAAGTTCTCCTGAACTGTCGATTGAGATAACAACCTGATCATCGACAATCCGAACCATCACCATCTGTGGATTTTCACCGACAGGGTTTGTTGACCGCCCCAGAGCTTGATTGGCTGCTGATTCAAGGGTTTCGGCAATCCGGGTTGTGTGATTTAGGCGCGATGTATGGCAGGTCACGCGAAAGGCAATAGCTGCCTCTGGCTGAATAAACCGACCCCAGGGCAATTTATGCGCACGACGATGTAGATCAGGGAAGTCTCGACTTTTAAATTCCGCAAAGCGAACCAATATCCGACTTGCGGTTCTGAGCCAGAGATTTGATTGATAGATGTCTCGTAAGCGGCCCTCAAAGGCAACGCCTCCTGCTGTTATGTCCTGTGGCGTTATTCCCAAAGCGACCAATTCTTCTGCGCAGGTCTTTTCCAGACCTGGGGAGACAACAGCGAAAAGTTTTTCTGTGCGACGATGATCCATAGTTTGTCTCTTTGTATCCCTTGTGAGTACGCATGCATTTGATGCTGGTTTGGCGACATCATAGCAGGCGGAATTAAAAAGTTGGCCGAATGAGCAAAATCAGTATAATGGAGCCCAACTTGCTGATGGAGGAAGAATATGACACGGCGTTGGATGTTTATTACTGTTCTGCTTATGCTGGCCCTGCCTTCTGTAGTGTGTGGCCGTTGGATTAAAGATAAAGTCTACCTGCAAACCGACTCGGTAGGCAAGGTTGAGTTTAGCCATATCGATCACATGGCAGAGGAATCCATTGGCAAGAACTGTCCAACTTGTCACAATGACGCTTTTCATATCGTCACCAAAAAGAACCCTACCTTTACCATGGTTGATATGGAAGACGGTAAGTCTTGCGGGTTTTGCCATAATGACAAGAAAGCTTTTGGTGTTGGTGGAGACTGTACCACTTGCCATGCGGGTGATGTAGAAATTAACTATGGCGAATCAGGCAAGGTCCTGTTTAGTCACGATGCTCATACTGAAATGTTCGGTTGTGATGAATGTCACTCAGACCTTTTTGTGCCTGAGAGAAATGGCAACCCGGTCGGCATGAAGAAAATGGAAGCCGGTGAATCGTGTGGCGCCTGTCATGATGGTGACTCAGCTTTCAGTGTTGCCGGTGATTGCGGCAGTTGTCACCAGGGTGCCGAAGACATCTCAATGAAGAGCACAGTTGGCGCAATTGTCTTCAGTCATGATGTCCATACCGAAATGTTCGGCTGTGATGAATGTCATCCCGATGTTTTCAAAGCCCAGGCCAACAGCAACCAGGTTGGCATGAAGAAGATGGAAGCTGGCGAGTCTTGTGGCACTTGCCACGATGGTGATACCGCCTTCGGAGTTAAGGAAGATTGTACGACTTGCCACACCAACGCTGTTGATCTGCAGATCCCAACTAAGGATTTCGGCAGCGTCTCCTTCAGTCATGAAGTTCATATCGACATGTTCGGCTGTGATGAGTGTCATCCAGACACTTTTATTGCGAAAGCCAACAGCAATCAGGTTGGCATGAAGAAGATGGAAGCTGGCGAGTCTTGTGGCGCATGCCACGATGGTGACACTGCTTTCGGCGTCTCAAGTGATTGCGCTTCCTGCCATGCAGGGGATATCAAGTATGTCAACGAAGATGCCGGCAATATAATCTTCCCGCACACCGCTCATGTTGAAGCGTTCGGTTGTGACGAATGTCATCCGGACCTTTTCCAGGCTAAGCGTGGGGCTAATGTTGCCACAATGGAGGAGATGGAAGCCGGAGAGTCTTGTGGTGCCTGTCATGATGGTGATACCGCTTTCGGTGTGGCAGAAGATTGTGAGTCTTGTCACGAGATGTGATTTTTAGGGACGTGTTGAATTGATAGAAGGGCAACGGATTGCATATCTGTTGCCCTTTGTTGTTTCACTATAGCTTTTGATTTGGCATAAAGATTTTGTTTGTGAACGTTCCTCCCCTGTTGCCGAAGCCGGTGGCGAATGGATTAACGTCGATCAGCAGGGCGAACTGTCTGAGGCGTTAGCCGAGTTTTCGCCCTGCCGGCGTTCATCTTTTCGTCAGCGGGTAACCGCGTAGCGGGCAAGGCATTGGGGCGCATTTTTCTGCTTACTCATTTTGTGCGAGCAAAAAGAGTAAGGCGACGGCAGGGGGCGCAACCCCTGGGTCTTGTCTTTTGACTTGTTGTTAAGACAGCTATGTATCCTGAGGTTGTGGCCCTTCGTCATGCAAATACGCCGGTGGTCGAAAGCGACGTGTTAATACTCTACCTTAGCTGAAGCCGATCGCGCCCGGCAGGCGCCTCACTTTCTTTGCTCGTGCAAAATAAAGTAAGCAAAGAAACACACCCTCCGTTTGTCAATAATTGCCTTCGGCAATGATGGATCCCCTCTCGACATAAAATCAATCCGGCGAAGAAAAAAACTCGCTGACGCTCAGACAGTTTTTCTTCGATTTTCCGGATTAATTTTACTCTGTTCGGCTGCTCTCGACGGGTGGAAGGTCAAAAGCATAAGCAAAAACATATAAGCAATAAAGGGCAACAGATTCTTCGTCTGTTGCCCTTTAATCTTAAAACTTATGAAGTCCTCGGAGCCTCACTCCCCAGCAGTCGTTAAAACCAACTTTCCATGTTTCACCCCTTTGGTGCCGATCAAACCATCGGCCAGACGCTTAACCTGCGACGCTGTGCCGCGGACAACGATCACTTCCAGACAGTGATGAGCGTCAAGGTGAACATGAAGTGCAGAGACAATCGCGTCGTGATGCGAGTGCTGGTGTTCAGTGAGTTTGTCTGAAAGATCCCGGGTGTGATGATCGTAAACCAAGGTAACAGTGCCAACGGTCGGTGTACTGTCGGCATTTTCAACCTGATCTTCGACCAGGGCGCTACGAATCATGTCGCGAATGGCCTCGGAGCGATTAACGTAGCCTTTCGCGGTAATAAGTTGGTCAAAGTTCTCCAACAGTTCTTGATCTATGGAAATTCCGAAACGGGCCAGTTCAGTCATCTTGTCCTCGCAGTACTAAAGTTGCTTCCAGATATGTTTTTCTTTTCACAGGCTGATATTTTTTGCGAATCTTTGCATGAGTGTTGGCAATGGTCAAGAATCTTGCCTGTTTAGCGATCTTTGTAAATATTAATCCACAGGCTGTCCACGTGTTTTTGCACAATATGTAGTGCGGAATGCTGAATATTTTGTCTATATCTTGTGCTTTTCCCTTTGTGCTTTTTCGGCTGTGTGCTACTTTCCCAAAAGTGTTTGCATTTATTCGGGGGAGGTTGCTGTGTTGGAATTTATTCGTAAGAGGGATGGGCGTCTTGTAGCTTTTGAAGAACAGAATATTGTTTCTGCCATTCAAAAAACGGTTAAAGCCGTTGGTGGCACAGATATGGATCAGGTCGCCGGAATCGGGCGACAGGTTGTCGGTATTCTTGAAGTCATCTACAAAGACGGACGAGTTCCAACCGTTGAAAATGTTCAGGATCTGGTCGAAAAAATTCTCATTGAGAACGGCCATGCAAAAACTGCTAAAGCCTACATCCTCTATCGTCAGCAACACGCGTCTCTTCGTGAAACCAAAGCGATTATCAAGGAATCGATCGAATCGATGGATTCCTACCTTACCCAGGAAGATTGGCGGGTTAACGAAAACGCCAATATGGGTTATTCCCTTCAGGGGCTCAACAATCACATTGCCTCAAACGTAACCAGTAATTACTGGTTGAACAAGATTTACCCTCATGCTGTTGCCGACGCACATCGTGACGGTGATTTTCATATCCACGATCTCGGCATGCTTTCTGTGTATTGTTGTGGTTGGGATCTCAAGGATCTTCTCCTTAAAGGCTTCAGTGGTGCTTACGGGAAAGTTCAGAGTGCACCGCCTAAACATTTCCGGACAGCCCTTGGCCAGATCGTCAACTTCTTTTATACCTTGCAGGGTGAGGCTGCCGGTGCCCAGGCTTTCGCCAATTTTGACACACTGCTTGCCCCCTTCATACGTTACGACGGACTCACTTACCCCGAAGTTCGCCAGTCGATGCAGGAATTCATCTTTAATATGAATGTGCCGACCCGGGTCGGCTTTCAGACACCCTTTACCAACATCACCCTTGATTTGGCTCCGCCTCGCGATGTCGCTCAGGAAGCAGTTATCGTCGGTGGTCATCTGATGGATGCGACCTACGGTGATTTTCAGGACGAAATGGATCTTTTCAACCGGGCTTTCTGTGAAGTGATGATGGATGGTGATGCGTCCGGGCGAATTTTCTCTTTCCCGAGTCCGACTGTTAATATTACTAAGGAACTTGATTGGGACAGCCCTCGCTTCAAGCCGGTTTGGGAAATGACAGCCAAATACGGTATCCCTTATTTCAGTAACTTCATCAACTCTGATATGGACCCTGAAGATGCTCGTTCCATGTGCTGTCGTCTGCGCCTCGACAATCGAGAGTTGAGGAGACGTGGAGGCGGCCTGTTCGGCTCCAATCCGCTGACAGGCTCAATCGGGGTCGTTACTCTCAATTTGCCGCGAGCTGCATATCAGGCGAAAGATGCAGAAGCCTTTTTTACCAGGATCGCCGAGTTGATGCGTATTGCTTACG
>CBDUFN010000111.1:0-8860 GCA_965366475.1 uncultured bacterium | reverse complement strand
GGTAAGTAGTAACGCCACAGCTCAAGGCAGGGCACTCAACCGTCGAATCCAGATTGTCTTGGCTTCGTCGAAGGATCGTTAATCCTGCCCCCTATAACTTAACGGCAAAAAGGGTAAGTTAAACACAAAGCATCAGCCCTTTACGGAACAGGCGCGTCAGGTACAAGGTCATCATCTATTTGGAAGAGTGGAGGGTCTCATGAAAGAAGACTTGGAAACAATCCAACAAATTTACAATGTTATCGTTGAATTTATAATCAACTACAGCTTTCAGATTGTCGGCGCAATCATCATACTACTTGTCGGCGCAAAGTTGGCAGGTTGGCTAGGCCGCATGGTGAGCCGAGTCTGTGAGAAAAAGAATGTCGACATTACTCTGGCTCGTTTTCTCGGCAGTGTCGTTAAAATTCTGACTCTTACCTTCGTTGTCATTATTGCCATCGGCAAGTTCGGCATTTCAATCGCACCATTTATCGCAGCCCTGGGTGCCATTGCCTTTGGTACCAGTTTTGCCATAGCGGGGCCGGTTTCAAACTATGGTGCAGGTTTGGTTATCATCCTGTCACGTCCTTTTGTCATCGGCAATACAATCACGATTAACGGCGTCAGTGGTATCGTGGATGAAATCCACCTCGCGGTAACAATTTTGTCAACAGAAGATGATGAACAAATCACCATTCCAAACAAACATATTGTCGGTGAGATACTGCATAATTCATTTGAGAACAAAATTGTCGAAGGGAGTGTTGGAATCAGCTACCAGGATGACCCGGAGAAAGCGATTGAAATCATAAAAACCGCTCTCTCAGAAATCGAGGAAATTGTTAAAGATCCGCCACCACAAATTGGCATAGAGGCCTTTGGCGACTCTTCCATCAATCTTGGCATTCGATACTGGGTACCAACCAAGAAATACTTTCGGATTCTCTACCGCGGCAACATGGCGGTCCATAAATCTTTGCACGAAGCTGGAGTAACGATTCCTTTCCCACAAAGAGATGTGCATATTAACCAGCTGAAGAGTTAACAGCACATAATGACCAGAAACATAAAAAAAGCGGGGGCCTCCTAATCTTAAGGAGGCCCCCGCTTTTTTCTTTTTTAAACAATGGATAAGGTATCTACCTCAACAGCTTCCCCAGATAGAGAAAAGTTCCACCAACCGAGATGCTTGCCAAAAGGTTACCTGTTAAGTGGGTGTAGTAGGAGATCGTGTAATTTATCAGATGCTGTTTCGTTTCAAGACTGAAGACATCCATATACAGTTGAGAACCTTTCCAGAGAAAGATGCAGGCAAAAACCACTATAAATGCGGCAAAGCCATTGCTGATAGGAGTGTCCTTGATGTTGAGATAGATCTTGCGGATCAGGTCAATATTGATCAGTGAAAGGAAAACCCAGTTGGTATTCTCAACAATACGGATGACGCGAAGAGCTTCTTCATCCGGAGTTGGGTTGATCAAAAGGAAAACCAGAGATGCGCCGATAACACCGAGAACCGCCAGGTAGACGTGAAGCTTACTTCCTTCAAAATCGAGGGTTCTCGTAAAAACGTAATATTCCTGAAAACCATGGCTCATAATCAAAATGGAAAGAGTTCCGATAATGTGGCCCATCGCAAGAACGTAAGGGTTGTTAAGTCCGGGCAGGAAAGGCAGGGCTCCCGGAATAATTTCACCGAGCAGGATCAGGAAAAAGCCAACGGCAATACTGGTCCAGACACGTGCGTTACCGATACTGAAATAGAATGAAACACAACCGGCAATAAGCCAGAAAACTCCCAGAACAACTTGAAACATTTCCATAAGGACCTCCATGATAAGGCTTGAAAAAACTATTCAAGCATGAAAAAACGGCGACTCTAAAGCCGCCGGAATCTGAACCGTCATTATTTACGTTAAGCTCTTGAAACCCTTTTTCATTTCTTCAAGCATCTTGTCGATTTTGCTCGGCCCAGCAACCAGCTTGGCTGATTTACTGATGTTGCCATAAAAACCATCGAGCACAGAATCATTGAGCGGCCCACCATCAAGATTCAGCTTGTCGAATTCTTTATCAACCAAAGAGGTCCCTATCCGACCAAGATGCGCCTGAGCTAATTGTTGAAAAAGAGCCAGGGCTTTTTGCTGACGATCAGACTCGTGTAATTCCAGTGTCTTGCTCGCAGCATTCTCTTGCTCTTCCTTCTGACGACGGCGCTCAGTAACAGCGGTTCCCCAGAGACCTGCAATATCAGCCGTCTCCATCAGGTCGGCCAACGACTTCTCACCATCACCACGGGTAACAAGGACATCAACTTTGGCACCAGGTTCCCTGGCAACGGACATGGAGGTGCCCGCGGTCGTTTCTATATCAGTCGAACCGTCATGAAAGAAACCTAGGGGGTTACCATCACGATAGAAGATGAGAGCAATATGTTCCTTTGAATAAATCCGCAGGCAGCCGCTGCGTTGTTCCTCACGCATCCTGAGCAATAAGGACTTGATGTCAATCAGCTTCAGGTCTTGCCCTTTGTGAAGAACTTCACCGTGCAGCAGGGTGTGGATACTGTAAGCGAGTTCCGTTGAAAGCCGGTAGATATTCAGCTTTCCTAAGCTGTTCAGAGATTCGTGAAAAGTACGTGAGATACCATCGTAAGCAATCAGATTCTCTCTTTCACTCTCATAGAGGGCACTGATCAGACGACCTTCCTGATAGATAAAAATTCCTGTCCCGTCTGGAAAATCAAACCGCATATATCCGGTAAATTTACCCTGACGCATTTTACCTAACGCATCAGCCAGATTAACTTTGCCGGGGTTGATGTTTTCCTTAACAGGATTGCCTCTTGGCAACAGAATCATAGCTTAAAACCTCATTTTCATTAGCACTAAAATGTGAACCTAACTTTTTAGAATATTTGACCTTTCATGTCAAGATAGTAACAATTATCAAACAAACTATCTGCTAGAAAAGACCTGCTTGCCGGAGCTCTCTGGCAATGAGTCTGCGATTCTTAGAAAAGGTCTTATAGCGATCGCCGACAAGTTGCTCATCCGAAGGAAAAGCATCACGATTAATCAGAATAAATTCGCGGTATGACTCTTCAAGTGAGCGGCCTAACATTGCTTGCAAAAAGCTAGCAAGCACCTTCTTTTTATCGAGCGAGATTGACTCACTAGCGGACAGCTGTCCATTATTATCAAAAAGATGCATGGTCAAGCAACATTCCGGGCCTACCAATCCTGGGCCATCAATCGTTAAAGCCACAAAATCATCCTGCTCAGAAACATTCAGCCCTTGATCAGCAATAAACGACTCAAAACATTCCCGATGGATCAGCCCCCTGCGTCGGCTACTTAAATCAAAGAAGAGATATCCCACACCATGCCTTGAGTGCTGCAGGCAAAAGGGACATTCATCAACGATTCGACGTCGTGGCATATCAGGGATTTCCTCATTCTCACCATTAGAAAGCCCGGCAACACAGTCATGACGGCCACTTACTGACATCTTGAAACGCTCCAGAACGAACTCTGCCAAACTCTTGAGCTGGCTATGTACTGCCGTGTTGCGAGCATGGGTCAAGACAGGGCGGATACGACTTGAAAAACCTGAGGCAAGGCTTTCCACTTTGGGACTTTTACTGATAAAAAGATCGAGAACCTGATAGTCCCTTTCACGGGCTGCATAGGTCAAAAACTCATGGACACGTACTTCTGCATTGAGCCGGGCACGGGTATCGACCAGACTGGGCACTAACCAGAGACGATTGAGACGTCCAGCATCTTTCAGTATCTTCCTTATTGAACCTGCATTGACCAATGCAGCACGATCCTTAATCGGCACCAAAACCAGATCAGCAGCAAGCAGAGCCGCTTCGGTAAACCAGTCGAGGATAGGCCGCGTATCAAGGATCAAAATACCACTGAGATCAGTTGACAAAAAACGCTGATGCAACCAGGCAGGAGCATGTGGTGGTGGTTGTAGCCGTCGGGATGAAGCGATGTACTGCACGCCATATTGCCCCATAACGGCAAGGTCGCCAACAGGACAACCGTCAAGAGCATCGGCAATACTTGCTTCCGGATGAGGGCCAAGCGCAAACATTTGATCGACACTGAAATGATTATCGAAGGACGTTATTGTGACAGGAAGATCTTCATTTAAAGCTTTTAGATAGACAGCGAGGTTGGTTGCAATCGTGGTTTTTCCCACCCCACCCTTTTCGCTGGCGATGGCAATCACAAAAGGTCGGCTCACTAAGATCCTCCCTCGGCAATTAGTTCCTGTAGGGTCTCCCACTGTTCCAGACAGTCATCCAACTCTCTCTGCAAAACCTCATGTTGTTCTATCAGTGGACTGAGTCTGGCATGGTCTACAGCCATGCTCGGATCCTGCATTTCAAGAGTCAGCTCAGACAATTCCTTCTCGAGGACCTCGATGCGCTCTTCGACTTTGGACAACTCTTTTTGTCGTTTTTGTTCCTCGCGCCTCGCAGCTTTTCTCTCTTCATGGGAAACCACCCGGGTGGTCTTACCCTCCTCCCGCGTAACAACGGCCTGTCCCTTTGCTTGCTCGACACGTAGAGAAGAATGACTGCCATCACCTTCACCGGCTTTTACACGCAGAAAATCTGCATAATTGCCAAGATAGGAGGTCGCGCGATGGTCGGCAACCTCGACGACTCTGCTAGCCAACGCATCAACAAAGTAACGATCGTGGGAAACGAACACGAGAGTCCCTTGATAGCCCTTCAAAGCTTGTAAAAGAACTTCCTTGGAGGCCAGATCAAGATGGTTGGTCGGCTCGTCAAGCAGCAACAAGTTGGCAGGCTCGAGCAACAGAATAGCCAGAGCAAGACGATTGCGTTCTCCACCGGAGAGGACCGAGACCTTCTTGTGGACGTCATCACCATGAAACAGAAAAGCTCCAAGCAGGTTACGGACTTTCGGTACCATATCGAAAGGAGCGGCACGGGTAATTTGCTCAAGAACTGTCAGTTTAGCATCAAGGGTACGAGCCTGATCCTGTGCGAAGTAAGCCATAATCATATTATGGCCCTCTTCACGTTTACCTTGCAGAGGCGACTCAACCCCGGCCAGCAAACGCATCAGAGTCGACTTACCAGCGCCATTGGCGCCAACCAAAGCGATACGCTCGCCACGGGTTACGGACAGATCAACATCTTCAACAACAGTTTTACCATCGTAACCGTGGGAGACTCCGGAAAGGGCTATCGACTGCTGGCCACTTTTCGGCGGTGAAGGGAAAGAGAACCCTATCTTTTTTCGTTCTGGAGGTAATTCAATCCGCTCGATCTTCTCCAGTTGTTTCACCCGGCTCTGCACCAGAGAAGCTTTGTTGGCATTGTAACGAAACTTATTGATGAACGCTTCGAGTCTGGAAATATCTTCTTCCTGGCGGGCTTTTGCGTCACGCAGTGCTGCAACCCGTTCATCTCTGGTGGTCAGATAACGTGAATAGTTTCCGGGATAATCAGTTAACTTGCCATGCCAGACTTCAACGATACGCGAGACAACCTGATCAAGAAAAAAACGATCATGAGAAACCAGGATAATGGCATAAGGATAGCTGGCGAGATATCCTTCCAACCAATCGCGTGCAGGCAGATCAAGGTGGTTGGTCGGCTCATCCAACAGAAGCAGGTTAGGCTTTTGCAGCAGCAATTTAGCCAGAGCGATACGCATCTGCCAGCCACCGGAAAAATGTTCACACGGCTTATGCCAGTCGGCTTCCGCAAAACCAAGGCCTTTAAGAACCCGACCGATTTCAGCCTCTATGGTATAGCCACCGCGTTGCCGAAAGAATTCCTGTAATTCTGAATAACGATCAAGAGCTGCTTGCTCAGCCTCATGACTGATCTTCTCTTCAAGATGCTTCAATTCAGCCTCTACAGAGAGTAGTTCCTCCAGAGCTGAACGAACTTCAGAGAAAAGGTCACGGCCACTGTACTCTAAACCTTCCTGAGGCAGATAACCGATGGTCGTGCCACGCGCAAGCTGCACCTTGCCAGAGTCAACGTCTGACTGACCGGCAAGCAAACGCAGCAGCGTTGTCTTGCCAGCACCGTTCTCACCACAAAGGCCGACACGATCCGTTGGACGAACATGCCAGTCGACATGACGCAAAACAACCTGGGCGGCAAACTGTTTGACTACATCTTTAAGCTGTAACATGGGGGTTGTTATAGCACATCTCTTTGCTTGCAAGAAATATCATCTTCATCATTGACTTACGGAAGGAAGATTCGCAGAATGCAGGTGCGTTCACTCACTTACCAAAAGCATAATGGACAGCTTTCCAGGGAGCCCTTCATGGCACGAAAAGTCTTTATTGCCGCAACCGGTCAAGACTGCGGAAAAACCACCACCAGTCTCTCACTGATTCATCTGGCACTAAAAAAATACAAGCGAGTCGGCTTCATCAAACCGATTGGACCAAAGCCCTCTCAATACAAAGATTTTTGGGTCGACAAAGATGCTGCATTGGTCGCAAAGGTGTTTGAACTTGAAGACGACATTCAACTGATGTCACCTGTCGTCGTACAACCTGGCGACACACGTAAAGTGATAGATGGTTTAATCACCAAAGAATCTCTCGAGAAAAAGTTGATCGAAGCCTGTCAGGAGCTGGAAAAACGCTGCGACTTTCTAATTATCGAAGGAGCCGGGCATAGCGGCGTCGGTTCCGTTTTAGGTTTAAGCAACGCTCGCGTAGCAAAGCTTCTCAATGCTCCGGTTTTGGTTGTCAGTGGAGGAGGGATTGGTCACGTCATCGACGACGTTAGTATGAATCTGGCGTTGTACAAATTGGAAGGAGCCGAAGTTCGGATTGTCATGCCGAACAAACTGATCGCGGAAAAACGCGACCGAACCCTCGAGTACATGGGAAAAGCCTTTGCTGAGCAGGAATTCATTATCCATGGCGGCTTTAACTACTCCCCAATCCTTGCCGGCCCGACCCTACAGCATATCGCCAAGATCTTTGACTTGCAGCTTCGCGCAACGCAAGACCAAGCGATGCACATTATCAAGCATATTCAGTTGGCAGCTGCCTCCACCGAAAAGGTCGTCAATATTCTCAAAAACTCAACACTGTTACTGGTTAACAGTAGCCGTAACGAGCTCCTTGTCATGCTTGCGACCCTTTACCACATCCCTGAATATCGCGAAAAAGTCGCAGGGGTTCTTATTTCTGGAGCCAATCCCATTGCAAAACTCACACAGCAGGTTCTTGATGACAGCGAGTTGCCGATGATGCGAACGGAAGAGCTCACTTCGCATGTTTTTCGCAAAGTGACTCGTGATGTTGCCAAGATTACAGCCGATGACTTGGAAAAGATCGCCTTGGTTAAGGAATTAGCTGAGCAAGAGCTGGACTTTGAATTGATCGATCGTCAACTTGGATAACAGTATTGTAAAGGTCAATATCAAAAGAACCAGAGAGTAGCGGGTCACGTCCAGCCAGACTGCATCATTTTTTGAAGTCAAAAAAAGTAAAAGCATACTTGCATTTGGCAATCTTTGGACGTAACGACGTCTCTTATTACGACCCACTCCACCACCACAAGAACGAGGACCTCATCACAGGCTTCGTCCTTGCGGCTAAAAGCCAGAGGAATAATCGTTCAAGTATTCAGCCGCAAACAAAACTATTTCTACGTCTATTCCTAAGGACTGAACCCTATTCAAAATCTTGATTTCATTATTTCCGTGCATTTTTCATTTTATTTGTTATAGTTCGCCCGTATCTACCTTTTATAAAAGGTTTTTTTTCAATCTTATGGGCAGCAAACAGCCCTAGAGATAAACAGTTTCGGTATTCATCCTGTTATTGAGCGAGCTCCCAGTTCCGGTTGAGCCAACAATCTCGAAACAGGGTTGATACCCCCAACAGATTAAGGTTGTCGCATACGGCAGCCGGGAAGATTTAAATGTCTAAAAAAATGATGGTTAACGCTACCCATCCCGAAGAAAATCGGGTGGCTATCGTAGAAGACGGTATTCTCACAGAGCTGGATATTGAGGTTGCCGGTAAAGAACCCTCCAAAGGGAACATTTATAAAGCGGTTGTGGTCCGGGTTGAAACCGGCCTGCAAGCCGCTTTTGTTGATTATGGTGCAGAACGGCTCGGTTTTCTGCAGATCGACGAGATTAACTACAACACGGTCAAACCAGACTACAAACCTTCTGAGGATAGCCGTCGGCCACGCATCAGCGATCTTCTGACCCGTGGTCAAGAACTTCTGGTTCAGATCACCAAAGAAGAGCGTGGCACCAAGGGCGCAGCTCTCACAACGTACCTTTCACTGGCCGGCCGCTACATGGTTCTTATGCCCGGCAGCCAAACGCGAGGGGTTTCTCGTAAAGCCGAAAGCGACGCGCAACGTAAAGAGCTCAAAAAAGCAATGGCTTCACTCGATCTGGCTGAAGGTGTTGGTTATATCGTCCGTACTGCAGCCCTGGATCAAACAAGGGAAGAGCTTGAGCGCGACTATCGCTACTTGATTCGCCTTTACGAAAGCATCAAGGAGCTTGAACAAAAATCGAAAGCTCCTGCCTTAATCTACAAAGAATCAAACCTGATGATCCGGTCGATCCGTGACTACTTCACCACAGAAATGGATGAAGTCTTGATAGATGACGCACAGGTCTTTAAAGAAGCCAAAGACTTCTTCCAGATGGTCATGCCCGACTACGTCAAACTGGTGAAGCTGCACCAGGAAAGACGACCAATCTTTTCCAGATATCAAATTGAAGATCAGATAGAAACCTTAAGTCGTAATCAGGTTGCCCTTCCCTCCGGTGGATCAATTGTCATTGACCCCACTGAGGCCCTTGTTGCAATCGATGTTAAC
>CBDUFN010000110.1:0-8891 GCA_965366475.1 uncultured bacterium | reverse complement strand
AATCATTCGAGATCAAGCGTAAGCAGTTGGAGCGTTTGACCGAAGAAGGGCTTTACCCCTACAGCCGTTTTTATCTGCAAGGCATCCGTGAGCGTAGTGGCCGTTATTGGGATAATCACTTCTCAACGATAGGCTTACTCGGTATGAACGAGGCAATGCTCAACTTGATTGGCGAGGGTATCGATACGACCGAAGGCAAGAGTATGGCAGTGCGGACTTTACAGTTTATGCGTAGCCAGCTAGAGGCCTTTCAGGAAGAAACCGGGCATCTCTATAATCTGGAAGCTACACCGGCAGAAGGCACCAGCTTTCGCCTTGCCCGTGCTGACCGTGCTCTCTATGCAGATATTATTACAGCTGGGGATAGTGAACCTTACTACACCAATTCAACCCAACTTCCGGTGGGAACCACGGATGACATCTTCCGCGCACTTACCCACCAGGACTCTCTGCAAACCCTTTATACCGGAGGCACCGTTTTTCACGGCTTCCTCGGTGAACGGCTTGATGATTGGCAGAGTGCCCGTCTTATGGTGAAACGGATTGCTGAGAATTTCCATTTGCCATATTTCACGATCAGCCCGACGTTCACAATCTGCCCTGAGCACGGTTATATCTCCGGCGAACATTTTGCTTGTCCGCATGTGCATGAAGGCCAAGCTGCTTGATCTCGGAAAGCTTTGTGGGATGCTTTGTCAGCGTGTTTCAACGTACAGTTTTAGTAACTTTAGGAGGAGGACAGCATGTCGGTCAAATGTAATGAAAAAACAGAAGTTTACTCTCGTGTCTGCGGTTTTTTCCGTCCCGTTCAACAGTGGAACAAGGGTAAGAAAGAAGAATTCAAAGACCGTCAGGAATACGTTGTTGAAGAAGGTCGAGGATAAACTCTCTTTTCCTGCTACGGACCACTTAAATGGCTATTAAAGGTTTTCAAGGAACGAGTCTGCTCGATTTCCCCGGTCGGATTGCCTCTCTGATGTTCTGGGGTGGGTGTAATTTGACCTGCCCTTTTTGTCATAATCCTGCACTGGTTCTTGAACCGGAGACTTATCCTGACCTGGATCCCACCGAACTGTTAGCCGATCTGGCTGAGCGAAAGTCATTCATAGACGGAGTTGTAATCTCTGGCGGAGAGCCAACTCTGAGCAATGATTTACTGCCCATTCTCAAAGAAATAAAATCGTTGGGGTTGGCTGTTAAACTCGACACTAATGGCCTCACTCCGCATGTCATCTCAACTCTTATCGCGGAGAGCTTGGTTGATTATCTCGCCATTGACTTGAAAACAACACCAAATCGTTACTCGGAGTTGCATTCTGGGCCAGTCGCTTCTGACAGGTTGATTGAAACGATTAAACTCTGTGCCGGTGCACCTGTAGAGCTTGAATACAGAACAACCTGTGTTCCTGGTTTGATTGATGAGGGTGTTATTTCTGAATTGGGAGAGTTGATTAACGGTACACCCTTCTGGGCTCTGCAGCAATATCACCCGGAACATGCACTTTGTGGTGACGCCAGGGACGTTGAAGCTTATCCACCAGGGCGAATACAAGAATTAGCTGAGCAGGCTGGTCGTTACGCCAAAAGGGTGGTTGTGAGAGGGGTCTAGTGAAATTTTGTTGAATTCTTTAAAATGTGCTGATGAATTATAAAAACCCGGTCTATGAGCCGGGTTTTTTGTTTTTTAACATATTTTTTGGAGACAAATTTAGAAGCGTAACCAGAGAAGGAAGGAGACGCTGATGATGAACATGGAACTCCCTGCTAAAAGGTAAAGTAAGGCATCCATTATATTGAGCTGTGTTCTGGTTTTATTGCTGTCAAGTGTGCTTGGCATAAAAACTCCACGGTGTTTATGTTCCTAGCCCCTCCGGCCAGTTGTTGAGAGATAGGAATAAAAGCAATGCTTGTGCCAAAATGATTAAAAGTTGGGGAGATGTCTTTTAATTGATTAAAATTACAGAGAAGATGGTGCTTTAAGCGCTTAACTCTTGGATGGGTTTTTAGAGGACAGGTGTGTCTAATGACGAAGCAAATGGTGTTTTTTGACTAAGTACGGTCAAATCGCCACTTGGGATAACGTGGAATATTGCGGGCCAAACAACAAGATCTAACAGCTAAGGGGTTTCCATCTTGTGGCAGAAAAGGCAGCGATATTTAGCCGGGTGTCCTTCCGGAAAGGTGATGGCATCCTGATTGTGGCAGTCTTCACAAAACTTCTCAGCGGCCTTTTTTCCATCGGTTTTAACCAAGTCGTAGAACTTGCTATGGTCGTCATCATAGGGGACGCGGCTGGTCGACTCAGGCGGTGCCTGCCATAGGAAAGCGAGGATAACGATGGCAATTCCAATTAGAAGAAAATCGCGTTTTTTAAGGGCAAGAGCCATGAGGACCTCAGCTTTACGTGGCGTTAGGGTCGGTGCGTTTGCACGTTCAGTTCAAATCTTTAATTCTGCAAAAGGCAGTCAGAATAGCATTCCTTGTTGAACACTGCAACCTGTCTCCGGCGGGCTGTCAGCTTACACTGTGATCTTCGGTAAGCCTTTGAGATGTCAAGATTTAAGCCTGTTCAGTACTGATGGCACGCTGTCAATCGGTTCGAATGAAGAGGAGGTAGATTGAAAGAAAAACGATAAACGCCCCTCCACCAATCAACACAACCAGTGATTCGGTAGGCATGCCGCCTTTGAGTGAAGTGTCTTGGGCGAGAGTGTATCCGAGCAGGTAAATGAACCCTGTGAGTGACATAACAGTGACCAGCAGCAAGCGCCAGCGCATGATGTAAGCAACAACGGCAAGAATGCCGATTCCGGCCAGAAAGTAGGGATGCTCCATGACCGTTTTAACGTCCATGGATTGCATGTAACCCATGACTTTGGAGGTTTCAAACTGTTTTAGAAATTCAATGACTGCTGTGAAATCCATTTTAAGCGCCCCTCGAGTATCTACTGTTGTTAATCAACAGCATTTAACATGATTCATATTAGCATTTTTTCTAAATCTGAAAAAGGCTAAAAACTCGGCATACTTCTTGACATTTTCGTGCTTGCTCAATACAGTGTCTGACTGCTAAAAACCTAAGAAAAGAGGGCTAGAACGGTGCCGGAAAGATCAATTGGCGTCTTTGATTCAGGGGTAGGTGGTCTCACGGTTCTACGTGAACTGCGTCGTCAGGTCCCCGAAGAATCACTCATCTATTTGGGAGATACGGCGCGTGTGCCTTATGGTACAAAGAGCTCGCCGACTGTGTTGCGTTATGCTCACGAGGCGGCACGTTTCCTACTTAATCAGCAGGTTAAGCTCATCGTTGTCGCGTGCAACACGGCTTCAGCCGTAGCTCTTGATGCTTTAGCTGAACAATACCAGGTGCCTGTGGTCGGCGTTATCGAGCCGGGTGCACAGCGAGCCATTGAGGTCACCAGTAATGGTAGAATCGGTGTTGTCGGAACAGAAGGAACCATCCGCAGTGGAGCCTATGAGAGGGCTCTGAAAGATAAACGGGGAAATGTTGTGGTACACACAGCAGCCTGCCCGCTCTTTGTCCCTCTTGCTGAGGAGGGTTGGGCCAGTCACGAGGTTGCTCGTCTGGCTGCATGCGAATATCTTGCGCCGCTGCTTAAGGAAAATATTGATACTCTGGTCTTGGGCTGTACTCACTATCCGTTGCTAAAAAAGATGCTGCAAGATGTTGTCGGACCTGGGGTGACGCTTGTTGACTCCGCACAAGAGACAGCAAAGGTTGTTGCGGCTCAACTGAAAGCGCATCAACTTCATGATCCGTCCAGAGTTGCCCTCGCTCCACGTTATTTCGTAACCGATATCCCCGACCGCTTTGAGCGGGTTGGCGGTGCCTTCCTGGGGGAAGAACTGCAAGGGGTTACCACGGTTAGTCTGGATTGAACCATGCCGAAATCTTATCAAGAACCACGTAAATCGCGACAAAAACCAATTCGCAAACGTCTTCTCGGATGGGGCTTTCTCGTCATTTTGATCTTTGCCCTTGGTTTGTATGTCGGTTATCTCAAAATCGAGAAAGGTCCTTCTCCTCAGTCAGTTGCAACGGAGACACCAGCCCCGTTAAACAGAGAGGTCCTTCTTTACTTTGCTTCGCCTGATGGCCAGACTCTGGTTGCAGAAGCGCGCAATATTAACGAATGTCAGCAGGACGAAGCTTGTTTGCGTGATGCGATAATGGCTCTTATCGAGGGCCCTCAGGGCGATCTGGTTGCAATTCTGCCGTCACAGGTTGTCTTGCATGATGTCAGTGTTGTTGACAGTCTGGTGAGGGTCGATTTTAGTTCTGAGTTGATTTCTGCGCATCCAGGCGGTACCCAGAGTGAGTTGCTGACGGTTTACGGGTTGGCCGATACTTTGGCGGTTAATTTCCCGCATCTGCGTCAGGTTCAGGTCCTCGTTGACGGGGCCCCCGTGTCGACACTCAAGGGGCACGTCGATTTGCGCCAGCCAATTAATCCTGATTTCAGCTTAGTGAAAGAGGGTGGAGTTGCAGGTGGCAGAATAATAACGTTGCCTGCAGGAAGTGAAGAATGAATAATTTTCAAAAAGCAATCGCTGAACGGGTTCTGATCCTTGATGGAGCTATGGGAACTCTTTTACAAGAACGTGGCTTGGCTCCGGGTGGCTGCCCTGAAGAGATGAACCGGGTTGCTCCTGATGCTGTGGTCGGGATTCATGCTGAATATGCGGCTGCGGGTGCAGATATCCTGGTGGCAAACAGTTTTGGTGGCAATAGAGCCAAACTGGCCCATTATGGTCTGGACTCTGCTGTCGATGAATTGAATCGGAGTGCCGTTGAGTTGGCACGTAAAGCTGGTGGTGACGAGGTTTTTATCGGTGGCTCCGTTGGCCCAACGGGTCGATTTGTCGTACCGGTCGGTGATGCTGGCTTTGATGAGATGGTAGATATCTACGCCGAGCAAATCTCTTCGTTGGCAGGCGCTGGTGCAGATCTGATCACTTTTGAAACGTTTCTCGATATTCGTGAGCTTCGTGCCGGGATCATTGCCTGTCGCGATGTCTGCGACTTGCCGATTATTGCACAACTCACCTTTGATGACGCAGGGCGCACCGTTCTCGGTACTCCCCCCGATGCCGCAGCAGTGACACTCGATGGCCTCCAGGTTGACGTCATCGGTTCGAACTGTGGGCTCGGCATTGATGGTATTTACGACGTTCTTGCGAAGATGCGACAAGTCACAGATAGGCCGCTGATTGCTCAGGCCAACGCCGGCTTGCCGATTCTCAAGGACGGTCAAACCATTTTCCCCGGAACTCCTGAAGAGATGGTCGCTTACCATGAGCGCTTAATCTCCCTTGGTGTTCGGGTTGTCGGCGGTTGTTGCGGTACTACGCCAAATCATATTCGGGCCATGCGTTTAGCTATGGAGGGCTATTCGCAAGAATGGACTCCTCCGGCCCGGCGTGGATTCCTTTCCAGTCGCAGTGGTGTCGCCGAATTCGGAGGTGACGCTGCCTGTGCTCTGATTGGTGAGCGGATCAATCCCACAGGAAAGAAAGCCTTTACACAAGAGCTTCTTGACGGAAAAACCGCTTACATACGTCGGGAAGCTGTTGCTCAAGTCTCCGCTGGTGCAACTCTGTTGGATGTGAACTGCGGTGCTCCCGGTGTTGATGAGGCTGCTGCTCTGGAACGAGCGATCTATGCGGTAAATGGCGCATGTCCGGTTCCTTTGGTGATCGACACTTCAGACCCACAAGCTCTTGAGCGAGCGTTGAAAGCAGCCGATGGCAAGGTCTTGATTAACTCAGTTAACGGTGAGGTGAAGAGCCTCGAGCGCATTTTACCCCTCGCCCGTCGCTATGGTGCTGCCGTTATCGGTTTGACCCTCGATGAAAAAGGTATCCCGGACACTGCAGAAGGGCGTGTTGAAATCGCCAAACGCATTTTGGACGCAGCGCTTAACGTCGGCTTGCCAAAGCAGGACCTGGTGATTGATTGCCTGACATTGACTGTCTCTGCCGAGCAGAAGCGCGCATTGGAGACTTTGCGGGCATTACGAATGGTGCGCGATGAGCTTGGTTTGGCCACGGCACTGGGTGTAAGTAATATCTCCTTTGGCTTGCCCTCTCGTCCGGTCCTTTCTTCGGCCTTCTTTGCGATGGCTTTGGAGGCCGGGCTTAAAGCCGCTATTATTAACCCCAAAGATCAAGCGATGATGGATGCCTATCGCTCGGCTCTGGTTTTGCTTTGTCAGGATGTGAGAGCCGAGGCGTATATCGGTCATTATGCGGGACAGTCTGTAACCGCTCCTCCAGTGGCGGGGAATGATGGAGAGATTCTCGATATCCGTCAGCGCTTGGCTGCGGCCATAGTCGACGGTGACAGTGAAGGGATTGTGGCGTTGGTAAAAGAGGCTCTGCAAGAAGGCCTCGCCGTTCTGACGATTAGCAATGAAGGGTTGCTTCCCGGTCTTGAGGAAGTTGGCCGAAGATTTGCTGACAATCGAGTCTTCTTGCCGCAGGTTATGCAATCCGCGGATACGATGCAAACGGCCTTTGGTTATTTGAAGGAAAACTTCGCCGGTGAGAGTGGTCCATCTCTTGGACGGATTCTCATGGCAACGGTCGAGGGCGATATTCACGATATCGGGAAAAATATAGTTTGTACTCTTCTGGAGAATCATGGCTTCGAAGTGATTGATCTTGGGAAAAATGTTTCTGCTGCAAAGATCCTTGACGTGGCCATGGCAGAGGACGTTGATGCCGTGGGCCTCTCTGCACTGATGACCACAACGCTGCAGCAGATGGATGTGACCCTGAGTAAACTTAAAGATGCTGGGGTCAAGGTCTTCACCATGGTTGGTGGCGCTGTTGTCAGTCAGGAATATGCTGATAGTATCGGTGCTGATATCTATGCCAAGGATGCACTGGAAGCCGTGGACAAAGTGAAGAAGTTGCTCGGAAGTACGGCCAAGTGATCTTTCCCGAATGCTGTCAGTCCGTGCTCTTGCCTGAGTCTCTCTTGTGCCGGAGCAAGAGCTGTGATAACAATGTTTAGTTAATGATAAAAGTGAATGGATAACTCAAATGGTCGTCGGTTTTAACCACAATTTTCGCTATAAAGGCGAGGTCTATCACATCCAGACCGAGGATAGTGGGGTGAATAGCCCTAACATCGTCACCTTGCTCTATCAAGGTGGAACGATCCTTGGTTCTAAGAAGACGTCCTACGCCGATATTGCTAAGGTTGATAATCTTGACCAGGTTGTTGAGGAGTTGATGAAGGAGCAGCATAAAGGTATGCTGCGGAGTCTCAAGTCCGGTGAATATGATGAGGTGATTGATCGGTTCCAATCCGGTAAAAAAGTCTCTCCCAAGATCACCGAGATTGATAGGACAAGTTCTCCTGTCATGCCTTCGGTTGCACCAGCCCCTTCACCTCCTCAGGTTGCTGCCGCGCCAACTCCACCACCGGCGTTGCCGAAGGTGGAACCGGTAACGCCGCCCGTGGCACCGATTCCGGCAACACCGCCACCCGCTGTAGAAGAGAAAAAAGCGCCTTCCACCGCTGTTGAACTTAGTCTGGATGAGGTTATCCTTTCTTACCTGATGGGTGATGAGTAGCTGTCGATTGTAATGCCAGAGTCTGGAGACTGTTACGTTGGGGTTCTATGATCTTTAACTCTTCACAGGCTGGTCAGCGCGGTGCAATTCTCCTTCTGCTTATGGTTATGGTGGTGATCCTTGGGTTGGCGACGGGGATGGCAGGACAAACCTGGAGTAGCACCGTTCAGAGAGCCAGAGAGGCCGAATTGCTCTGGCGGGGGCAGCAGTACCAGCAGGCTATTGCCAGTTATTATACAGTCAAGCATGGCCCACAGCAGATGTTTCCTGCCAAACTTGAACACTTACTGCGCGACCCACGCTTTCCAAATGTGGTCAGACATTTACGTAAGATTTATAATGACCCGATGACCGGTGAAGATTGGGAGCTGGTGACAGATCCCTCTGAGCGCATTATTGGTGTGCGAAGTAGCAGTGGCCTGGAACCTTTTAAAAAAAATGGTTTTCCAAAAGGCTTGGATGACTTGGCCGATAAGAGCTCCTATAGTGACTGGGAGTTTGTCTTTGCGCCACCCAAGAAAGCCAGCAATACAACCACGACGTCCACAACGCCAACGCAATCAGGGGCAGAGTAGTCAAACGGGGCACAATGTTTTTCAAGAGCTTGGTCGGCAGGATCATCATACTCTCTTTTCTACTCTTTCTCGTTGCGATCGGCAGCGTGACCCTCTTTCATATCCGTCGTGAGCATACCCATATTACCAATTCAAGTTTGCGAACCGCAGACCTGATGATGTCTGTTATCGAGCGAGCTATTAATAGTTCGATGAGCACTGGAAATACTCGCGATGTTCAGGCAATCCTGGAAATGGTCGGCAGTGATGAGCGACTGGCAGGAGTGCGAATTTTCCACCCTGATGGACGTGTCCTGAAGTCCTCGGAGCCTAATGAAATAGGTCGAAGGGTTGACCCGCACAGCTTAGCGACTTTTTTGCAGGGGCAACGGCATGATATTTTTCGTGGCCCTACCGGTGACGAAGTTATGGGAGTCGTTAAGCCGATTTATACCGAGCAGCGCTGTACACCGTGTCATGGTGCCGGTCGTCGTGTTATCGGCGTGTTGAATCTTGATATGTCTCTTGCCGAGATGGAGGGTCAACTCCTTGCAACGACGCAGCTGTACGCAGCGACCATGCTGGCCATCGTCTTGTTGCTGACAGGTGGCATTTCGTTAATTTTTCATCGTTTTGTAAGGCAGCCGCTGCAAACCATGTCGGCCAGAATGGCACAGGTCGAAGACGGAGACCTTTCGGTTCGTTTGCAACCGCAAAATGATGATGAAGTCA
>CBDUFN010000109.1:0-8907 GCA_965366475.1 uncultured bacterium | reverse complement strand
CTGCGGCAAAGCGTTTTGCAGGGCGTCTCCCTCTTCATCCTCCGGCAACAACACTTCAGTCGGATCGAGCGATGCGATCTCGCTCCGGACCGTCTCGATACTGCCGACCTGTGTGACGCGGAATTCACCGGTTGTGATATCGACATAGGCAACACCAAAACAAGTATCACTGAAAGGGGCCAGTGCGAGAAGGTAGTTGTTGCGTCGAGGGTCAAGCGTATCTGTATCGACAACTAATCCAGGAGTCACAACACGTACGACAGCACGCTTAACGAGCCCCTTGGTTAACTTTGGATCCTCAACCTGCTCGCAAATAGCGACATTATGACCATGTTGAACAAGCTTGGCGATATAAGGTTGGCAACTATGAAAAGGAATGCCACAGAGGGGGATTTCTTCGGCAGCACCCTTATTGCGAGCGGTTAATGTAATATCAAGAACTCGAGATGCAACGACAGCATCCTCCAAGAACATTTCATAAAAATCGCCCAGTCGAAAAAAGAGGATTGCGTCGGGATAATCCGCTTTGATCTCCAAATACTGCTGCATCATCGGTGTCTTTTTTGCCATTACTGCTATAATCCTAAAAAAAACAACCCCTTACAGGGTCGTTAAGAAGTTAACATCAGAACATTCACCAGAATTATTATGTTAACAAATCAGTAAGTTGACTGTAAACAGCAAAGACAGCTTAAATACAATTCTGAAGGTTGCAAAATGCAGTTAAAGTACATTATGGTTGTTAGCTAATATCACACAGGAGATCAATCACCTCTATGACAGCATCAGCCAAACTTCACCCCCTACTTGAGGGACTACATAAAAACGATTACGACGTCGTAACAATGGACGACGAAATCCGAGTTGACCAGTTAAGTGTTGACCTGTTACGCCATCTCTACCAAGAGTTGACACAAACCGCCGGGATCCCGCCAGAAATGGCTGGACAACACTGTCATGGAGCCGATTATTTCCTACGAGAGTTCATCATTCCTGAACGACATGGAAATTTATTCAACGTAAAAGCCTCAGATCTTCTGCAGTTTGCTGGGCATTGGTACATCATTCGGACCCCGGAACCAAACTTGACAGAATTAAAGAACATCCTTGATGGTACAGCGGAATTTTATCGTTTTCTACACAGACAAAAACTGGTTGAAAAAGATGTCGCGGAAGAGATTACACAACAAAGTAAGACCTTGGACTTTTACCAAAGAAGGATTGATGACTTCTGGGCCATCGAAGGAGATGGCTACGACGCTTGGAAAAAGGCCTGCCCTCTCTAAGATTTCTGCTGACTGTTCGCAGAGCAACATACCGGTTGAAAATGACACAAAAATCACCAAAATTAGCAGCAGCCAAGTTATCGGTGCTCACCGCTCTGGGTTTGGCAATCCTCAAACTCTTCACAGGACTTCTGACCGGGAGTCTTGCCGTTCTAACCTCGGCAATAGACTCTTTGCTAGACATACTCATGTCTGGCATCAACATGATGGCGATCCATCACGCAGAACAACCGGCCGATGAACAGCACCCTTACGGTCACGGTAAGTTTGAAACTTTAGCAACAATATTCCAATCACTGGTGATTGCTATATCAGGTGGCTGGATCATCTATGAAGCGATTCAACGCTTGATAAATGCCAGTCCAGTCAAGCAAACCGGGATTGGCATCATTGTCATGGCCATAAGTACAATCGCATCAATCCTGATCAGTCGACACTTGCGGAGAGTTGCCAAAGAAACTGACTCTTCAGCACTCGAAGCAGACTCTCTCCATTTCACAATGGATGTGTATACCAACTTGGCTTTATTGTTGGGACTGATCCTGATCAGCCAATTCGACCTGCCCTGGCTAGACCCGGTTATGTCGTTTCTAGTCGCAATCTATATCATAATTGAATCTATTCGATTACTGCGGCAAGCCTTACGAGATATCCTGGACGAACAACTACCGGAAACAATTCGTCACGAAATAGAAACTCTTATCAATGACCATAAGCACGAACTTTTTGGCTATCATAATTTAAGAACTCGTCGTGCCGGGTCACAAAAGCTTATCGATTTCCATTTGACTGTTTGCAAACACCTCTCCGTGGAAGAGGCTCATGACATTACTGATTACATAGAGAAAAAAATTGGTGAAGAAATCAAAGGCACAGACATTACAATTCATGTTGAGCCCTGCCGGCGGCATGATTGTCCTGGACGAGAAACTTGCCCTACTCAAAGTATCCGTCGAGCACAGGATGAAGGCAATAATTGGTGGCAAGACTCTGAGAAGACTGATTGACAAAACTTACGAGGAACTTGTTTCATAGCCTTTCAAGAAAAAATCATTTACGACAACAACCCTGCGCTCAACAAGAATCACAAACTTGTTTTAAAAAGATGAAAGCGTCCAGAGCGTCTAGCTGCACCGTTTTCAGATAGCTCCAAAACAATAAGGCGGAAACACCATAAAAGTGATTCCGCCTTTAATATTTCTTAAGGACCAACCTTAGGTCAGGGTAACCAATCACCCTTTCTGTTCCTTCAAACGCCTCAAATCTTCAATAACCTGAAGACTACCACTACGACGATCATCCATTTCATCAAAGATTCTTTGAGCCATATCACTGACACGATCAACTGAAGTTTCAATCTGACGTGTATTCTCTGCCTGTCGCGACGTCGCGGAAACCATATCGTCTGTCATCGACCTGACCTCTTCGACCGCGGCAACGATACTCTTTGCACCGTTGGCCTCTTCACGGGATGCTCTTGAGACCTGTGACGACATCTCGCCTAATTCTTCAACCGAGTTACTTACGCCGATAACAGAGTGAGAAATTTCCTGCGTCGACTTACGAATATCATGAGCCATTTCCATGGCATCGTTAGAACTAACAAGAATTTGAGATAACACATTCGACATCTCTTCACCCTGCTCCATCCCTTCGGTAACCAATTGATGCGTGCAGCGAATATGGTCAACAGTATCACGTGTGTATCTCTGGATTTCCTCAACAATCTGATTGATTTGATCCGTTGAAGAGGCCGCTTCCTGAGCAAGCGTTCTCACTTCATCAGCAACCACCGCGAAGGAACGGCCATGTTCACCAGCTTGCGCAGCAATAATCGCAGCATTTAAAGCCAACAAACTGGTCTTCTGCGTTAAGGCTGTTACTACTGAAGTGATAGTACCAACCTCTTCACCTTTGTCGGACAGGCTGACAATAGTCTCCTCAGCCTGCTCTACAGCCAAAACAATGCCGCGCATCCCATCAAGAACCTGTTTAACCGTTTCAACCCCATGCTCTGCTCTCTCTTTAACCGTTTCGGACATGGTATGAGAGCGGACACTGTTTTCCTCAACAGCACTAACGGTGTATTGAATCTCAGTCATGGAAGCAATCGAACTTTCCATGAACCCATTAAGAGATTTGAGGTTGTCGGAGACCTGATCGATCGAAACTGAAATCTGACCGACTGCTGAACGTGTTGAATTCACAGATTCCTGAATCACGCCAGCACCACCAGAAATGTCTGTGGTGGCGCTTGTTGTCGACGAAGCGGCAAGACGTAAAGACGTAATTAATTCAGCATGTTCATCGCGATATTTAAGAAATTCGTTAAATGTATGCTCAAGCTGTTGGGTAAGCGACTCCACCGCATCAAGAAGATTAATACGCATCATGGAAGAAGAAATCTGATCAGCAAAAAGCTTTACAGTGTCAACATCAGTATCTGAAAGTTTGACCTTTTTGTGTTTGTTATCAACAGCAAGAAGACCAACGGCCTGTCCACGTACAATGATTGGACAAAGAATGAAGTTACGTGAACGAAGCTGTGAGACAGCATTACCTGGTGACTGAAGGTGATATTCCTCAGGCATCTTGACAATATCATCAATTAACATGACTTGCCGATCCGAGATCGACTTAAAAAGGCAGCCGGAGCGTGCATCCAGAGGCAAACGTGCTTTTACATCTGCATCGCCAAGATTGGACCCTTTGCAAACAGCAAAATAAAGGTGGTTATCAGCTTCGTCCACCATCAGGACATTGACACGATCAAAACCTATAACCTCATGCAGACCATCAGCGGTAAGACGTAGAATTTCCTGCCGACTCACACTCTTTTGTAGGTCAGTATTAATAATGTGAAAGTTTTTGATGCTATGATCTAAATCAGTAAAACGCCTCTCGAACGTCGCCTTCTGTTCGGCGACCTCACGATTGAGGATATCGAGTTTCATAGCACGATCATGGATCTGCTGTGAGGCTCGGCCAATAAAGAAGCCAAAAGAGCCAAGGACCATCATGGTTCCGCCGCACATGTACGAATACATGTACCGGCTTTGCTCTGTCCCCATAATGTCGTGAACCACTTGGTCGATGAGCGAATGGCTACTGTCCCAAAACAGCATCAAACGCAGGATGATCCAGCCAATTGGCGCCATCACTCCCAGCAACATGCCACAAGCGGCATAAGCGATATCACGCTTGCCACCGCTGCCAGTCAGGATTTCATTTACGGCCACACCTACCCCCTGTTCCCATACGTTCTTGCACGCCCCATCATAATACCCAGAGCTTCAGCGGAACGAACCAAATCACCAGATGGGTCAACTCGATTGAGCGAGTCAACGGCATCTGCAATATCAACATCACTCACATGACGGCCCTGCAATGAAACCATCCGGCCGAAACGACTGTTTTCGATTAACTCAACAGCTTTAATGCCAAAACGTGAGCCAAGAATCCTATCAAAAGGCGAAGGGCTACCGCCCCTTTGCAAATGACCGAGAACAACAACACGGCTTTCGACCTTTAAGCGTTGTGCAAGCTCATCAGCCACATAAGCACCGATACCGCCCAGCCTTTCAACGCCAAGATTTTCAGCCTTTGCAACTTTCACACGTTTTTCACCTTCAGCAGGAAAAGCACCTTCTGAAGCAACAACAATGGAAAATTTACTCCCTCGCGATTTACGCTCCTCAATAGCTGCACAAACAGCATCAAACTCGAAAGGTATTTCCGGAATAAGAATAACGTCAGCTGACCCGGCCAATCCAGCTTCCAGTCCAATCCAGCCGGCATCTCGCCCCATAACCTCAACAACCATGACCCGGTTATGGCTCTCTGCTGTGGTATGAAGCCGATCAAGAGCCTCAGTCACAATATTGACGGCTGTGTTATAGCCGAAGGTAACATCCGTACCACGCAAGTCATTATCGATCGTCTTCGGAACACCGACCATCGGAACTCCAAGCTTCTGAAGTTCAAGAGCTATCTTCAAGGTGCCATCACCACCGACAGCAATTAACGCGTCTGCACCAAGACTATGAAAGTTTTCGACAACCTCGGCGGAAAGATCTTCTAAACGGGTTTCACCATCCCTTTCAACGGGATAGGAGAAGGGATTACCACGGTTGCTAGTGCCCAAGATCGTGCCGCCACGTGGCAGAATGCCGCGAACGGAATCAAGGGTTAGTTCTCGCCAGCGAGGGCTCCCGACCAGACCATCAAAACCATCTTCAATTCCAATCACACGCCAATTTCTGGAAAGGATTGCACTACGAACAACTCCACGAATAACTGCATTTAAACCTGGACAATCTCCACCACCGGTCAGTATCGCAATAGTTCGACTCATTAGAGGTTTCCTCAGAATTAAGAATGATTACTTCTTACGTTGTTCTGTAGCGATTGCCAACTTGGTAAAGCCAGCATCACGAGCTAGATCCATCAGAGTCACAACTTTACCGTGCCTCGACTCCTGATCAGCCAACAATAATACCGTTGTTTGTTCTGCAACAGACTGTTTTTCAGCAAGTAAAGTCTTAAAATCATCAACAGTTATCTTTGTCTCACCGTGATAGATATCACCTTCCTGAGAAAGATAAACTTTGATTTCTTTAGGCTCGCGATCAATTGTTTGGGAAGAAGACTCAGGAAGTTTGATAGAGATACCGGGACTCTCGACGAACGTCGTCGAGATCATAAAGAAAATCAACAACAGAAAAACCACATCAACCATAGGCGTGAGGTCAATTCGAGGCTCGTCTCTTTGTTTACGTTGAAAACCCATTTACTCCCCCAACAAATCAACCAGACGGAGGGAATATTCTTCCATTTCAATAATGAGCTGATCGAGACGACTGGACAGATAACGATGTGCAAGGATAACCGGGATAGCGACGGTAAGGCCCGCAGCCGTTGTTATCAAGGCCTCAGAGATACCGCCACCCAAGGTTGCTGGTGTACCCATTCCCTGACTTGCAATCACATTAAAGGCTCGGATCATTCCGAGTACAGTACCGAGTCGACCTAAAAGAGGAGAAATTGTTGCAATCGTTCCCAAAAGACCAAGGAAACGCTGCAAAGGAGCAGCTTCACGACGCCCTGTCTCTTCAACAATTTCCTTTACCTGCTCACGGTTGCGACCAGCAACCCGAAGTGCAGCAAGAAAGACTTGCGCTAGTGGTGTATCGGACTTGTGACAGATCGCAACCGCCTCTTCATTACAATTCTTTGCGACCAATGGCTCTACTTGGTGGGCGAGTAGCCTGAATTCCTGACGAACACGAATATATGTCCAGAGACGCTCGAGAAAAATTCCAAGCGCAAAGATGGAGCAGAGAGCAATTGGATACATCAAGTATCCACCTTTTTGAATAACCAGCCACATAATTAATCAAAACTCCATGGATTGAAGGTCTATCCGCACCCCTGATGACTGCGAAACGTGAAGACAAGAAAAGAAAACACAATTAAATATTCGGATGATTTTATTGGTTTTCTACAAGGAATACAACGAAAACCCTCTGTAGAGAAGAGCCCCATGCTACGAATATTGATTCGGGAGTAGAAGGCAGTACTTTGAAAGTTTCAGACTACAATCCTTGGAAAGCTTCAACCAACAACAAATAAGCGCTTTCTATATGTTCAGGAATCACTCTTGTTTCGGACAGTACAGGCATAAAGTTACTGTCACCAGTCCACCTGGGGACGACATGCATATGGGCATGGCTCGCAATTCCGGCACCTGCTGAAGCACCAATGTTCCAGCCAACATTGAAACCCTGAGCAGAACAAACGTCGATCAACACCTTTTGGCTGTTAACCATCAGTTGATGGATTTCAAGGATCTCATGGGTAACAAAGTCTGAAGGATTTGACACATGTCTGTACGGTGAAATCATCAGATGGCCATTGGCATAAGGATATCGATTCATCATGACATAGCAGTGAGCACCTCGAGCAACAATCAGTTTCTCTCGATCACTCTCAGAATCAAGATCAACGCAAAAGATGCAGCCGCATTCGTCAGGCTTCTGTATATATTCAAGACGCCATGGCGCCCATAATCGTTTCATGACTCAACTCTATCAAAACATCTTAGTTTCGGTAGCTTCCAAACCCCATCTTATCAAAACACATCAAGTCGTATGATGGTTCCCCTGATATCACTATCAATTTCAAGCAGCCCAACAGAATAATACTCCATACTTCGTCGATCAGTCGCACTGCCAGGATTGAAGAAGAGAACACCATCATCGTGGTGGCAAGCAGGTTGATGGCTATGGCCATAAACAAGGCAATCAAGAGAAGTAGAACTAAATTCTGCATAGGCACGCTCTTCGATTCCTTCAGGAGGCCCCCATCCGTGAATCAAACCAATAGTGAAACCACCAACATTAATGACTTTCTTTATCGGAACGCCTTTTATTGGTGGATCCATATTCCCGCGCACAGCATGAACAGGATAGTCGGCAAAAGCATCTAAAAGCTCTGGAGCAACCAAATCACCCGCATGTAGAATCATATCGACAGGAGCAAGGACGTTCTCGACAAGATTGTCCAAAAAAGCGTGTGCATCAACGGAATCAGGAAGATGAGTATCTGAGAGGACACCTATTCTTACTGTGGGTTTAAGAGAAACGTTCATCAAGGAAGCCTTTTGAGTTATTTTGTTAAGATTGATACTTATTTATTATTACCTGAAAATGTCAGATGTCTAAAGGTCACAAAAGAAAACGATTAATAACAGCCTTCGCTGGCTGATTTCAGCCACTATTTCCGTGGTATATCACTTTTTTAGTTACAAACATCTCTTGACGCCAACCAGAAAAGAGCTATTTTTATAGGGTTAATGACGTCATGTCTGATATTTTAAACATTGGCATTAGCATTGCTGTAGTAGTATGTAATTATTATTATAAAGCTGTTTTATCTTGACAAATGTGGGCTATAAGCATTATCTAGGGTTTTTATTGTCGCTAAAAATATTTACTTATACAAAAAAATACACATAACAATTGGCTTATGGCAACAAGCCAGGGAGGACACACAGCATGTCAAAACGTCAGGAAGCGCTTGATTATCATTCAACTGGCCGTAAAGGCAAGATTGAAGTCATTACAACTAAGCCATGTGCTACAAGCAGGGATCTTTCTCTAGCTTACAGTCCAGGTGTCGCTGAACCCTGCCTGGAAATTGAAAAGAATCCTGATGATGCCTACAAATACACAGCCAAAGGAAATTTGGTTGCTGTTGTTTCAAATGGAACAGCAGTACTCGGCCTCGGTGACATCGGAGCTCTCGCTGGTAAACCCGTCATGGAAGGAAAAGGAGTTCTCTTTAAAAGTTTTGCTGATGTCGACGTGTTCGATATCGAACTCGACACCAAGGACTCCGACGAGATCATTCGCACCGTCAAGTTGCTTGAACCGACCTTTGGCGGCATCAACCTTGAAGATATCAAAGGCCCAGAGTGTTTTTATATCGAAGAAGAGCTTAATAAAATCATGAACATTCCGGTCTTCCATGATGATCAACATGGGACCGCGATCATCTCTGCTGCTGGCATGGTCAATGCTCTTGAAATTGTTGGTAAGAAGATTGAAGAATGCAAGATCGT
>CBDUFN010000108.1:0-8935 GCA_965366475.1 uncultured bacterium | reverse complement strand
CAATGATGAGCGGCCCTCTGTAGCCAAATCGTTTGACAAAACCGGTAATGTGCTCTTGTGCTCCTCATTCAGTAAGACTGTTGCCCCTGGTTATCGTGTTGGTTGGATTGCTGCCGGGCGTTATCAGGAACAGATTGAGCGCGGTAAAATGTTGATTAACGTTGCAACCGCAAGCCCAACCCAATTGGCCATAGCAGAGTTTCTTGCCAATGGTGGATATGAGCATCATTTACGATCTATTCGAAGGGTTTATGCCCGTCAGGTTGCACAGATGGCCGATGCTATAGGACGGGCTTTTCCTCAGGGTACCCGCGTGTCGCGGCCCCAGGGTGGCTTTGTCCTTTGGGTTGAGATGCCTGAAAGGGTTGATTCCCTTCTTCTTTATAAAAAAGCCAAAGGGCAGGGTATTACTATCGCACCAGGGGCCATTTTCTCTATAGACGGTCGATACACAAACTGTATTCGACTTAATGCTGCCTGCTGGAATCCCTCTGTTGAGGTTGCCATAGCGACCCTCGGTCGTCTCGCTGAAGAACAGTTGGCTTAATAATTTAGTGATTATCATCGACATGGCAAACCTGATTTTTTATACAATTACAATCTTGATCTGGGGGTCAACGTGGCTTGGAATCAAGTTTCAACTCGGAAGTGTTGACCCGGCTCTGTCGGTTTCTTACCGTTTTGCCCTTGCAGCGCTCATCCTCTTTTGTTGGTGCATGTTAAGACGCTTGCCTCTACGATTTACGCGTGTCGATCACCTCTATATTGCCATGCAGGGAATTTTCCTCTTTGCGATCAACTATCTCCTTTTTTATCTTGCTGAATTGCAGATAACCAGTGGCTTGGCGGCGGTTGTTTTTTCAACAATTGTGGTCATGAACCTGTTGAATGGTAGAATTTTTCTGGGATCGCCTATTGAATTGAAAGTTCTTTTGGGCGGAGCTCTGGGGATGTTCGGTCTGCTCTTGTTATTTTGGCCGGAAATGGCTGCTGTGAATTTTTCTGGACCTGTGATTGTCGGGATGTTGTTGTCTTTTGCCGCGACTTACCTGGCTTCGCTAGGAAATATTGTCTCGGCCCGAAATCAACGTCATCGGCTCCCTGTCGTTCAAACCAATGCTTTCGGTATGGCCTATGGATCAATTTGCATGATGGTCGTTGTGCTCGTAACAGGTGCACCGATTACAATCGACCTTTCTCTGCCTTATCTCTTGTCTTTGTTTTATCTGTCTCTATTTGGTTCTGTTATCGCGTTTGGTTGTTATCTCACGCTCGTTGGTCGGATCGGCCCCGGCCGTGCTGCATACGCTACGTTGCTTTTCCCGGTTGTTGCTCTGATTCTTTCAACAATTTGGGAGGACTATCATTGGACCATGACAGGTTTATGTGGGATTCTGCTCATCCTTCTCGGCAACTATCTGGCCCTGGCCAAGAAAAGGCCAGTAACGCTAGAGAGCGACACGCCTCTGGCAAATGTCTCTGCTGATGCTTGAACCCTTTATAGGGTGACCGCTCTATCCGTTTGTTCATAGATCATCTGTTACGATACCAGTAGGGTGTGTATGGATAAATGCTGTAACCCGGATCGTATGGGTGACGGTCGGGATTGTTGCCCGGGTCTATATAGTTTGGATATGCAGGATCATCGTGGGTGTGGATACCGTAGCGAAACGGGCTCTCCCACTGATGAATTTCAATAAGATCGAAGACCGGGAATGAATAGTCGTGTTCACCGTGACGTCGAGTTTCGTTCCCTAAGAAGCGACCTGCCATAGTCATTAGCATGCCAGGTTCGTAGCTTTCTGGATTCAGTTCCTGTTTTGATTTGACTAGAAATCGACGGGCTTGGTCATCGAGATATAAAGGCTCGCCCCATCGATTGAGTTCCCATTCTATAAGTTCGATGAGTGTTCCTTCCTCTGCTTTTTCCGCCGTAACAATAACTCCACCCAGCATGATTTCATGATTTAAAAATGCTGTTGGGTTCTTGATGATCAAGGCAAAGGTTGTTTCTGGTGCAAGTTGCTCGCGTGTGTTTTTAGTAATCGGGTGTACACAGGAGATAAGAATCATCGATAAAATAACGATGAACATTGTTGTGGTATGTGTGGAACTCATTTGACATCTCCCTGGATTCGAGTTAATGCGTTCATCTGAATTTTAACAGAAAGAACTTTAGAGTTAAATTGTTGCGATTGAATTCCATCAGTTGACCTGCAAAATGTGTATTTGCTAGAGTGCCGCATTCATTAGATGTTTATTCAGTGACAGGAGCTTCATTTGACTACAATAGAGTTTATCAAACTCCCACGGCCTGAACGTGCAAGCCTTCTCTGCGAACTCACTGAAGAGTTTTACTTGAAAGGAAAGCGTGTTCTGGTCATGGTTCAAGATGATAATCAGGGTGTTACCCTTGACCGATTTATGTGGGCTTGGAAGAAAGGAACTTTTGTCCCTCATGTCTATGATAACGGCTCCGTTGATTGTCATGATGAGCCTGTGGTCATTGTCACCTCAGAGGAGAACCCAAATGGTGCTGATGTGCTCTTGATGGGAGTTCCTTGCCAGCATGAGTTCATCAGGCATTTTAGCCATGTCATCGATTTTGCCGAGGCTTTTGACGACGAGCGGCTTGAGGCATCAAGAGAGCGCTTTAAGGGGTATAGAGAATATGGATTCGCACCTGTCATGCGTAAATAATGGTGGGCCGCACAGCATTGTCCGATTGAATCAGGTTCCGCAACTGGAGACTGAGGTCCCTTTGCAGGCTGATGCCCTTAAGGCTCTCTCTCTCTGGCAGGCACAACCAGGAGAGATTTTAACGGTTCTGGATCCGGAATCAACAGCTTACCGCGCGCGAATATTGTCTTTAGAGCCGGGAGCTGCCTGTTGTGTCCCGATCGCGTACCTGCCAACGTCTGTGGAGAGTCCTCTCACTGTTGATATTTATCAGTCAGTGCCGGATTTAGAGCGCTTTGAATTGGTCTTGCAGCAATTGACAGAGGTTGGGGTTTCGCGCATTGTCCCTCTTGAATCGCAACAGACCTTAACACTTAATGAAAAGAATGCTCCTCATCAGAATTTAGAACCTTGGCCAGAGGTGGTTAGCAGAGCCTCTCGCCAATGTCGTCGTGCTATGATTCCGGAGTTGCTACCTGTGCATACTTTCTCAGAAGCGCTTGAGAGTGCTGTCTCTGCAGAGTTGAAATTGATGCTCTATGCAGGTGATGCAAGTTGGACAATCAAAGAAGGCATTGGCTCTTTCAACCCACACAGTGTGGCCCTATTGATAGGGCCGGAGGACGGTTTCTCGCAAGCGGAAATCGAACAGGCCCAAGGTGTAGGTTTTTTGCCTGTCAGGCTTGGGCCACGCGTCTTGCGAACTGAAACCGCGGCGATTGTCGCTACAACTTTACTCCAGGGGTATCTGGGCGATTTAGCTTAGAGTAACGTTCAAAAATCTACGGATACTGTTCCGTGCTAAGTGAGTTTGTATGAATTTAGATAATCTCAGTGTTGTTCTTGTTGAATCTCGAGGTGAACGAAATATTGGATCTGTGGCCCGTGCTATGGCCAATTTCGGAGTCACCGATTTACGTCTTGTTGCACCAGTCGTCGATCATCTTGATGAAGAAGCCCGTAAGATGGCAGTTAAAGCGAGTGGCTTGTTGGAGCAGGCGACTGTTTATCCAGACCTTAAATCAGCCCTTGATGATTGCCATTATGCTTACGCAACCACACGACGGTTTGGTAAGTACAGGGTAGATTTTCATCACCCGGACAGTGCTGCAAAAGAGTTGCTTCCATTGCTTGATAGCGGCCGTGTCGCCATGGTCTTTGGTCGCGAAGATAAGGGCTTGAAGACCGAAGAGCTCGATCTTTGCCAGCGGCTGATCACGATCCCGACTTGTGGAAGCATTGCATCGATGAATCTTGCCCAATCTGTCGTGATCTGTCTTTATGAACTTGGCAAGCAGTATGGCGAGGCCTGCGGTAAAGGGCAGAATGGACGAAAACTCGCTTCCATTGAACAGCTTGAAGTTCTTTTCGATCACATGCGTGAGACCTTGCTCAAGATCAAGTATTTGAATCCACAAAATCCAGAGCATATCATGCGTTCATATCGACAAATGTTTGGCCGGGCGGCTCTAGATGATCGTGAGGTTCGCATTCTTCGTGGTCTTATGAGTGAAATAGATCTCGTTGAAGAAGAACGCCGAGAGTTGCTTGGGCTGAATGATGACAACGCTTAGAGAAACACAGCTTGAAAACGGCATCAAACTCGTTTTTACCGACGAAAGCAATCGCTATTTTGGCGATTATCATCGCGTTTGTGTGGTGGCGACTCTTATCTGCAAGCTGAGTCTACTCCCGTGCGTGAACTCTGATGATGCCGTGTTCAAACAAAAAGCGCTTGACTCCCTTGGTAAAGAGTTGACTGTGGTTAAACGCTTTGAACGTATGGGAGTGGCTTCGGCCGACGTTGAAACTGTGCGAACCTCTTTAATAGAAACGTTCCTTCAGCATTCTTCTCCTTATCTTTCTCGTGCAGGCTACGCTCGCTCTTTGGTGAATGCCGAGTTAAATAAACCACGCAAACATTCTTTTTATGGCTGACATTATCAAGAACCTTGAAATAACTGCTCTGGTTCATGGCGGCCGTGGTATTGGCCGGCATGAGGGGAAAGCGATCTTTGTGCCGTTAACCGCTCCAGGTGACCACGTTGACTGTAAAGTTGTCAAAGCGAAGCGGCGGTATGCAGAGGCCGAAGTTATTGAGCTTGTGACTCCCTCACCATTACGGCGCGAGCCACCGTGTCCACTCTTTGGTACCTGCGGTGGATGTCAGTGGCAGCATTTGCCTTACCAGGAGCAGACACGCTTTAAAGAACAGAACTTTGTCGACCTGATGGTTCGCAGTAAACTTGTCGAAGTCGAACACCTCAAGCCTATCGTTCCCGCTCCTGATGAATGGATGTATCGCAACCGGATACAGCTCAAATGTCATGTTTCTAAAGATCGTTTGGTTGTTGGGTTTTACCGTCATGGTACACACATCGTTGTTGACGTTGATCAGTGCCGGCTGGTTTCTCCCTCTGTTCAGCTAGCCTTGGATGCTTTGCGAAATGAACTCAAGGACGTGCCTCGCCCTGATTGCATCTCACAAGTCGATATTGGTTGTGGCGACGACGATGGCGTTCGGCTCGTCTTTCATGTCTTGCCGAAAGGGCGTCAAGAAATCCGAACCTGGTTGTTGAAGTTTTCATCTCGCCACGGGTTCAATAGCTGTATTCAAACCGGGCAAGGTGATTCGGTTGAGGTGGTTCATGGCCAGGGTGATTTGACTGTACTGGTTGATCAACCTGAAATGGCCCTTCGTTATGGTCCTGGGGGATTTGTTCAGGTTAACTCGGTTCAAAATCGTGCCATGGTCGATAATATGCTGGCCTTGCTGGATCTTCAGGGAGATGAAGAGATCCTTGATCTGTTCTGTGGTATGGGGAATTTCAGCCTGCCTCTTGCTCTTAGGGCAGGTCGACTGACCGGAGTTGAAAGCTCCTCTCTTTCTATTGAGAAAGCCCGCGTTAATGCTGCCGCCAATAAAATCACTAACGTCGAATTTTATGCTGCAGATGTTGCTAGCATGATAAGTCGTTACTCTTCTTCGGAGAAGCTGGATATTGTCGTTTTGGATCCACCGCGGACCGGAAATTATCAAGCCGCAACGCAGTTGCTTGAAATGAACCCGGAGAGGATCCTCTATGTCTCTTGCGATCCGGCAACGCTAGTTCGTGACTTGGCGCCTCTTGTTGACGGCGGGTATAAAATAGTATCGAGTCAGCCATTTGATCTCTTTCCACAAACCTGGCACGTGGAAAGTATGACTTTATTGCAAAAGTGCTAGCTTATGGTTCACAAAGCTGTTGTTAGCGGTTGTTAAATGACTTTTTCCTTGCATTGGTCAGGGAACTTTGATACTTAACATTCAATTAACTTTTCATACGAAAAGTGAGCTTCGCGGCTCGCTTTTTTTGTTTTGGAAAACAGTCATGGAACAACAGATTCTAATAAAAATTGAGACGCTCGTTCTGCCGATACTTGATGAACTTGGTTTTGAACTGGTTGATCTTCAAATGCAGCAAGATGGTCGTCAGTTGGCTTTGCGTATCTTCATCGATAAGCCGGTCGGCATCACACTTGACGATTGTGTTGTTGTCAGTCGTGAAGTCAGTGCAATTCTTGAAGTTGAAGATCCTATTCGGTCTGCCTATCGTCTGGAGGTGTCCTCTCCAGGTTTGGATCGGCCACTGAAAAAGCCTGCAGATTTTGTGCGTTTTTCCGGACAAAAAGCCAAATTAAAGGCACTGCGTCTGCTTGATCCTGATGAGCGAGGAAATACACGTAAGACCTTTGTTGGGACTTTGCTTGGCTTTGAAGATGGTCGAGTGCGTCTCGAACAGAGTGATAAAAAAGGCGGGGTGGTTGCTATCCTGCTTGAAGATATTGAAAAAGCAAATCTGGAAGAAGATTTTTAATAGAACGATTTACAAATACAGTCTTCAACAGCAGCCACCACCGCACAAGAGTGGGGTATGCAGGGGGAAGTGATGAATATCAATCTGAATCACATTATCGACCAGGTCGTTAAGGACAAAGGCATTGATCGTGCCGTTCTGGTCGAAGCTTTGGAAGCTGCAGTTCTTTCCGCGGCAAACAAAAAGTATCGCAACACACGTGATCTGGAAGCTCATTTTAATGATGAGATTGGCGAAGTCGAAGTTTTTGAGTTTGTCACTGTTGTTGATGAAGTTGAGAACTCCTATCAGGAAATCGATATTACCGAGGCTCAGGAAATCGATCCTGATGTTGAAACTGGTGACTCTCTTGGTATGAAGATGGATGCCAGCAGTTTCAGCCGGATTGCAGCTCAAACAGCCAAACAGGTAATCATTCAGAAAGTTCGCGAAGCCGAGCGTGAGGGTGTCTTTAATGAATTCAAAGACCGCCTCGGTGAACTCGTTAATGGTATTGTTCGCCGTTACGAACGTGGTGATTTGATTATCGATCTTGGCCGTACAGAGGCTTTGTTGCCCCATCGCGAGCAAGTTCCTCGTGAAAATTATCGCCAGGGCGATCGCGTTCGTGCTTACATCTCTGATGTTCGTATGGCGACCAAGGGTCCACAGATTATTTTGTCTCGGACTCACCCAGGTCTTTTGATTGAACTCTTCAAAATGGAAGTGCCTGAAGTTTCTGAAGGCATCGTTGAAATTAAAGCTGTTTCCCGTGAGCCTGGGAGTCGTGCAAAGATTGCTGTTGTTTCCAGTGATCCAGATGTCGATCCAATTGGCGCTTGTGTCGGTATGCGTGGCGCACGTGTTCAGAATGTTGTCTCCGAGCTTCGTGGAGAGAAGATTGACATTATCAACTGGACACCCGATATCGCTCGTTTTGCGTGCTCTGCTCTTGCCCCGGCAGACGTTACCAGGGTCTATGTTGACAATGATGAAGAGTCATTGGAAATCATTGTCCCCGATGATCAACTCTCTCTTGCAATTGGTAAGAAGGGTCAGAACGTTCGTCTTGCGGCCAAGTTAACTGGCTGGAAAATTGATATCATGAGCGAGACGCGTGCTGCTGAAGCTGAGCTAGAAGAATTGACCGGCGGCGGCAATGCTGCAACTGCAGAAGCAACCGTTGGCGAAGAAGCTGCTTCTACTGAAGAGCTTCTAAGTGCCATGACTGCTAAAGATGCAATTACCCTGATCAATGCAGCTGAATCAGTTGACCAAATTACGCCAATGGCTGAAGGTGAAACACGTGTTACTGTTATGCGTGCCTTTGAAGCCAAGGTCGCTGACTTAAGCGGTGCGGAGAGCTCTGAGTAACGTGGCTGAAGATCGTCGGCAACCACAGCGTACCTGTGCTGGCTGTCGTCAGGTCAAAGACCAGGTAGAATTGGTTCGGTTTGTCCGCTCACCGGAGGGAGAGATCCTTGCCGATCTGAAAGGACGCTTGCCGGGTCGTGGAGCATATGTCTGCAACAGTCGTGCTTGTGTCGAGGCTGCAGTCAATAAGAAGCAGTTTGATAGGGCTTTTAAACAGAGCTGTCAGCAGACATCCGCTGACAACCTTGTGAAGGCCATCTCTCATGAACTTCTTGCGCATCTAGCCAGCTTGCTCGGTATGGCGCGAAAATCAGCAAGCTTTGTTGCTGGAAGTAATGCCGTTCTTGATGCTTTGAGTCGTAGAAAAAAGTTAGCAGTTATAATCCTGGCACAAGATATCTCGCCGCAAATTGGTGAGAAAGTCAGACGTAAAGCAGAATATCAAAAGATAGTAACGAATAGATTATTCGACAAAATAGAACTTGGCCGCATACTCGGGCGTGCGGAAAGAAGTGTCGTGGGTTTGCCCGATGGAAAGTTAGCGGAAGCCTTTCTTAAGGATCTGCTCCGTTATCAGGATATCTCAGGGGAAAGTTGATGGCTAAAATTCGTGTTTATGAACTGGCAACCAAATTGGGTCTGGACAACAAAGACATTGTTGACAAACTTAACCATGCCGGTATTGAGGTCAAGAACCATATGAGTGCACTGGAAGAAGAGGTTGCACTTAAGTTCGAGGCAACCCAGTCCAACCAGTCTGAAGCTGCACCGGCTGATGAAAACGTTGAAGTCAAGGTTAAGGAAGAGCGAATTGGCTCTGGCCTGATTCGTCGACGCCGTAAGACTGTCGCTAAGGAACCTGTTCCCGAGCCGGTTGCTGAAGAGACTGTTCCTGAAGAGGCTGCTCCTGTAGTGGCAGAAGAAACTGCGCCTGTCCCTGAAGAGGCCGCTCCGGTTGTTGAAGATTCTGCCCCTGTGGTTGAAGCTGCTGCTGAAGAAAAAGTGGCTGCTCCTGTTGAGAAAGAATCGGCTGAAGTTGTTCCAGA
>CBDUFN010000107.1:0-9014 GCA_965366475.1 uncultured bacterium | reverse complement strand
TTCAAAAAAAGAAATTCGTAGAAAAAGATTTTAATGAGTTCCTTGATCGTTTGATCAATGTCGCTCTGCCACGCGTTAGAGACTTTAAGGGTGTTTCTGCTAAGGCTTTTGACGGCCGTGGTAATTATACTCTCGGTATTCGTGAGCAGTTGATTTTCCCTGAGATCGATATCGAAGAAATTGACAAGATCAAGGGCATGAATGTGACGATCGTCACTTCGGCGCGTACAGATGAAGAAGGTCGCGCACTGCTTACCGGAATGGGCATGCCCTTTCGGAAACAGAATGTAGCGGCATAGCGGAGGAAACTCGTGGCAAAGAAATCGATGCGCATTAAGGCTGCAAGGCCTCAAAAGTTTAATGTGAGAGAGTATAACCGCTGTCCGATCTGTGGTCGGCCTCGTGCTTACTATCGTAAATTTGATATGTGCAGAATATGTCTGCGCAAGCTGGCGTCTGAAGGAAAGCTTCCAGGCGTAATCAAATCCAGCTGGTAATTGGTTAATTAAGGAGCAGTATTCATGGCTATGACGGATCCGATCGCGGACCTGCTTACCCGCATCCGCAATGCAGGCATGGCACAACATTCAAAACTGGACATGCCCTCGTCCAATGTGAAAGTTGCTATTGCTGAAGTTTTAAAAGATCTCGGTTATATCAAGAATTTCAAGGTTGTCAGCGATGACCTGCAAGGGATTCTGAGTATTTACCTGAAATATGATGATCAGAATAACCCTGTAATCCACGAAATTACTCGCGTATCAAAGCCTGGACGTAGAGTTTATGTGGGTCATGCCGACATTCCTAGGGTCAAAAATGGCCTGGGTGCTGCAATCTTGTCGACATCTAAAGGTGTTATGGATGATGTCGCTGCACGTGAAGCCACCATTGGTGGTGAAGTCATCTGC
This sequence comes from uncultured bacterium, assembly GCA_965366475.1. Taxonomy (GTDB): domain Bacteria; phylum Desulfobacterota; class Desulfuromonadia; order Desulfuromonadales; family BM103; genus M0040. The sequence goes on along the minus strand of CBDUFN010000107.1, from coordinate 8,106 downwards.
ACTGTCTGGTAATTTTAAGTAAACTGTTGAGTTTAAGGAGTCGATAAAGATGTCGCGCATCGGCAAAAAACCAATTAGTATCACCTCGGGTGTTAAAATCGCCCTGGATGGTCAAAATATTAAAGTCGAGGGCCCCAAGGGCAAACTCGAACGGACGATCCATGAGGACGTCACAGTCAACTTGGAAGCAGACCAGTTAATCGTTGCTTCTAGTGATGCGAAATCAGGGTCTGCTTTGCAGGGTCTGACGCGCTCTCTGATTGCGAATATGGTCGACGGTGTTGTTAACGGCTTTTCAAAAATCCTGGAGATTAATGGGGTTGGTTATCGAGCTGAGTTGAAAGGCTCTAACTTAAACCTGTCCCTCGGCTACTCTCATCCAATAGAGTATCCGTTGCCTAAGGGCATTAGCGCAGAAGTCGACTCCAAGGCAAACACAATTACCGTTTCTGGCATCGATAAAGAACTCGTTGGTGCTACAGCGGCGAAGATTCGTTCGTTCCGTGAGCCCGAGCCTTATAAAGGCAAAGGTATCAAGTACTCAGATGAGCGAATCATGCGTAAAGCCGGTAAGACCGGAGCGAAGTAAGCTGAATTAGGACGAGGTGACAACAGTGAAAATCTCAAAAGAACGGCGGGTAGCCCGCAAAAAGCGTCAAAGTAGAGTGCGGAAAAAAGTTACCGGAAGCGTTGAGCGTCCGCGCTTGTGTGTCTTTCGTAGCACCAAACATATTTATGCCCAGATTATCGAAGATGTGACTGGCAAAACTTTAGCTACGGCTTCAACCGTATCCAAAGAAACTGGTGACAGCGTCAAGTACAGCGGCAATGTGGAAGCTGCCAAGGTTATCGGTAAAAAGATTGCCGAACAAGCTCTGGCAAAGGATATTAAACAGGTAGTTTTCGACCGCAACGGCTTTTTATATCATGGCCGTGTTAAGGCTCTCGCCGATGCGGCACGTGAAGCTGGTCTGACTTTCTAGAGCTGTAAAGGAGAAGAGCGTTGCAACGCGTTGACAACAACGAAACAAATTTAACCGATCGCGTTATCCACATCAATCGTACGGCCAAGGTTGTTAAAGGTGGTCGTCGATTTAGCTTCTCTGCCCTGGTAGTTGTAGGTGATGGCAGTGGAAACGTTGGATACGGTCTAGGTAAGGCCAAAGAAGTTCCTGAGGCAATTCGCAAGGGAGTTGAAAAGGCCAAGAAAAGCATGATTTCCGTACCTATCCAGGGAACGACCATTCCTTACGATGTTATTGGTAAGTTTGGGGCAGGCAAAGTCATGCTGCGTCCAGCTTCTGAAGGTACCGGTGTTATTGCTGGCGGAGCGGCTCGTGCGATTTTGGAGGTTGCTGGTATCAGTGACATCCTGTCAAAGTGCCTTGGTTCTAACAACCCGCACAATGTTGTCAAGGCAACCATTCGGGCGCTACAGATGTTACGTAGCCCGGAAGAGATCCTTGCCAGACGTGGTCTTGGGAAAAACAGCTCAGACCAGAAATCCTGAGACGGGAGAGAATAATGGCTGATATCAAGATAACTCTCAAACGTAGCGGCATTGGCCGTAATAAATATTTCACAAAAGTTCTTAACGGCCTCGGTCTGCGGCGTCTACATCAGACTGTCGTACTTAAGGATACACCTGAAATTCGCGGTATGATCAATAAGGTCAACCACATGGTCTCCGTTGAGGAATAATCGCAAGGATAACCACCATGGATTTAAGTAATCTGCAACCGTCGTACGGTTCGACTCATAGTAAAAAGCGTCTTGGCCGCGGTCATGGTTCTGGTACCGGTAAAACGTCCGGTAAGGGACATAAAGGTCAGAACGCTCGTTCTGGCGGTGGTGTAAAGCCCGGCTTTGAGGGTGGCCAGATGCCATTGCAAAGACGTCTACCTAAGCGGGGTTTTACTCCTCTTACAAGAACAGTCTATACACTTGTAAATCTTCGTGACCTCGAGCTTTTCGATGCTGGAAGTGTGGTTGATCTTGAAGCGCTTGGAAAGGCTGGTTTGATCGGTCAACTGAAAGATGGTGTCAAGATTCTTGGTGATGGTGACCTCACCAAAGCCCTGACTGTTAAAGCTCATAAGTTCAGCAAATCTGCCCAGGCTAAGATTGAAGCTGTGGGTGGCACTGTCGAGGTTATTTAACTTGTTAGCCAGCATCCAGAATATTTTCAGTATCCCTGAACTTCGTAGACGCATTCTTTTTACTCTTGGTATGCTTGCTGTCTATCGTGTCGGTTGCCATGTGCCTCTCCCTGGAGTTGACCGTGCCGTACTTGCGCAATTCTTTGAGGGAACTCAAGGAACTCTGCTCGGTTTGGTAAGTGCTTTTACTGGCGGTGCTCTGGAGCGTATGACAGTTTTTGCCTTGGGGATCATGCCTTATATAAGCGCATCGATCATCATGCAGTTGCTGACAGTTGTTTTTGAGCCCGTTGAGCGCCTGGCTAAAGAAGGTGAGCAGGGGCGCAAGACGATGACGAAATGGACACGTTACGGTACTGTTGTCCTCTCAGTTATCCAAGGTGCAGGTATCGCCGTTGGGTTGCAAACTATGCGTGGTCCAGCCGGTGAACCGGTTGTTGCTATGCAGGGTGTCGGTTTTATCCTCCTGACTGTTGTCACTTTGACTGCTGGTACAGCCTTCATTATGTGGCTTGGTGAGCAAATTACAGAGCGTGGTATTGGCAATGGAATCTCACTGATTATCTTTGCTGGTATCGTCGCCATGATGCCATCTGCAATGATCAATAGCATTCGTTTGTTAAAGACAGGTGCTATGACCATGACAGTTATGCTTATCATCTTGATTTTGATGGTTGCTGTTATCTGGGCAATTATTTTTATGGAACGTGGGCAGCGGCGTGTACCGATTCACTATGCCAAGCGCGTTGTTGGTGCGAAGAATGCTGGTGGACAAAGTAGTCACCTCCCTCTTAAAATTAATATGAGCGGAGTTATCCCCCCTATCTTTGCCAGCTCGATCATCATGTTCCCTAGTACGGTCGCAAACTTCGTTGATGTGCCGTGGGTCCAGACGTTTGCATCTATGATGACTCCGGCACATTGGCTATATAATGTTTTTTATGTCGCTTTTATTGTCTTCTTCTGTTACTTCTACACGGCTGTTACCTTTAACCCGGTTGATGTAGCAGATAATATCAAGCGACAAGGTGGATATGTTCCTGGCGTCAGGCCTGGTAAGGCAACTTCTGATTACCTAGATACTGTGCTTGGCCGTCTAACTTTCGCCGGTGCAATTTATATCTCTGCAGTGTGTGTGTTGCCGACACTATTGATTGGTCAGTTTAATGTCCCCTTCTTTTTTGGTGGTACATCACTTCTGATTGTAGTTGGTGTTGGTTTGGATACTGCTTCTCAAATTGAAGCTCACTTGATTTCTCGCTCTTATGAAGGTTTCATGAAGGGTGTGAATATCAAGAGCCGTCGTGGTTAGTTGAGGAAAGTACGAATGAAACTTATCTTACTCGGACCTCCTGGCGCAGGCAAAGGTACTCAGGCCAAGATGTTGACGGAGAAGTTCTCCATTCCGCAAATTTCAACTGGTGATATTCTTCGTGCTGCAGTTAAGGACGGTACGGCCATGGGACTAAAGGCCAAAGAATATATGGACGCTGGTGGTTTGGTTCCTGATGAAGTTGTTGTAGGTATTGTACGTGATCGTCTCCAGGAGCCAGATTGTTCCAACGGTTTTATCCTTGATGGCTTCCCTCGGACAGAGCCTCAAGCTGATGCCTTACAGACAAGCCTTCAAGAGATGAGCAAAGAGTTGGATCGTGTTATCTCTCTCGAAGTTGATGCTGAGGCCTTGGTTGAGCGTTTAACCGGTCGCCGAACCTGTAAAGACTGTGGTCGCGGTTATCATTTAAGTTTTGATCCCTCTCGTGAAGTAGGGATATGTGATTCTTGCTCTGGCTCACTTTTTCAGCGTGATGATGATCAGGAAGAGACTATTCGTAAAAGGCTTCAAGTTTATGCAGACCAGACTTCTCCTTTAATTAATTATTATCGAGAGGCGGGCGTGTTGTTGGAGCTTGACGGAATGCAGCCAATATCTCAAGTTCAGGAAAAGATGCTGTCGCTGCTACAGGCGAGTTAGAGTGATTGTTTTAAAGAGCCCGGCAGAGTTAGACAAGATGCGGGCAGCAGGGCGCATTGTTGCTGAAACACTCGCTTTGTTGAAAAGTCGGATCAGCCCAGGCGTTACAACCAATGAGCTGAATCGTTTGGCTGAGAAGGAATGTCAGCGGCAGGGTGCAAAGCCAGCATTCAAGGGGTATGGAGGCTTTCCTTTCGCCATCTGTTCCTCACCGAATGATAGAATTGTACATGGTTTTGCTGATGATAACCCTCTGCAAAGCGGTGATATTCTAAGTATTGATTTTGGTGTGTTTTATAAAGGTTTTTACGGCGACTCAGCTATGACAGTTGCCGTTGGTGAGTTAGATGACGAAACGCAGAGGTTAGTTATTGCCACGCGTGAATCACTTGAACAAGCCATAGCAAAAGCAGTTCCGAACGGAAGATTATCAGATATTTCTGAAGCTGTTCAGTCCTGGGTGGAGCCAAAAGGTTTTTCAGTTGTCCGTGAGTTTGTTGGACATGGTATTGGGCGAAATCTGCATGAGGCTCCTCAAATACCTAATTACGGGCAAGCGGGTCAAGGTCCACGATTGAAAGTTGGGATGACTCTTGCTATTGAGCCGATGATAAATGCCGGGTTGCCCGGTGTAAAGATACTGGAAGACGGGTGGACAGCGGTTACACAAGATGGAAAACGGTCTGCCCATTTTGAACATACAGTAGCCATTACTGATAACGGTCCTGAGATATTAACGCAGGTCTAGGCAATGTCGATAAACCTTTTAGGGTTGTCGTCGACGCGGATTAAAGGAAAGAAACATGAAAGTCCGAGCATCAGTTAAAACAATTTGTGACAAGTGCAAGGTAATTAAGCGCAAGGGCGTTCTCAGAGTTATCTGTGAAAATCCCAAGCATAAACAGAGACAAGGTTAAGCATTTTAGGAGGACCGGACATTGGCTCGTATCGCTGGTATCGATTTACCCCGAAACAAACGGATTGAAATAGCGCTGACATACATCTTTGGTGTCGGTCGCTCGACATCCCAGGATATATTGTCCAAAGCTGGTGTTGACTTCAACACTCGTTCAGATAATTTGACTGAGGAAGAAGTTGCCAAGATCCGTAAGGTTATTGACAGTGACTGCAAGGTAGAAGGTGACCTTCGTCGCGAAGTGACAATGAACATCAAGCGACTTATGGACCTTGGTTGTTATCGTGGTCTGCGCCATCGTAGAGGCTTGCCTGTGCGTGGACAGAAAACCAAGACCAATGCAAGAACCCGTAAGGGTCCGCGTAAGACCGTCGCCGGTAAGAAGAAGTAATCAGGAGGAACCATGGCTAAGCCTGGTAAACGTGTACGTAAAAAAGGTGAAAAGAAGAATGTCCCAAATGGAATTGCTCATATCCAGGCGACGTTCAACAATACGATCATTACGATCACAGATGTGGCCGGCAACGTGATTTCATGGTGTACCTCCGGATCCAAGGGTTTTAGAGGGAGTCGTAAAAGTACTCCTTTCGCAGCTCAGATGGCAGCCGAAGATGCAGCTAAGAAAGCACAGGAGCATGGACTTCGCAGTGTTGAAGTATGGGTTAAAGGCCCAGGTTCAGGACGTGAGTCTGCACTCCGCGCTCTTCAGTCAGTAGGTCTGACAATCACTATGATCAAAGATGTCACTCCGATACCGCACAACGGGTGCCGTCCACCCAAGCGTAGAAGAGTCTAACTAGACATAAGGAGACGAACGTTGGCGAGACACACTGGACCCGTTTGCCGCATGTGCCGGCGGGAAAATATGAAGTTGTTCCTGAAGGGTGACCGTTGTTACACAGATAAGTGTTCCCTGGAACGCCGCAACTATGCGCCTGGTCAACATGGCCAAGGTCGTATCAAGGTTTCCGATTACGGTACTCAGTTACGTGAAAAGCAGCGAGTCAAGCGCACTTATGGTCTGCTTGAAAAGCAATTCCGTGACTATTTTAAAGAAGCTGACCGGATGAAGGGTGTAACAGGCGAGAATCTTCTGGTTCTTCTTGAGCGCCGCCTTGACAGCATGGTTTATCGGATGGGTTTTGCTACTTCTCGTAGTGAGGCTCGTCAGCTTGTACGTCATAACCCTTTGGTGGTTAATGGCCGTAAAGTAAATATTCCGTCATATCTCGTGCGTCCTGGCGATGTCGTTGAACTTCGTGAGAAGAGTCGCAAGATAGTTCGTGTCAATGAAGCTCTTGATGGCGTTATGCGCCGTGGACTTCCTTCTTGGGTCGAGTTGACTCGTGAAGCTTTCCAAGGCACCGTTAAAACTTTGCCTATCCGTGCTGAAATGACTACGCCAAGCTTCCAGGAACACCTGATTGTCGAGCTTTACTCAAAGTAACCGATATATTCAGTCTGGCGATTTGAAACTTTATAGCGCAACCTCATAACGGAGGATTAGCATGTTTAAAAACTGGAGAGAACTGATCAAGCCCAAGCGTCTCCAGGTCGAAGCCGATACGCTGACTGCCACATATGGCAAGTTTACAGCGGAACCATTCGAACGTGGTTTCGGTACGACCATGGGTAATGCCCTGCGCCGGGTTTTGCTCTCCTCGCTGCAGGGGGCGGCAATCACATCAGTTCGTATCAAAGGTGTATTGCACGAATTTTCTACTGTGCCCGGAGTGACTCAGGACGTTACAGACATTATCCTTAATTTGAAGGGTGTTCTGATTCAACTCCATGGTCACGAGCCACGTAATATTCGCATCGTTAAAAAGGGTGCTGGTGTTATTAAGGCCGGCGATATTATCACTGACTCCAATGTCGAAATCCTAAACCCCGACCATTTCATTGCGACTTGTGGAAAAGAAGCCGATATTGAAATGGACATGGTTGTGTCAATGGGTAAAGGTTACGGTCCTGCAGAGCGTAATCGTGATGAAAAAGCCCCTGTTGGTACGGTTCCTATCGACGCACTTTTCTCGCCTATCAAGAAAGTTAATTACACGGTGAGTAATGCTCGTGTTGGTCAGGTTACTGATTACGATAAGTTGGTTTTAGAAATTTACACCAACGGTAGTGTTAAGCCTGATGATGCTTTGGCTTATGCTGCGAAGATTGTTAAAGATCAGATTCAGCTTTTTATAAACTTTGATGAGGCTCTTGAACCAGAAGAAACTGACGAAGTTGAAGGTACTAAGCAACCAATTAACGAGAATCTGTATCGTCGCGTTGATGAGTTGGAGCTGTCTGTTCGTAGTGCCAATTGTCTGAAAAATGCTAATATCCGTTTGATCGGTGAACTTGTACAGAAATCCGAAGCGGAAATGCTGAAAACACAGAACTTCGGTCGAAAATCACTTAATGAAATCAAGGATATTTTGTCTGAAATGGGGCTAACACTGGGCTTGTCCCTCGATGGCTTCCCTGACCCAGAGTATCTTAAGATGATCGAAAAGAGCGAAGAAGAACTCTAGGGGCAACCCTTACGGGGTGTTACCCGGTGAAAGGAACAGATAGCAATGCGCCATAGAAAATCCGGAAAGAAACTAGGCCGTAACACGAGCCATCGTAAAGCCATGATGCGTAACATGGTGACTTCTTTTTTCGAATGCGAAAAAATCACCACTACGGACGCTCGCGCCAAGGAACTGCGTAAAATGGCCGAGAAGTTGATTACCATGGCAAGACGTGGCGATCTTCATTCTCGTCGTTTGATCCTTCAGGTTGTTCGTGACAAGAAAACGGTTGCCAAGCTGTTTGATGTCATTGCTCCTCGCTACGCAGATCGCCCTGGTGGTTATACAAGAATTATCAAGTTGGGTCATCGTGCTGGTGATAATGCATCGCTTTCCTTGATTGAACTGATTGAGGAAGAAGTTGCTGCCAAGCCTAAGAAGAAAAAGGCCCCTGCTAAGAAAACAGTTAAAAAAGTAGAGGCACCTGCTGAAGAGGCACCTGCTGAAGAGGCACCTGCTGAAGAGGCACCTGCTGAAGAGGCACCT
>CBDUFN010000106.1:0-9073 GCA_965366475.1 uncultured bacterium | reverse complement strand
CTCGAGTTTACCAACCAGGTCGGTGTCATAGCCGAAGAGGAAAACCACCACCCGGCCATCGTCACTGAATGGGGCAGGGTGACCGTCTCCTGGTGGACTCACAAGATCGGCGGCCTGCATGTCAACGACTTCATCATGGCGGCAAAGACCGATCAAATCATCGAGAGTCGGGGGTACTCAAAATAATAGCTGGCATCGGGGACACTCACACAAGCGTGTCCCGTAACAGTGTCCCCAATCTCTAGACAAGGCTTTTGTTAACAAGGATGGCTACATCTTATGATTTCGGGTGGGGTAAGGTCTTGCCCCTGTATTGTAAACCAAAAGAATGTCTATCTTGAGCTTTAGCTGTTAGGATCTATCCCTTCTTTGCGTTGTCTGGTTGTACACGCGTTTTAAAATATGCCACAGGCATCGTTGTTATATGAGGGTCTGGTCCATGACTAAACTTGTTGTCGCAATCCTAATACTGTTAATCCCCTTCACAGCTTGGGCAAGCAGTACTGTCTATTTGAAGAACGGAAGGAAGATAAATTGTGAGTCGTTCTGGGAAGAAGGCGACAAGATAAGGATTCAAATAAATTCCGGTATGACGATCGCCGTTGATAAAAACACTGTCGACTTTAAACGGATGAATAGTAATCCGCACAAAAAAGTTAGAGAGGACTTTAGTTTAAAATTCCCTTCAAAAGTTGAAGAATTCAAAGCAACTTATCGACACCTCTTGGGGCCTTTTGAGCCTTTTTATTTTAGTTATAGTGTGGATGATCTTAAGCAATATAGGGAAAGGCTTGAACAAATAAAAGCGTCCACTCTGGAGCTCGAATACTTTAAGAAATACTATAAAGACAAGCTTTCATCTGATTCATCCGATGATTTGAAAAACAGCTACCGTTCAATCATTGAAGTCATCAATGGAAATTTTTCTTTTTATAAGAATGATAAAGATTATGATTTATTTGACCGTGATGCCTATGGATTGTCTGCTTATAAACGGATAAAGAAAGACCTGGAAAAAGGCATTACATATCTAGAATGTTCAGAAGTTTGTGAATGTAGACAAAAGAGAGATATGCCATCTGAAGACAGTTTACAGATGTGTAAGTCGAGTTGCATTCGGACTTCTGTTGCAAGGCCTCACAAAGACGCAATATATGACTCAGGAAATTATTCTTCTTCGACTGAGTGTGTCAATAGATGTGAAGAATACCATTACAAAAAGATACGTGAATTGAAGGAGTGTCAATGAGTCCTTTTGTGAGTGGGGAATTTCTCCTGACTTGCAGGTTCGAATTTTAACTCTTTAGAATCGGGTACCCTCACTCAAGAGTGTCCTTTCTGTATGCCCTTCAGTTGATTGTGCCCGGAATTCGGATAAGGATAAGGGGGACACTTCCCCCAAAGGGAAGTGTCCCCCTTGATCTTTCACCATTGGGGTCGGTATAAGCCAGGTGTCGGGGACTCTCCCGGAAGTGTCCCTCTCGTGTTCCCCCACATGCGTAGATTTTCGCGTGAACCGTGGTGCTGATCAGAACCAGCAGGAGAATAAATCCAAAGAGTTTCATTGAATCTTCACCCGTACATTGCGCATCACCAGCCGCAGCAGCGCAGGAGAGAGCCGAGTCTGTAGCCTCTGGTTCGATTTGGCTCAAAGAGGAAAATCGTCTTGATGATTGCCAGCTTATGTCGGATGTGTACGAAAAAATGACGAACGTGATTAATCAGGCGACCCGTAGCGGACGACCTCTGTGTAAGCCCTCGACTTTGCTGGATCTGTAAGTTCTGCTGGGACAGAAACTATGAGCCGGGAACACTCATCATAAAGTATCCCTGATCAGACATGCACCTCGCCAAAGGTCAGCTCGCCTTCATTTGTCCGATGCCGGATCATGATGTAGAACAACCATCCATAGAAGAGCGACACGCCGGCCAGGACGACCGCACCCGGGATGTAGCCGATTGCTGTGTTGTGCAGGAACTCATCGATCGAGTGGATAAACTCCGCTTCGCCTGTGCGGGTTTGCAGTACCGCGGTGGTGGTCTTCAGCAGCCAGGCTGTCAACAGAATCAGGAAAATCCAGACGTAGTTCCTGGCCAGACGGCGCGCCATGGCCTGGCGTCGACCGATCGTGAACCTTGGATTCCGCAAGGTTTCTGAAAGTTGAGCGGACCAGTCGAGTGTTTGGGGAGACTTTTCCGGGTCGAAAAACTGACTGTAGTAGTTTCGTTCCATCAGTCGTACACGGGTACGAAACAGGTGGAAAAAACGATATCGTCGCGACTCGATCTGCAGGAGAAGGAAGACCATGACCATTGAGAAGATAAGAACGACGTGGTGGGCACTGGCCGTGGCCAAGGAAATAGAAAGCATGGCGGCTACTGCGCCAATCGCCCAGTTGGTCGTGCGGTCGAGCCGGTCACGCCAGCTCATCATGCGTGCCATTTCCCCACGGTAGTAGTGGGCGAAGGTGGTGATGTCGTCCTTCGTTTTCACTGGAAACCGCAAAGACGAATTTTTTTCCGTATCCTCGACAAACCCGCTCGGCAAATCATTAATCATCGTTTCATCTGTGTCAGCCATGGTTGGTTCCCCTATGCACTTTGCTGCAAATAAATCGGTGACAGTTACCCTATTAACCCTTTGTGCAGGGAAAAGAGGTCACTGTCACCAATTTCACCCAGTGGTGTTAGACAGCTCCCAATGATGGGTCTCTGCATCATAACGTAGAATATACTGATGTCCGTCTTCGCCTAAAACTTTGAAGTAACGGTGGTCAGGCGCCAGCCATCGGTCGAGCACTTTTACGATCTCGATGCATTGTTGATCGAGGTGAAAACGCCGCGGAGTCTCCTCGCCGCGGTAGCCCGCGTAACATTCGACCTGTACGACGCCCGTCATAAGGCCTTGCTCCCTATTTAATCAGCTGGTCGATTTGTTTTTCTGCAGTGTCGCGGGGCATGTCACAGCGGCTTTCCAGCCTACCGATCATACGCTCTCGTAACCCGGCAGAGAAGGTATGATAATCACCATTAATCTCGCCCCAGAGCTCCCGGCTGAAACCTTTGGCCTGGTCCCATGAACCTCGCAGTTTGTTCGTGTACATAGAATCACCTCCATGAAGGCTGGAGGTCTACCAATGAACGGGCTGGTAGAACTTTGATTAAATTATACAACATTTACGGGTAACAGAGTGTCTTGCAAAATTACACCTATGAACTTGGTAGAAGGGGCCACTCAATAAATAGTGTTCCTTTTGTGCTTCTTCCAGTTGTCGGTGCCCGAGTTTTTAGGCGCTGGCAATATTCTGCTCACAGCTTGTGGCAAGAGGTTTTTGGGAATGTATAATCTATTTGAAAAATATATCTTCCAGGTCGCATTCTGTGACTTTAAAAAGGGGTGAGGTCAATATCAAAAAGATTGCAATTCTTTGAAAGGAAGGTGAAACATGGCCGTCAAACACAGCTTGTATCACGAAACCGGTAAACTCTCAGTTGACAGGGAACGCTGCACGCTCTGCGGGGTGTGCGTTAAGAACTGCGGGGTTGAGGTGCTGAAGATCGAGGATAGGGCGGTTCATCAGATTGATGCCGGCTTTGGCTGCGTCGCCTGCGGCCACTGTATGATGGTTTGCCCGGAAGGATGTATCACTGTCTCCGGCCGCAACCTCTCCGCCGAAGATCTGCAGCCACTGCCGCAGCGGGAAGAGTGCGCCGACGCCGAGTCGCTCAAGGCGCTTCTCATTGCGCGCCGCAGCGTCCGACGCTTTAACGATCAGCATGTCGAGTCTGAACTACTAGAGCAGGTGATTGACATGGCATCGACAGCTCCAATGGGGATTCCGCCGTGGGATGTCGGTGTGGTGACGATCAATGGTTTCGATGAGGTCCGCGGGCTGGCCGAGGAGGTGGTCGATGGTTACCGAGGGATGCTGAAGCTCTTTCGGCCAGGTGTGCTCAAGATGATGCGGCCATTCATGGGCCAGATGCGCTATGAACAGTTCAGCGACTTCATTGTGCCGCTGGCACACAAGTATATTGACGCCTGGGACGAAGGGCGGGATACAGTCTTTTGGGGTGCCCCGGCGGTGCTGATTTTTCATTACTCCGCCTACGCCGGAGAGCCTGACGCTGTGATCGCCTGCACCTACGCCATGCTGGCCGCCGAGTCGCTCGGCCTTGGCAGCTGCGTGATCGGCGGCGCACCGCCCGTTTTACAGCGTAACAAGGCTTTGTGCGTCAGATTGGGGATCCCGTCAGGCAACCAACTGGCGCTGGCCCTGGTATTGGGTTATTCCTCCGTGCCGTTCAAGCGGGGCATTGTGCGGCGCTTCAGTCACCAACAGAGTGCCGGGTTGCAGTAAATCAATGATCGGGGACACTGTCCCCGATCTTCCAATCTTCTTTGCTGCGGTCTATCTGTTATTTTTTCATGTGATAGGCTTTTAAAGAAAAGGCATACTCGGCCTTCGTGACCTTTCTGTTCGCTTCTCCTATCGTTATTTCTCTATTGATTACATCAGCGGTTATCTCGTCATCTTCGCTAAAATAAGCTGACACAAGCTTTGCATAATCCAGGTCAACAGCTTGTAACTCATCGACGGCTTTAGCACGACAAAGGTTTAAATCAGCACGATAGCTGTGAATGTCGGCAATCTGTTTGTCTGTTGCGTAGCTCTTGTCAGCAATTTTCTCTAAATAATTAGTATTCTTCTTTTTACCTAACACCAGGTATTCACTGAGTCTCATTGCTACAGGGGTTGCATCCGCCTCACCTTTGCATAAGGCATAAGCTTGTTCTACAGTCTGCATGATCTGGGGTTCCTGCTGCGTGTTCTGGGGAGGCTGTACTGTCTTATTGTCAGCGGGAACAACGCATCCAGATAATAGAAAGACTGCAAAAAAAGCAACGAACTGATTCATGACATATCCCTTAAAAGACCGTCGTTTGAGAGAGTATACCTAATTCATCTAAACTTCGTATACTGTCTTGGTCGACATCCCTTGGAATTCGAGGTCACTCAAAATGATTTTCGTTGAATATCAATTAAGGGTTTCAATCGAAACCTAAGCTATGGGAAAACTAACTTACAGTGTTTCATGCTGTAAGTCGGTGCCTTGGTTCCGAAGTCACGAAGACGATGGGGCCTGACCCGCTACCCAGGAGCGTTGCTGAAATGACAACAGATTTCCCCGCGGCTTTTTATACCCCTCTTGGTGATGATCACTATCAGCCGACCGAAGCGACCGCCGGGCCATGGTCTGCGGATCTTCAGCATGGCGGCCCACCTTGCGCTTTGCTGGTGCATGTGATGCGCCGCCATTCTGCCAATCGTGCTCTGCTGCTTTCCAGAGTGACCGTTGAAATACTCGGGCCGGTTTCGATGGCCCCTTGCCGGATCGAAGTTGAAAGAGTTCGTCCCGGTAAAAAGATCGAGCTGCTGCGTGGATCTTACTATTGTGGTGACCAGCTGGTCCTGATCGCGCAGGCCTGGAACCTGCTGCCGGAAGAGGGCGTTACGGCCGGGGAGGTGGTGACCTATCCCTTTGCTCTGCCTGAGCTGCCGCCAGCTGATGCCGGTGTGCCACTTTCTTTCAAGAGTCCGCTTGATTTTAAGTATGGTCATGCAATCTATTGGCACTTTACCGACGGGGCCTGTCACGAAAAAGGTCCGGCGACTGCGTGGTTCCGCAAAAGAATCGATTTGATCGAAGGCGAGCAAGCCGACGAGCTTGATTTGCTTTTTTCTGCCGTTGATTCCGCCAACGGCATCAGTGCTGAACTCGATCTGGCAAAGTGGTCGTTTGTTCCGGTTGATATGACTGTGAATCTCTTTCGGGCCCCGGAAGGTGAATGGCTGGGGATGTCAACACGTATGATTATTCACGACAACGGTATCGGCCAGACCCAATCCACACTGTTTGATCAGCAGGGGACTATGGGCGCCGGGCTGCAGACGCTCTTTATCAGGCCTATCCCATAAATTAGAGCACTTACCGAAGATCTTATTAATCGTCCCTATCCAGTACTTAGAAGAGGTGAAACTTTGTCGAAGCAAATTATGTTTATTATCTTTATCGCCTTTATTGCCCTCGCTGGTTTTTTGGCCTATACACAGGTTCAGATGTTGCAACAGTGAACCGCTGCTTTTCGTTTGGAATTTGAGGATTCAGGTGAACAACTGCAACGACGCGCTATAATAACCGCTCCAAAATACAGCTTGTCGTGTATGATGTTAGCTATATGGTGAATAATCACCATACTTATAAACGATAGGGAGCAAAACCATGGGTAAGGGTCAAGACAGTAAGAAAGCGGTTAAGAAAGCTTCGGCGAAAACTCCGAAAGAAAAGAAGGCTGAGAAACAAGAGAAGAAAGCTTCACGCAAATAGTCATTTAGAGTGACGACTTTAAATACACTGGGACCACTTGGTCCCTTTTTTTTGGGTCGTCATTGTGTTTATATCCTGACCAGCTTTCTAGCTGCAACGCAGTCGGATTCTGTTAATAATAAAGTCTGCTGCGAACAAACCCCGAAGAGACGAGTATTTAATGAAAGTTCCAAAAAGGTTAGAACCTCTGCTTCAGGATGCCCTGATCGACGAGGTTGTTGGCCAATTGATGAGCGGTAAAGAGTCAGATGTGTATCTGGTGCGTTGTGGTAACGAAACCCGTTGCGCCAAAGTTTACAAAGATATCCAGCATCGCAGTTTTCATAAGCAGACGCAGTACACGGAAGGTCGCAAGGTTCGTAGCAGCCGTCGCTCACGCGCCATGGAAAAACACTCGAAGTTCGGACGCAAGGAACAGGAGGAGGTCTGGCAAAACGCCGAAGGTGATGCCCTCCGAAGTTTAGCCGAAGCCGGGGTGCGTGTTCCTGCAACCTATGACTTTTCTGAAGGTGTTCTGATTATGGATCTGGTTGTTGATGGTGATGGCGCTGTCGCACCGCGACTCAACGATCTGCGCCTCTCTGATTCGCAGGCTCGCGAGTATCATCAATTGCTGATCGACCAGGTCGTGCTCATGCTGTGTATTGGACTGATTCACGGCGATCTTTCCGAATTCAATATACTGCTCGCCGGCGATGGGCCGGTGATCATTGATCTTCCTCAGGTTATTGACGCCGCCGCCAACAACAACGCCAAGCGACTCTTTACGCGGGACGTCGACAACCTCGCCACCTATTTTGGTCAGTTCGCGCCCGAACTCCTCGCAACGGAATTTGCCGCGGAGATCTGGCACCTTTACGAAAACGGTGAACTGAAGCCGGGAATAGCCTTGACCGGTCATTTTACACCGATCGAGACAGCGGTCGACGAAGCACTCATCATGCGTGAAATCGACGACGCCCGCGAAGAGGCCATGGCCAGGTTGTGATGCGGGGAATACGAGTTCTTTACTAAAAATCCATTGGGGTCGGGCCAACGCAAAGGTCTGTTATGACAAGAAACCCTTTTATGATGATCCCTGTTGTGAGGTTTCGATGTTCAATTCAAGCTCTTGTAAATTACTGTTGATCCTCTCGTTTTTTATTCTGCTTCTGGCCGCGCCGCTCTGGGCTAGTGATGAGTACGCCGAGAGCACCGACCGTGACTGTGTTGTCTGTCATATTGACCCTTCCGGCGGTGGAGAGTTGACTCCAGCAGGCGACGCTTATGCAAGCTTTCTGCAAGGCAGCGATGCCGTAGATACAGGTGCCGGCTTCTCCCTCTTCAAACTAGTCATCGGCTACCTGCACGTGCTCTTTGGTGTTTTCTGGTTCGGTACTATCCTCTACGTTCATCTGGTCTTGCGACCGGCTTATGCTTCGCGTGGCTTGCCGCGTAGTGAAGTTAAGCTCGGTCTCGCTTCCATGGTCATCATGGGGGTCACTGGCGCTATCCTTACCTTTTATCGAGTTCCGTCACTCGACGTTCTTACCGACACGCGTTTCGGCCTCTTGCTCTCGATCAAGATCTGTCTCTACCTGATGATGGTGAGCACCGGCCTCTTTGCCGTCTTTTTTATCGGCCCACGTATGCGCAAGAAAAAGGCGGCACTTTCAGCCAAGAAGGAAGGCGATCTGACTTTATCTGAGCTTGGTCAGTGTGACGGTCAGGAAGGCCGCCCGGCGTACATAGCCTTTCGTGGTGCGATCTATGATGTCAGCCAAAGCCGACTCTGGAAAAACGGCAATCATCTCAATCGTCACCCCGCCGGAGTTGATCTTACCGAGATTCTTAGCCAGGCACCGCACGGTGAAGATAAGGTGATGGCGATGCCCAGAGTAGGAACGCTTCTGGCTGATAAGGAGCCGGGCCTGACCCCTCCACAGAAGATCTTCTACTTTATGGCCTATACGAATCTTGTGTTTGTTCTGTTGATTATTTTGGTTCTGGCGCTTTGGAAGTGGCTTTAATCATCGGCAGGCTGACCCTGTTGAATTGGGGACACTCACGCAAGGGTGTCCCGCAAGAATGTCCTCCTGAGGACAAGAGTGACTACGAAACAAACGAAGGCCACCATCAATTTTGATGGTGGCCTTCGTTATTTCTCTATTTGAACTCAGTCAGCTCTTTCCATAAAGCTCATCAATTGAAACGGCGAATTTTAAAGAACCGTCCTTTGATCTTGTTTGCACTCAAACACTCCAATGCGAGTTTAGCGCTTGCTCGCCGCACGGCGACGTAGGTGTGAAAATCGAAGACATTGATCTTACCGACCTCAGTGCCGGGGATACCCGCTTCTCCGGTGAGGGCACCGAGAATATCGCCGGGGCGCAACTTGTTTTTGCGGCCGCCGTCGATGCAGATCGTGACCATCGGCGCTTTATGTGTTGAGGATGACGGCATGGCCAGATCTTCCAATTCTGCGCGGCTGACGTTCTCGCCGAGGATTTCTTCTATGGCCACTGTTCGACGTCTGTCTCCTGCAGTGACCAGACTCAACGCCAAGCCTGTTTCACCAGCTCGACCTGTGCGGCCGATACGGTGGATATGCACCTTCGGGTCGCGACTGAGTTCATAGTTGATGACAGCCGTCAATTCCTTGATGTCGATACCACGCGCGGCAACGTCAGTGGCGACCAGAATC
>CBDUFN010000105.1:0-9170 GCA_965366475.1 uncultured bacterium | reverse complement strand
GTGGACGGAGAGGAAATCGTCAGTTTCGTATCCTTTGCGTGCATTGCTTGCTTCTCCTTAACTTAGGTCAGGCAAAAAGCCTAACGTAACGCGCCTGGCGTTACATGGGCCCACCGGTAAAACTCGTTAACAGAATATTGCGGAACGTAGTGCTCATACTTGAGATGTGAAAGCACCAGATCAGAGACATTATCCAACACATACGATTCACCTTCTATCTTAACCGCCAATACCGCATGGGAGATATTTCGGATAGTGTCTTTTAAAAGAACGATACGCATGTCATCAACTGAAAACCCGAGCTTGCGCAAGGCATAATACTTGGTAATGCTGTAATCCTCACAGTCTCCGGAGAGTTTGAGAAACTCTCCCGGCGTTGCCCAATAATCACTGACTCCGTAAATATCGATATCAAGTCCGTATGGCCAACGGTTGAAATACTTGTTAACCGAATTAAGTTGAGCCATTTCGTCAAGACCCAGGCTCTGATTGATAATTTTCTGCCAACTCAATGCCACCGAAGAACAGGTTTCTACACGTGTATTGCAGGCATAAAAAGCGTCGGTCTGTTTTTCTGCCGAGGCCAAGACCCGTGTCCAATTGGGCAAGGCTTTCAAAGTACTGCGAAACTCATGACTGCGAAACAAGCCTTTACCGGGTTTGATCGCCGGGGCGATCTCATCGGTAGGCTTGGCTGAAGCCTTGGACCCACAGCCCCAGAGTCCTACCAGGAGACTTATGGCCAGAAAAAAAAGAAGGCTACGCAGTTTCGGCATCTTCACAGCTCCGGCTAACGTTCCCGCAAAGCATTCTGCTTGGCGCGCAAAATTGGCTTCAACAGGTAAGCCAACACAGATTTTTTTCCCGTGAGGATATCGATGCTGGCTGTCATGCCCGGCATAATTGGCAACTCTTCTCCACGATAGGTAATCGCATTATTCTGCGTTCTCAACTTAACCTTGTAAAAACTTTCGCCATTGTCATCCTCAATCGTATCAGCGCTAATCGCCTCCAGAACACCCTGCAAACCACCGAAGATAGAAAAATCATAAGCAGTAATTTTAATCATGGCCTTCTGCCCGGGATGTAAAAAAGCAATATCTGCGGGACGGATCCGCGCTTCGATCAGCAAAGTATCATCCAAGGGTACGATTTCAAGGATCGATTCTCCTGGGCGGACAACACCACCGAGGGTATTCAGGTTAATTTGTTTGATGGTTCCACGAACAGGGGATCGAACATCGGTGCGTGTCACACGATCTTCCCCGGCGGACATAATTTGCTGGAGAGATTTCAATTCGCCACGGCGACTGTTCATCTCATCAAGAGCCTGGGCTTTAACTTCAGCACGGCGCTGCTCGATACGGCGACTGGCTTCATTAGCCGCTTGACGAATACGCGGGATGGCCAGACGAAGAGCATCGATATCACCCTGCAAGGAGGAGATATCACGTTCCAGAGCAAGATAGTCCACTCGCGGATACACACCCTGATCAACCAAAGGTTTGGCCATATCACTTTGCTGTTGGGCTAGCCCCAGACTACGTTCCAGTTGTGCCTTGCGGCTTTGCATTTCCTTAATTTCCTGCTGTTTCTGACTATACTGCGAACGCAGAACATTGAGTTCCGCCTGCAATTGCTGCTGGCGTGCTTCGAAAATCGATTGTTGATCCTTAAGAACCTGCGGGTCGGCATCTTTGAATTGCTCAGAGAAAACCATCTTCGACTTTCCATCAATTTCCGTATTCAACCGAAAGATAGCCGCCTCGTGTTCCGTTGCCTTGGTAAAAGCATCCCGATACTGGCTGGCCGCCAGGGCATTATCTATACGAATCAGGATGTCTCCCTTATTGACGATCTGATTTTCCTGCACCGAGATTTCCTGAAGGATTCCGCCTTCCAGGTTTTGAATCATCTGCACCTTCTGAGAAGGAATCACCGAACCCATACCGCGGGTCACCTCATCCAGTACCGTAAAATGTGCCCACAGCACAAAAGTAATCAAAAACAGAGCAATAACCATGGTAAGAACAAATGCAATTGAACTGCCTTTGCGATGAATGGCAGCATCAACCTCACTCATAAAATGCAAGTCTTCCTGCTCGCTGAAAGCACTCAGCAAGCCGCGCTTTTCCCTCTTCTCAAACGCTTCTTTTATCTCTTTACGCTCTGACATAATAAATAACTCTATCGTTTCGCAACGCCGATTTGGCCGGCTTTCAATGCTTTAAGAACTTCTGCTTTAGGACCATCGGCGACAACTTTACCAGCGTCCATAACGACAACGCGATCAACCAAATGCAACAGGCTGGTGCGATGCGTAAAGAGCAGCAAGGTTTTGTCCTCCATCTCTTCCTTCATTCTTCGTCGCAGAAGAGCTTCGGCGTTGTTGTCCATAGCGCTGGTCGGTTCGTCAAATATCAGGATTTCCGGGTCGAGGAGGAGCGCTCGGGCAATGGTTACCGCCTGCCGCTGCCCTCCAGAAAGGTTCATCCCTCGCTCACCAACCTGCCAGTCAAATCCAGCAGGGTGGCCTTTAACAAAATCGGTCACACCAGCCAAGTTAGCCGCACTCAAAATTGCTGGACCATCAACATAAGGGGCACCGAAGGCAATGTTGTCACGAATACTTCCATAAAAAGATAGTTGTCTTGACTGACATAGCCGATGTGACTTCTCAAGTCAGCGACATGCAACTGTCGTAAATCGATCCCATCCAACTTAACGGAGCCCTTTTGTGGTTCATAAAGGCCCATACAAAGACGCCCCAGAGTACTCGTCCCTGAACCAGTTTTACCAAGGACGGCAACCTTCTCACCTGCCCTTATATGCAATGAAACACCATCCAGTGCCGGTGTTTGGCTGTGTGGGTACTGGAAAAAGACAGATTCAAAACTGAGAGAAGGCTGTAGATCTTTTGCTTGAATAAATTCTTTGCCGAGTGGGCGTTCATTCGGTTGACTCATCAACAAATCGAGAGATTTGAGAGCCATTCTAGATTGTTGTAAACGCGTCAACATCGCTGCAACTGCGCCCAGTGGGGCCATCGCCCTGCCAACCAGGATATTACATGCGATCAACCCCCCCAAAGTCATGTTGCCTTCGGAGATCAAATAAACACCACCAATAATAATTGCCACACTCACCAGTTGAGCGGCCCACTGTGAAAATGAAATTGAAAAGTTGGAGAGCGCCCTGGCCTTGCTTGTCGACTTGGCATTCATACCGACAACGTCTTCCCAGCGCTTCTGAATCTGCCCTTCAGCCATACTGGTCTTGATCGTTTCCATGCCGGTTATGGCCTCGACCAACAAGGCATTTTTCTGGGCACCTTCACGAAAGCTTTTTTCAATAATTCGCTGAAAGGGCAATTGCAGAAAATAACCAACCAAAACGACAATCGGTACAGCCACCAGAGGGGCATAGGCAAGAGGCCCAGCGATATACCCAATCAAGCTAATAAAGAGAAAGATGAAGGGCATGTCGACCAGCGCCATCAGGGTCGTTGAGCTAAAAAATTCTCGTAAAGACTCAAATTCGCGCAAGTTATTAGCAAGGGTTCCGGCAGATTCCGGCTTGTGGTCAAAACGCATAGCCGTCATCTGTTGCATGAGTTTACTGGCAATAATAACGTCAGCATTTTTTCCTGCAACATCGGCAAAATAGCCACGCAGATTCCGTAACAAGAAATCAAAAAGGTAGGCAATAAAGACGCCGATAGCAAGAGCCCAAAGAGTATCAAACGCACTGTTCGGGACAACTCGATCATAGACATTCATGATAAAGAGCGGACTGGCTAGCGCCAGGAGATTCACCATCACCGTTGCAAACAGAACATGCTTGTAAATCGGAAAGAACTTGAAGATGGTCCCCCAGAACCATTCTCTGGTGTCGACCAACCTGAGTTCACTGGCTCGTTGATCAAGCTTACTCTCGGGATTTACCAAGAGCACATAACCCGAGTACTGCGCCTGAAGTTTATCCAACGGCAGACGCTTCCCCGTCCCACCCCCTTGGGGAAAGATCACTTCAACATGATTTCCCTTCACACTACACAGGATACAAGCCTGATCATTCTGTAAGATCAGAATACAAGGCATAATCAGTGAGGAAACATTTCGGATCTGTGGCTTGTGAAACGTGCGAACGCTCAATCCTGCCTGTTCTGAGGCCCGGATACATACGGCAAGTGGCGGTCTTTCACTGCCTTGTGGCATTCCCGCCTTGAGGGCCACTGTGGAAACAGGGTGCCCCAACAGGCCTGAAACGATAGAAAGACAACGTAAAATCGGGGGCTCGTAATCAACGAGTCCCGGAGAGACAAAATCACTCGACCGTCGTCTCGGTTGCGGCTTCCGACTTGGCTCCTTTGGCGCAATTTTTATCCCGGAATCTTTTTGCGGCATTTCTGACTGATTGTTTTCTTCTGGCATGGTCCCTCGTCAGGGTCAAACAGATGAGTACATCGGCTTGGATTCCCCCAATTCTCTACAGCCTCGTCTGCGACAGCTTAATAAGTAACAATTCAAGTAATTTACATGCTGTATTATAGCATTTATTCCAACGAATGCGATGTTCTGCCCAGATTCCTTGAAAAACCCCTGCTTTACCTAACAATAAAGGGCTAGAAATATTTAACCTGGCTTGGTTGGCAAGTTCCGAATCTCTGATATACCTATAGTCACCCTGAAAATTTAACTGACCCTGTAATATTAAGCATTTCGAACAGTAAAAGATCATATTGAACGGACATGTAAATGAGGAGGCAAAAAAGATGATGAAAAAAATCGTGTCTAAGGGAATTCTCCCAGGGGTACTCCTGTCTCTTGTTGTCTTTGCCGGCACCAACGTATTGGCACAAGACAACACGGTAAAATTAACAGATACAGTCACAACCGCGCTTGAGTACAGTCCACGACTAAAAGTTCTACAGGCCAATCAGGAAGCCATTGGCTTTGAGCGCGATCGCGCCAAAGGCGGCTACTACCCACAGATTGATGTTGCCGCAGGCTTTGGCACTGAGGCTCACAACGATAACATCACTCGTAATGGGCTTGGAGACTACAACGGCAAAGATGCAAGATATCGTTACTATGAGCGCCTTGAGGCCTCAATCAGGCTCTCCCAACTACTCTACGACGGCAACGAGACCAGTAGCCTAGTCAACGTTGAAGAAGCCAAAATGGCTTCTGCCGCCCATCGGGTTTTTGACAACGCTGAAGCAATCGCTCTCGATGCCATTATCGCTCACATGGAAGTATATCGCCAACGCGAGTTGGTTGGCCTTGCGGAAATGAATGTTAACGACCACATCGAAATTCTTGATCTACTCAAAGATCGACAAGAGGGCGGCGCGGGAAGTATTGCAGATGTTGACCAGACTCAAGCTCGCCTGGCCAGGGCACATGCGTCTCTGGCAGAAACAAAAGCAAGCATGAAGTCAGCTGAAGCAAACTATCAGCGCATTGTCGGCAAGTTGGCCGGAAACATCGAATTTTTTAATGTCCCAGCTAACATCATTCCCAAATCAATCAATGACGCCGTGGCACAAACAATGGAAAACAACCCAAAAGTTTTGGCGCTCAGTGCCAACGTCAACGAAGCAGGCCGCAGAGTTGAACTGAGCAAAGCAAACTTTCTGCCAAAAGTGCATGCAGAGCTGAGCTCCAGTTATGAAGACGGTGTCGAAAGTTCTCAAACCTATGAACACAACAACCAAGCAATGGTACGTCTGCGCTGGACCATATTCAATGGCCATGCAGATGTTGCCGACCGTAAAGCAGCCATGGCGCGCAAAATGCAATCAGCAGCCAACCGTGACGACCAGCAGGACAAGGTTGTTGAAGAAACACTGACAACCTGGGCGGAGTTGGAATCGGCTCGTCAACAAGTGGTTTCTTTTGGAGACGCTTTGAACTACAACCAGAAGACCCTCGACTCTTACCGGAAACAATTCAACGTCGGTCAGCGCACCCTTCTCGACGTGCTTGATGCCCGCAATGAAATGTTCCAATCGTCAGGGTTGCTGGTAACAGCTAAGACCAATGAAGTCATTGCAGCAGAACGGCTTCTGGCACTAACTGGCAACCTGAATGCCAGCCTGCAAATTGACGAAACTCTTTATGCGGCGAACCAATAAGTGAACAGTAGGCTAAAATAGCTCAGAAAAAAGGAAGGCCACCCCAAGTAGTGAGGTGGCCTTCCTTAATTAAACTTCAAACGATGAACTTAATTTTCAATTAGACCAAACCACGCTTCTGAGCATACAACGTCAAATCGACGCGATTCGAAATCCCAAGCTTTCGGTAAATATTGTGGACATGGATTTTAACCGTCCCTTCACGAACAATAAGCTTTTCAGCGATTTGCTGATTGCTCAAACCACCAGCCACGTAGCGCATCACTTCAGTCTCTCGAGCGGTAAGAATAGTGGCAAGACGCCTCATTCCTGCTTCTCGATGCAGCATCTTCTCAAAAGCATGACCAATCGATTCTTTCTCCATCCACAAACCACCGGCAGCCACCTTTTGCAGACACTGCACAAGTAAGTGAGAAGGCATATCCTTCAACACCACACCCTTGACTCCAAAACGAAGGGCATCAATCGTCTGGTCCTCATCCATAGCTGTTGTCAAAATAACAACTTTAATTTCAAGTGAGCTGTTTTTCAGCTCGTTGACCATTTCCAATCCATTCCGATCAGGCAAATTGACATCAACAACCAGCAAGTCAGGTTTGCTTCTCCACACCTCTTGCATCGTTTCTTCAGCCGTCTTGCAACTTGCAACAAGTTCGAATTCCGGTTCTGAATTCAAAAGTTGAGCCAACCCAAGAAGGGAAAGTGGATGTGGGTCTGCAGCAACCAATTTAATGGTCATAACGACTCCATAAAAACATAGCAATTGGGGTATTTGATGACCAAGTCTATCGCAATTCCAAAATATTGACAGTTAATAGCAGCAAAAAGCACTCTTGCAAAAGCCCAGGGACGGCATGGTCACAGAGTATTGATCAGCCACAAAAACCTTATTTTCCGGACATTTTCACGTGAAAATATAACAAAAGTTATACGTTATTCAACCTATCGATAAATTGTTGTCACCGGTTAAAGGGATAGAATGTATGAACCATAAGGAGAAGACCATGCCCAACGCTGATGAAAAAAGAGCTTCACAACGCATTCAGGTTGAAGTCCCGGTTTATGTCGGGCAGGAAAAAGCATTCACGCGCGATGTCAGTTGGGCTGGGATATATTTCCTGACGGATCAATCCTTTGATCAGGGGGGGCCATTGAACTTTTCGCTGGACCTTACATACGCGCTCCCGGGAAAGCCGATCAAACTAGACTGTCAGGGAGAAGTCATTCGTATTGAGAAACACGGCGACAAATTTGGCATTGCCGCAAAAATAAACGATTTTCAGTATCTTCACTAGAAACTTTATAAAAAATATCTTAACCAAGCATTCAACGCGACTCAACTCGCAACCCGATATAAGGGGGATAAGATCATGGCAGACGAGACCACCACAAATACCCAAACTACAGCGACAACAACCAACACTGTAGTCGTCCCGGTTCCAGATCCAGGTCAGAACGTAACGGTCACTTTGGATGCAGAGCAAGTTCCACAACTCAGCTTCGATCCGGGGACCCAAAGCACCCAGGAATTTGTGGGGACTGACCTCGTCTTCACCTTGGACAGTGGCGCAGTTCTGACCTTCGAGGATTTCGCTGCAAACATCAACGATGGTGACGTCACCTCAATCATGCTGGAAGATGGTAGCATCATTCCAATTGAAGCATTGATAGCAGCATGGAACCTCGAAGTCCCTGAAACAGCTGCAGGCGCAACACCAGAAGGTGGTGGCTCCAGTGCTTACCTTGACGACATGGGCGATGCTCTGGGCGGAATTGACAAACTTGGCGTTCAAGAGCCTGACCCCTTTGATGCGGCTGCTTTACAAGCCTTGGAAGATGAGCAGACGTTGCTCGTAGAACCGATCAATCTTCCTCCTGATGCGACACTCAACACAGGAACGATCGTCAACGGCCAAGAAGACCTCTCCGCCGATGGCAACCTGATCAGCAACATTGAAGGTGGAACTCCGGATAGCGATCCAGACAACGACCCTCTCACTGTCACTTCAATAGATGGAGACCCTAGTGGAACGGTCGTAGGTGATTATGGCACTCTGACCTGGAATCCCGATGGCACATACACATACACAGCCACAGACACACAAACAGTTCATAGCTTAGATGATGGAGAAACCCTTACCGAGACATTCACCTATACTCTCAGCGATGGAGAGCTTACTGACACTGCTGATCTCATTATCACCATTACTGGAGTAGGTGACGCACCAACAATCGAAGTCTCTCAACCTGAACCAATTATAGAACTTTTAGACGCTTCAGCCCAAGATCTCTCAGATAGCGGAACGATATCTTTCAATGACACCGATGCCAGTAGTGTCATTGATGTCAGCTACACTTCGAATGCAGACATCGCATGGAGTGGTGGTACGATCGATTCTGGATTAGCAGCACAGCTCGTTGCCGGATTCAACACCGGTGTGATCGATGCGGCAGCCCCTGGCAGCACCCCTTGGACTTACAACGTCGACGACGCTGACCTAGATTTCTTATCTACAGGCGAAACAATTACTTTCTCCTATACTGTGACAGCGACCGACAACACAGGTCTCATCGACACAGATGTCATCACCCTTACCATTACCGGCACCAATGACGATCCAACGGTCACAGGCGACTCAGCAGCCTTCGTCGAGACCGACGGTGTACAAGTCCTCGCCGACACAGGCACCATCAACTTTGACGATATTGACGACACAGACGTTGTTGATGTCAGCGATGCCTACAATGGCGACATCGCATGGAACGCAGGAACCATCGATCCTACTCTGGCAGCAACACTTGTGGCCGGATTCAACATGGTCGACGTTGTTGACGGTGCGGCTCCTGGGAGCACACCCTGGACATACAACGCCTCTGCCGATCTCGACTTCCTCGGAGAAGGTGAGACCATCACTTTCAGCTACACGGTCACAGCAACGGATAGCCAGGCGGCAACCGACACCTCTCAGGTGACGATTACCATTACCGGCACCAATGACGATCCAACGGTCACAGGCGACTCAGCAGCCTT
>CBDUFN010000104.1:0-9236 GCA_965366475.1 uncultured bacterium | reverse complement strand
ATGTCGAAATCATCACTGAAACGACTCCTTTTTATGGCGAATCTGGTGGTCAGGCCGGAGACCTCGGCACGATCAGTGCGGCAGGGCTCAAGATCGATATTACAGAGACAAAGAAACCGCTACCGGAACTGGTCGTTCACGTTGGTCACGTCACTGAAGGTGTCCTGCAAATAGGGCAAGACGTTAAGCTTTCGATCGATTCCGGATCACGCCAGGCCACAGCACTCAACCACACCGCAACCCATATCCTGCATGCCGTACTGGTTGAAGTCCTTGGTGACCATGTCAAACAGGCAGGTTCACTGGTCGCTCCAGACCGGCTGCGTTTCGATTTCAGCCACTTTACCGCGATAACACCTGAAGAACTTAGAAAGATAGAAACTGAAGTCAACCGCCGTATCCGCGAAAACCGTAGCGTGGAAACCCGTGAAATGTCAGCGGACGAAGCAATCGCAGCAGGAGCCACTGCGCTCTTTGGCGAGAAGTACGGCGAGCGCGTCCGAGTCGTCAATATGGGGGACTTCAGTATGGAGCTCTGTGGTGGTACTCATACTGCAGCTGCGGGAGATATCGGTCTCTTTAAAATTATTCAGGAAGCAGGGATCGCAGCAGGCGTTCGGCGGATTGAAGCAGCGACCGGCACACGCGCCCTCAACCTGATTCAACAGCAGGATGACAGCATCGTTCGCATGGCCGGACTGGTAAAAAGTGACCGACCTCAACTTGAGGATCGTCTGGTCAGAATGGTGGAACGTCAAAAAGAACTTGAACGCGAACTGAGCATTCTGGAAAGTCGCCTCAAAGCCGGCCAGGCCGATGACATCATGGATCAGATAGAGGAGATCGGTGGCGTCAAGCTGTTGGCTGCCGAGGTTGACTCAACCGATGGTAAAGGGCTGCGAGAAATGGCCGACAAGCTACGCGACAAGTTGGACTCTGGAGTTGTCGCTATCGGTTGCCCTCATGAAGGCAAAGTCAATCTGCTGGTAGCTGTCACCGCCGACCTGACAAACCGGCTTCACGCTGGTAAACTTGTTGCGGCTCTGGCAGCCGAAGTCGGAGGGCGCGGCGGCGGTCGACCAGACCTTGCCCAAGCGGGTGGTAGCCAGCCGGACAAATTGTCCGCCGCGCTGAGCAAAGTTCCTGACCTTGTCCGTGAAGCGCTGAGTTAAGAATTCAAGCAACGTCTCACCGCGGAGATACAATGCGTTTAGAAGTGCGCGAAGAACCTCAAATGCGTCAAGAAGCTGAGACACCGACAATTCTCATTGTTGATGATGAGGAAATTATTCGGGACCTTTGCTCCAGGGCTTTGAAAGACTACCGCACCCTTCAGGCAGAGAATGGTCAGGAAGCTTTGAAAGTTCTCGACCATCACGTGGTCGACCTGATTCTGGTCGATATCATGATGCCAATCATGAACGGCCTCGACTTGCTCTTGCAGGTCAAAGAACGTGACCCCTCCCAGTTAGTTCTCGTCATGACTGGGTACGCTGACAAGGACATCATCCTGCGGGCGCTTAAAGCGCACGCTGATGATTTCATTCAGAAACCGATCAACCTGTTACAACTCAAAACGTCCATAGCTAAAGCCCTGGAGAAAAAAGCGCTACGCCGTGAGCTGGTTCAACTTAAACAGTTGGATCGTATAAAGTCAGACTTTCTCGGTCTTATTTCGCACAAATTACGCACTCCAACAACCTCGATTTCTCTCTTCATTCAGAACTTGGCCAGTGGCGCAATAGACACCGAGGAACAGGGGTTTAAACAAACACTCGAATCAATTCGAAAAGAGTCTGATTATCTGGCCTGCCTGATTCAGGACCTGCTCTACTACAGCGACATCATATTACAAGAGAACAAAGGCGAGGCGACCCAGGAAAGTTTGAAGGAAATTGCCATAGCCGTTCTGGCAGGGAAGCGTTCTGCCGCAGAACAGAAAGGGTTGACTCTGAAAAGCAATCTCTCAGGGAACTGGCCGACGATTAGAGTCGATCGGCTGAGAATTTCTTTTGCGATCAACGCGATCTTTGATAACGCGATCAAATTCACCCCTCCAGGTGGTAACATCTCCCTGGAAGGTGAAATCAAAAAAGATGAATGCTCCTTGACCATTGCTGACAACGGGCCAGGGATCGCCGCTGGAGAAGGAATCAAGATCTTCGAAAAGTTCTACCAGATCGACCCACAGAATACGGGTCAGATTCGAGGCTTCGGTCTGGGCCTCTACTATGCCCGGCAATTTATCCGTGACCATGAAGGAGCCATCCATATCGACACTGCTCCCGGCAAAGGGACCGCTGTGACGATTCGCTTGCCACGGCCATCGCCAATGCACCCTGAGAACCAATAGATCGTCTCTTCATGTTTCTTTGATTTCACCGACTGGAAAGCCAAACAGAAATGTCAACTCCAGTGATCTCCTCATCCTTATTTCGACCCTTATTTCAGCTCTTGACATCTTAACCAACAGCAGGCATTTTGCTTTGTCTGTCCGCAGGCTTATGTTATATTTGCAATATTTTTCGCTGATTTACAGTGAGTTTCGTCAAGGGGCATAACATGTTCAAAGGAACAACAATTCTTTGCGTACGTCGTGGCACTGAAGTGGCAATGGCAGGAGACGGTCAAGTCAGTCTCGGCAACACGGTTATGAAACATACCGCACGCAAGTTGAGACGCATGTACGACGATCAGGTTATTGCAGGATTCGCCGGAAGCACGGCTGACGCGTTTACCCTCTTTGAAAAGTTTGAAACAAAGCTTCAGGAGTACCGCGGCAACCTGCAAAGAGCTGCTGTTGAATTGGCCAAAGATTGGCGTAAAGATCGTATTCTTCGGCACCTTGAAGCCTTACTGATCGTTGCTGACCGCGATGCAACGTTGGTCCTCTCAGGTGTTGGAGACGTCATTGAGCCAGAGCACGGCATCGCTGCAATCGGCTCTGGTGGTGCGTTCGCACAGGCGGCAGCAAGAGCTTTGACCAGCCACACAGAGTTGCCCATGGCACAGATTGCTGAGGAAGCGCTCAAAGTTGCATCGGAAATTTGTGTTTACACGAACGACCAGATCATCGTGGAGACTCTGTCGTGAACAACTTTACCCCGAGAGAAATAGTTTCCGAGCTCGATCATTATATTGTTGGCCAGAACAAGGCCAAACGAGCCGTGGCGGTCGCACTGCGAAATCGCTGGAGGCGACAACAGGTCGATCCCGATCTGCGCGATGAAATTGCACCAAAGAACATCATCATGATCGGTCCTACCGGTGTTGGCAAAACTGAAATTGCCCGCCGCCTGGCCCGCCTGGCACAGGCTCCCTTTGTTAAGGTTGAGGCCAGCAAGTTCACAGAGGTCGGCTATGTCGGTCGCGATGTAGAAAGCATGGTCCGCGATCTGGTTGAACTGGCGATCCTGATGGTCAAGAAAGAAGAAGCAAAAAGCCAGAGGCTCAAGGCGGAAGATCTTGCCGAAGAACGCCTGCTTGACCTTCTCTTGCCAGGAGAAAAAAACCTCGAAGAGACGAAAGATGGCAGAACAACTCGTGACAAGCTGCGCAAATTATTGCGTATGGGTGAACTTAACGAGCGCATGGTTGAGATCGAGACACAAGATGTTCAGATGCCAAACATGCAAGTCTTTGGTCCGCAGGGCCCGGAAGAGATGGGCATCAACATCAAAGAAATGTTTGGCAACATCTTTCCCAAAAAGACCAAGAGCCGTAGCTTGAAAGTTTCGGAAGCCCGAGAGATGTTGATCGAAATTGAAGCAGAAAAGCTGGTGGACATGGACAAGGTGCAAACCCTGGCCATCGAACGTACTGAACAAAATGGCATCATCTTTATAGATGAGATTGACAAGATTGCCAGCCGCGAAGGTGGCCATGGTCCGGAAGTCTCACGTGAAGGCGTACAACGTGACATCTTGCCGATTGTCGAAGGCAGTTCAGTCACAACCAAGTACGGTCCGGTTAAAACCGACCACATTCTCTTTATTGCCGCCGGTGCGTTTCACGTTGCCAAGCCCTCGGATCTGATCCCTGAGCTACAAGGGCGCTTCCCGATCAGAGTGGAACTCGACAATCTGGAGGAGGCGGATTTCATAAGGATACTGACCGAGCCTCACAACGCCCTAATTCGTCAATATCAAGCATTGATGAAGACGGAAGGGATTGATCTTAAATTCAGTGAGTGTGCGATCAGAGAACTCGCCAAAACAGCCGCTATCGTTAATGAACGGACAGAAAATATAGGTGCGCGCCGTTTGCACACCGTTATGGAAACACTTCTTGAAGAACTGTCTTTTAACGCTCCGGAACGGCAGGGCAAAAGTTTGTCTATTGACGAAGCCTTTGTCCGCGAACGCCTCGCAGATATTGCCGACGACGAAGACCTCGCACGTTACATCCTTTAATCAGGAGCACGATTCATGATGCAAGAATTGATTGATAAAGCAAATGTCCTGGTTGAAGCTCTGCCATGGATACGCGAATTTTACGGCAAGACCATCGTCATCAAGTACGGCGGCAACGCCATGGTTGAGGAGCACCTCAAGGAAGGCTTTGCTCGCGACGTTATCCTGATGAAATATATTGGCCTGAACCCCGTGGTCGTCCATGGTGGCGGCCCACAGATCGGCAAAGTTCTTGCGGCGATGGGCATAGAAACCCGCTTTGAACAGGGCATGCGCGTGACGGATGCCCAGACGATGGACGTCGTTGAGATGGTGCTGGGTGGGAAAGTCAACAAAGAGATCGTCGCCAACATCAACAAGCATGGCGGCAAAGCCGTCGGCCTGACCGGCAAAGATGGCAATCTTCTGAAAGCCAGAAAACTTGAAATGAAAGCGTTTAATCCCGACACCCTGACTCCGGAAATCATCGATATCGGCATGGTTGGGGAAGTGGCCGAAATCAACCCTGAGATTATCTCCTCCCTTGAGGAAGCCAACTTCATTCCGGTCATCGCTCCGGTCGGGGTTGATAATGAGGGACGAACCTACAACATCAACGCGGACCTGGTCGCCGGCAAGATCGCTGGTGCGTTAAAAGCAGAAAAGCTGATACTGCTCACCGATGTCGAAGGCGTCAAAAACAAAAACGGCGAGTTGCTGAACACCATCGACATCGCTGACATTCAAGGCTTGATTGACGATGGCACCATTGCCGGAGGCATGATTCCAAAAGTGACCTGCTGCCTTGATGCAATCACCGATGGGATAGAAAAAGCACACATTATTGATGGCCGCATGGAGCACGCCTGCCTGCTTGAGATTTTCACCGATCAGGGCGTCGGAACCGCGGTTGCCAAGTTCAAATAGATAAAGCTTGCAAACAAATCTGACTGAAAATTTACGGATAACAACAATGAGCAACGCAACAGAATGGATCAACAGAGCAGATCAAAGTGTCATGAAAACCTACGGCCGTTACCCGATCGTCGCAGAACGGGGCGAAGGCTGTCGATTGTGGGATGTCGATGGCAAGGTTTATCTTGATTTTCTCGCCGGCGTAGCGGTCAACAATCTTGGCCATTGTCATCCGAAAGTGGTTGCTGCCCTGCGTGAGCAGGCGGGACGTTTGTTGCATTGCTCGAACTTCTACCATATTCCACAACAAATCGAGCTGGCAGAGTGGCTTTGTAACCACTCCTTTGCCGAGCGCGTGTTCTTTTGCAACTCAGGTGCAGAAGCCAATGAAGCCGCAATGAAGCTGGCCCGTAAGCACAGCCTGGAAAAACATGGCGAAAACCGCTTTGAAGTTATTACAGCGGTTGCTTCATTCCACGGACGCACCATTGCAGCCATCAGCGCAACCGGCCAGGATAAAGTTAAAGCAGGCTTTACGCCGATGCTTGACGGCTTTAAACATGTTCCCTTTGCAGACATTGAAGCCATGCGCCAGGCGATCACACCGCGCACCTGCGCCATCATGCTGGAACCGATACAGGGTGAAGGTGGCGTCAACGTGCCCCCGCCCGGCTATCTGCAAGCAGTACGAAAACTCTGCGATGAGTTTGACCTCCTGCTGATCTTTGACGAAGTTCAGGTTGGCTGCGGCAGAACCGGCACCCTCTGGGCATATGAACAGGATGGTGTCACTCCGGATGTCATGACCCTCGCCAAAGCACTTGCTGGCGGGCCGCCGATTGGAGCTCTACTGACCACGGAAAAATTGGCGGAAAGACTCGGGCCTGGAACACACGGCTCGACGTTCGGCGGCAACCCCTTGGTTTGCGCAGCGGCCTTGGCAACGATGCAGACGATCAACGATGAGGGCGTTCTTGAGAATTGCTTAGCAATGGGTGAGTACCTGACCGGAAAACTTGAGCAACTAAAAGACAAGTATTCTTTTGTAAAGGGCATCCGTGGCCGCGGCTTGATCCTCGGCATGGAACTTGAGATTGAAGGTGGGGGTCTGGTCGTCAAAGCGATGGAAAGAGGCCTGCTGATGAATTGTACCGTTGGTAACGTCCTGCGCTTTGTACCCCCCTTGATTATCGAGCGGGTGGACATTGACGAAGCCATGGCAATACTTGACGAAGTGCTGGCGACGGCAAGTTGACCTAATCCCAAAATACATTTAAGGAGCTATCCCTGTGAATAAAGATTTCCTC
This sequence comes from uncultured bacterium, assembly GCA_965366475.1. GTDB lineage: Bacteria > Desulfobacterota > Desulfuromonadia > Desulfuromonadales > BM103 > M0040. The sequence continues at coordinate 2,623 of CBDUFN010000104.1, read as the reverse complement.
TGCCTCAGCGACTGGAGCCTCGAAGACCTTGAAAAGATTTTCGCGCTCGCCAGTGATCTAAAGTCAAAGCAAAAGGCAGGCATGCCCCATCCACTTCTGGCGGGAAAAACTCTCGGCATGCTCTTCGACAAGAGTTCGACAAGAACCCGGATCTCTTTTGAAGCCGGCATGTTTCACCTGGGCGGGCACGCACTTTTTCTTGCCTCTGGCAACACCCAGATGGGCCGTGGTGAGCCGATCAAGGATACCGCCCGGTGCATGTCACGTTATGTCGATGGCGTCATGATCCGAACATTCTCTCAAAAAAGTATTGAAGAGTTTGCCAAGTTCAGCTCTGCACCAGTTATTAACGGCTTGACCGACAGCTATCATCCATGTCAGATCATGGCCGACCTTTTCACCGTTAGTGAGCATCGTGAAAACTACCGCGATCTTTCCTACTGCTGGATTGGCGATGGCAACAACATGGCGAACAGCTGGATTAACGCCGCCTCGGTGTTTGGTTTTGAGTTACGTATCGCCACACCCGTTGGTTATGAGCCCGATGCAGACGTTTGTAAGCGAGCGGCAGATGCGGGAGCCAAAATCTTCTACACCAACGACCCTCGCGAAGCAGCACGTGGTGCTCAGGTTTTAAATACTGATGTATGGGCCAGCATGGGTCAGGAGGATGAGCAGAAGGAACGCGCCAAAGCCTTTGCAGGTTATCAGATTAACATGGGCCTGGTTGGTCTGGCCGATCCCGATTGCGTCGTCATGCACTGTCTTCCCGCCCATCGCGATGAAGAAATTACAGATGACGTCATGGAGAGTCGCCACTCCATCATCTATGACGAAGCTGAAAATCGCCTGCATGTGCAGAAAGCCATTATGGCAACATTAATGAGTTAAGATCTGATCTGGTTAATACTGACCATCTCTAACCATTGAAATATAAATACTGATGAATATTGTCTGTCCACATTGCAATTTTTCAAAAACGGTTGATCCGAACAAGATACCCGACCGCGCGGTACAGGTGAATTGCCCGAAATGTAGTCAAGGTTTCAGCTTTGACAAAACCAGAGTCGTCACCCCCGCAACGGCAACAGAGGCAGTAACCCAGCCACCAGCTCAAATCACCTGCCCGGCATGTGGGCTGGTACAGAGCGACGGCCCCCAGTGCAGCGGTTGTGGCGTCATTTACAGCAAACTTGAAAAACAACAGAAGCGCAATGGCCATACGCCGCAGAGCAACGATATAGACTTTGACAACTTCGCAGAATTACGCCGCAAAGCATCAGTGATGACGCCATTGCAACAGCCAAAAGCAGGCTTCTGGGTGCGTGCCATTGCCTACCTGATCGATTCAATTCTGTTATTAACGGTACAAACCATACTCAGCCTGCTCATCGGCTTGATCATCGGATTGCTTGGAATTGCTGCCGGAGACGATCCCGCAGTTAATATCGTCGTCGGTCTGTTTGGTGTCGTTCTTAGCTTTGGCTACGCGGTTTTCTTTACCGGTTACTGTGGTCAGACACCAGGCAAAATGGTGCTACGCATCAAGGTTATTCGCACCGACGGCAGTTCAGTCACTTATGGCCGAGCCGTTTTGCGCGAAGTTCTTGGTAAATTTATTTCCAGCATTCTGCTCGGCATCGGTTACCTCATGGTCGCCTTTGACAGCCAGAAACAGGGATTGCACGACAAGATAGCGGACACTTACGTGATAAAACTATAAAGCCCTAATTTGCGCAGCAAAAAGCGCGACAAACATTTTGCGCGACGTGCCACAAGCCACGCGCCACCTATAATCCAAGGAGCATCTTTCAATGTCTAAGCCACAAATCAAAAAAGCCGTCCTCGCCTACTCCGGGGGCCTTGACACTTCGATCATCTTGAAATGGTTGATTGAGGAATACAATTGTGAAGTCGTTGCCTTCTCAGCAGACCTCGGCCAAGGCGAGGAGTTGGATGGTATTCCACAGAAAGCCAAGGATACCGGCGCCAGCGCTTGCCACATTCTCGACCTGCGTGAAGAGTTCGTGCGCGATTTCGTCTTCCCGATGTTCCGTGCTAACGCCATCTACGAAGGCCGGTATTTTCTCGGCACCTCGATCGCCCGGCCACTTATCTCCAAGGCACAGATGGAAATCGCTGCCAAGGAAGGAGCGGATGCCGTTTCTCACGGAGCGACTGGCAAGGGTAACGATCAAGTTCGTTTCGAGTTAGCCTACTATCACTTCGATCCTTCAGTAACTGTTATCGCACCCTGGCGTGAGTGGGACTTAAACAGTCGAACAGCACTGGAAGAGTATGCCAAGAAACATGGCATCCCGGTACCGACCAGCAAAAAGAGCCCCTGGAGTAGCGACCGCAACCTGCTGCACATCTCTTTCGAAGGCGACGTCCTTGAGGACCCATGGGCCGAAGCACCTGAGCACATGTACGTACTCAGCGTCGCTCCAGAAGAGGCTCCCGACCAAGCAGAGTATGTCGAAATCGACTTCGAAAAAGGCGATGCTGTTGCCGTTAATGGTGAGCGTCTTTCTCCTGCCAACCTGCTCGCCAAGCTCAATGAATTGGGCGGCAAGCACGGCATTGGTCGTGTCGATTTGATGGAAAACCGCTTTGTCGGCAT
>CBDUFN010000103.1:0-9322 GCA_965366475.1 uncultured bacterium | reverse complement strand
CTGTTGAAACTTATACACTGGGGGAATATGAATGTTTCTCCTTCGCTAGCGGCATGGCTGTAGCGGGAGGAGATTTCTGTTTTGAAAGCAACATATTGGTGGACATCAATACAGGACAAACAGCTTTTGCAGAGATGTTTGGTTCCATTGATGACTATAATGAGGTTCCTGCGACAGTGTCATTTTCAACAAGCCCAGCCTTCACTGATCAAGGCAACAAACTCTTCGCTGTTGAGTTAGCAGACGGCAGTTATGCCTTGTTGCAAATTACAAATTACGTTCATTATAATCCTGGCCCGGCCGAAGTGACCTTTGACTACAAATTCCCTGTTGAAGGCCCTTGAGGTAACATCGCTCATTTTTGATCGCTTTTAAATCCATGTAAAGATATCAGCCCCCTGCACTCATCGTTCAGGGGGCTGATATCTTCAATGCTTATCACCAAAACCGTCACATAACCAGGCAGTCATCGATTGGCAAAAAAAATCGGGAGAGTTCCCGATTCAGGCTATTGCTATACATTCGTCTTAGATGCTCAGAAATGAACATCCAAGGCTTTGACTGTTTCAGTGGTCAACTGGTCTGCGACTATCAGGTTAAAGTCCTTTTGGAAAGCATTCACTGCAGCCATAGTCTGATGACCTACAACACCGTCGATCGGGCCAGGATTATATCCACCTCGAGAGAGAGCTCTCTGAATTTCAGTAATCCTGCACGGTGTCATGCTACCTTCACAGAGAATCTCTTCGCGGCTCATAAACTCATCAGAAACTTTGACCTGCTCAGTAACAGTCTGATAAAGGGTTGGCAAGTGTTCCCCTTTTGGCAACTCAATAGGTTTGGTCACCGCGACAGTTCTGTACTGTGCAGGAATAAACACATCAGCGTAACATCGGCCACTTTCCACCTTGGTTGCGAACAAACCATCCCTAGACTTTGTTGATTCAGCACCGGCCAACTTAACCGAACCGCCTATGCCATCGCCTCTATCCCTTGCGAGTTGAGTCATCCAAGCAGTTTGGATTTCCAGCGCATTCTCTCGTCGATCCAGGTCTGTTGTTCTATTGTCGAGTTGCAATTCGCGCTCATCAAGCCAAGCCTGCCTGATAACCAAGGCGTTCACTCGACTTTCAAACGTCAAATTCTGCTCCTCAAGCTGTGAAATGGTCGCATCAGGACCGGACATCATGGTGGTGTCGGCCAGACCTGCGTTGTGTGAAGCGCAAGCGGCCAGTAGGAAAGTCGCGGTGAAGATAACGGCCCAGCCACAAATTCTCAGCGTTTTCATGGTGTGCCTCCTCTCCGTTGGTTGTTTCCCCGCTTAACGACGGGGCGCCACGAGAGGTCATTAAATCTATTACTTCAAGCCTGACTGAATGAAGTCTGAACATAACCTCTCTTACCTTTATTAAACCTCTATAATGCCCCCTGTCAAGAGACAGGGTTGTGTCAAATTCAACCATTTGATGCATCATTGCAACACGTCTCTTCCAAGACAGAATAATTCACGTAACTTACTAATTAATAGACGTTTTTATACAATATTAACTCCTCAGTCATTCCGCAAACTTAGCTTCTAGAAAGATCAAATGTAGAGGATTAAGTGTTGGCAAGGGTTCCCTTTGGCACAAAGATTGATTACAATAATAGTCATAATATTTTTTTGTGTTTCTCATTCTTTTTTTGATATCAATCAATTGGAAAGATCTCGCAGCATGCAACCAATGATACTAGCATTAATGGTGTTGCTCTCCATGGCCGTTACCGTCTCTGCAGAGACAGCACCAGAAGTTGTCTTTTCCCAGGATGTCGTGGCAATCAACGCTGATGGGAGCAAACATCGATCGCTCAAGATAGATCCGCAAACCATGGCCGATATGCAGACCTACAACTTCGACCTGGGTCGTGATCGCCTGTTACGGATCGAAACGAATATCAAGGAGACAGAACGTCGTGGAATCAACGAGCTGGTTGCCACCATCAGGCGATGCTACCGCTATATTGAGACAACGACCGGCCTGGCTCTTGATCAAGGGATACTGCTTTACCTGATCGAACTCGACAACATCCCCTTTGCCTACAGCTTCCGCGCTAGCTACAATGACGCGTCGCAGTGGGGTGAAGTACGATTGGCCTTGGTTGAACGCAACGCTCCATTGAGCGGCAAAAACGCCTTCTCAGCCTTAAGTGACCTACTTTACGACACCTTACCGCATGAACTTGGTCACGACGTGCTTAAAGGCGTCTTACAGCTCTCTCACGATATCAACGGCAACACACCCCAACATACCCGCTGGTTTATCGAAGGGGTTTGTGAGGTTTTGGCAAAAGGATTCTCGGAACGTGAGGTTCCCTCACTGCACCGACAGTTCCTCGCTCTGCGCAATGTCGATACGGTTCTATCCGGAGCTCAAAGAACATCCGAGCTACTGAGTTGGGCACAGCAAAACACAAATGGCCTGGTCCACGAATCTGACCTCTACGGTGCCGCCATGTTGACCCTTATGATCTGGACCGAATCGATCGAGCTGACGACACTGCTCGAACACATTAGTTCTCGCAAAGCCCAAGTTCGAGGCCCTCACCTGGTTTCTTTACTAAAGGAGACCACCGGGCTCGACCCGCAAGAGGTCATTCAACGTGCTCATACTCGCGGTTTGCTACTGAACAAAAAAGTCGTGCTAGCATTGCTAGAGGAGGAGATCGCAATATGAACATCACATCGCAAACCAGAACTTCCAAGCGCACAGCGTTCAACCTGAAAAGCGTTCAGACACCCGCCATCCTGCTGTCTTCATAATAATCTCATGCCTCTCGCTGAAAGGGAGGTGGTCGATATGACTCTTTACAAACCATTTTCAACAGAACCAATTGCGAGAGAAGAGAAGAACGTCTTTCATAATTTCCGCCTTACTGCTCCGGTCATACTTGCCTGCAACATATCTTCATTTAAAATGTAACAAGCTAGCAAAGACCTTCACGCAAACACTTATGGAGCCATGCATGATGTCAACGGCAACCGGACATGATCGACTTCCTGATCGCAATAGAGCCAAAGCTCTGTACGAACAACAGCTCCCTGCATACAAAAGGTCTTTACAAAAAATCGCCCAGAGTGTCCGTTTGGTCCTCGAACAACAAGGCCTCACCCCTGCAATCAAGTACCGCGTCAAAAGCTTTCCCGCATATTTTGACAAAGTTCTAAAGCACAACAAGACAAGAGGAAGCCGTCGATTGATGACAATCAATGATTTCTTTGGGCTGCGAATCGTCTGTCCTTTCCTGGAGGATATAGAAACCGTTTCCAGTCTTATCTCTTCACATTTTGAGGTTTTGGACACAGAACGAAAAGCTAACCAACACTCATTTCGTGAATTTGGCTATGATTCCGTCCACCTTTCTATCCGACTGGATTCACAATTAACCGGTCGTTCGATGCCTGGAGTCCGTAAAGTTTGTGAAATTCAACTACGGACAATCCTTCAAGATGCTTGGGCCGAGGTAGAACATGAGTTGGTTTACAAATCCGACATTTCGCTACCGAATCAGTCTATTCGCCGCAAGCTGGCATCACTTAATGCGACCTTGACTCTCTCTGATCTGATTTTTCAGGAAATTCGTGACTACCAGAAAGAAATTCGTAAGCACGGCCATAATCGTAGAGCCACACTCGAGAAGAAAACACCAGAGCAGGAGGTTATCGCCATCTCCCACCCTATATCGGAAGCCCCTGCAACTCGTATCGGGCCAATTCCTTCAACGATGGCCAATCATCTTGAAAAAGTCATGTTGCGGGCTCTTGAAGCCCACAGTAACCATGACCTGGATAATGCCATCACACTCTACGGCCAGTTGCTCAGTATGCAGCTCGACCGCAAAATCCGTGGTTTGGTCTACAACCATCGAGGCATGGCATATTTTGCCATTGGCAACCACCAACAAGCGCTTAAAGACTTTTCCAATGCGATTAAATATGACCCGGAGAGCGATCGAGGTTACGCAAATAGGGGCCTCTGCAATCGGGTTCTCAACAAGCATGAAAAAGCCTTGTTTGATTTCTCGCAAGCAATAAAGATCAACCCAAATCGACCTGACAGCTATTTTGGCCGCGCGCAAACCTATCACGATATTCAGCAGTTTGAACTGGCGCTTGATGACTGCGAAAAAGCTCTCGGTATTCATTCCGGATATCTTCCGGCAAGAGATTTGATCAAAACGTTACAACACGAACTTTCTTAACCTCCTTCCTGGAACACCTTGCCACGATAAATAAGCAGTTGTATTATGGCGCGGTTTCGTTCACCCCAGACTAGAGTAAAGAACCAAATGTCCGACAAGCAAACACGACACCTGCTCAGACAAACAACCATAGATGCAGTCCGCTCTGCAGAAGAGCAGGTGCGTTCTTTTTACGGCATAAAACTCCCGGAGGCCTCGACTGACTTTTCTCTTCGAGGTCGTTGTGCTGGCCAGGCCCTGGTAGAACGTAATGGAAGCACCCATCTACGGATCAACCTGCAGCTTCTTGAGGAGAACCAAGAAGACTACCTCAAACAAACTATCCCGCACGAAGTAGCACATTTAGCCGTCAACTGGAAATTTCGTAAAAAACGTCTACGCCCTCGGCCTCATGGCCCGGAATGGCAAGCCACAATGCGAGACTGTTTTGCTCTGGAACCAAAACGTTGCCACGATTATCAAACAACTCCGGCTCGCATTGTAACCAGACCATTTCTCTACGCTTGCGACTGTCGTGAGCACCTTTTGACCAGCATCACACACAACAGAATTTCCAGAAGCTATCAAGCCCTCTGTAAAGCCTGCAAAGGAACTCTCAAATTTATGGGGCAACAAACGAACGAATAGCACTCCAAACAGTGCTACGATTTTACAATTCGTAGCACTTTCCTCTTGACCACCCCACACAACAGCACTAAAGTATTAAAAACCACATTTCGCAAGACTAGGATGTCTCGCACTTTCTGCATGATTTCACTTCACCTCAGAATAACAAGTGAACATTTAATCAAGCATCGCGTGACTTTAAAACTCAGCGCAAAAAGGACAAACAACGATGCACATGGCCGATGCACTCGTTTCCCCTGTTGTAGGTGGAGCATTCTGGGCCGTTGCCGCAGGAACGATTGCCTACTGCTCGTCGCGTGTACGAAAAGATCTGGATGATCGGAAGATTCCACTCATGGGTGTCCTTGGCGCCTTTGTTTTCGCGGCACAGATGATTAACTTCACCATCCCGGCAACAGGTTCAAGTGGACATCTTGGCGGTGGACTACTCCTCGCTATTTTACTCGGGCCCTCTGCAGCCTACCTAACCATCGCCTCGGTACTGATGGTTCAGGCGCTTTTTTTTGCTGACGGCGGCCTACTCGCATTAGGCTGCAACATGTTCAACCTCGGCGTCTTCCCGGCGTTTATTGCCTACCCCCTAATCTACAAAAAGCTGGTTGGTCGTGAACCTCGTCAGGCACGAATGGTAACAGCAGCAATCATCGCAGCGGTGATCGCCTTGCAGTTTGGTTCCTTGGGGGTCGTTTTGCAAACGGTTGCTTCGGGAGTTTCAGCTTTACCATTCAATGCTTTTGTCTTGTTGATGCAACCAATTCATCTTGGCATAGGGGTCGTAGAAGGCATTGTCACAGCGCTTGTTGTCTCTTTTATTTATCAGGCCAGACCAGAAATTCTTGAAAGTGTTCTACAGGAAAAACCTCTTGGCGACATGCCGATCAAATCGCTGCTGGCGACCTTCCTGATTGCCGCAATTCTGATCGGAGGCGTACTTTCTTGGTTTGTTTCTGAAAACCCTGACGGATTGGAATGGTCCATAGCTAAAATAACCGGATCCGAAGAACTGTCGCAGTCAGAGGAAAAGCAGCATACACAACTAAGTACTTTTCAGGACAAAACAAGTATACTCCCCGACTATGCGCTACCAGGGAATGAAAGCAGTTCACCCGAAACGGCTAAACGTTTAGGATCGAGTCTTTCTGGACTCATTGGCGGCGCCATCACTCTGGTCATTTGCACACTGATCGGAGTATTCTTGAAGAGGCGCTCCTCTTCAAAGCAGTCATAGTCAGGATAACGCTACGAATCAAGACACATACGTCCCAGACCACGAGTGGCAATAATGTTAGCAATCGATGGCTCATTTCTCGACTTTAAACAACTTGACCTGCTTGCTTTACGTAAGACAGCGGTTCACAGTCTCGACCCGCGCGCTAAAGTCCTGACAACTCTCGTCTTCATAATCTGCGTTGTCTCTTTTGATCGTTACCAAATATCAGCAATGCTGCCTTTTCTGATTTACCCTGCCGTTTTAATGGCCGTCGGTGACCTGCCTTTCGGATACATCCTACGTAAAATCATTATCGTCATCCCCTTCGCCCTTCTTGTTGGTCTCTTCAATCCCGTCTTTGATCGTCAGGTGCTCATGCAGATTGGCTCTCTCGACATCTGGGGTGGCTGGATTTCATGTATTTCAATCTTAATCCGTGCAGTTCTAACGGCCAGTGCGGCAATTATTCTGGTTGCAATAACCGGCTTCCCCGCGATCTGCGAGGCACTGGAAAAGTTAAAAATGCCGAAGACTTTTGCGGTGCAATTACTGTTTCTTTACCGCTATATTTTTGTCCTTACTGATGAAGGTGTTCGTACTGCACGAGCCCGTCAGCTACGCACCTTTGGCAAAAAAGGCCTCGGCATTCGTCACTTCGGTTCTCTTGTTGGTCACTTGTTGCTTCGCACCTGGGAACGCGCAGAGCGCATCCACATGGCAATGCTGGCGCGAGGTTTTGCCGGAGAGATCCACTCCACTCGTCGGCAAAGTCATTTTGGAGTATCAGAAGTTCTCTTCATGAGCGGCTGGATCGGTCTCTTTATTTTGCTACGCCTTTACAACGCCCCGCAACTGCTCGGCGGGCTTTTCACAGGAACAATGCCATGAGTCATCATATTGTCCACGTTAAGAACCTTGAGCATGTCTATCCTGATAAAACGGTTGCCTTAAATGATGTCTCGTTTTTGATTCATCATGGTGAATCAGTGGGAATTATAGGCGCTAACGGTGCAGGCAAATCGACTCTGTTGCTCCACCTTAATGGCTATCTCTCTGCAACGTCAGGAGAGATCATCATCGGCGACGACCAACTTTCTAAAGAGACTTTGCCTGAGATAAGACGAACAGTAGGAATGGTCTTTCAAGATCCGGAAGATCAACTCTTTATGCCAACAGTGTACGATGATGTTGCTTTCGGCCCGCTGAATCTTGGGTTGTCTGAAGATGAGATCGAACTCAGAGTGACAGAAGCGCTTGATCGAGTTGACGCTCTTGAATTACGCGACAAACCACCCTACCACCTCTCCGGAGGTGAAAAAAAACGGGTCGCTATCGCAACGGTTCTATCGATGTTACCTGAGATTCTGGTTCTCGATGAGCCGACAAATGGACTCGACCCCCATGCCCGTCGCCAGCTCATTGCACTGCTTCAGGCCTTTCATCACACGCGCATCGTGACGAGTCATGATCTTGATATGGTTCTTGAATTATGTGATCGCACCATCGTTCTGAATGATGGTCAGATAATGGCCGATGGGCCAACGTTAGAGATATTCAACAACGAGGAACTCCTCAAAACCTGCCGACTTGAAAAACCCTTCTCAATGCAGGGCTGTCCGGTTTGCTCTCCGGGGAAAAAACCTTTACCGAGCCAACCACCTTTGGTTCCCCCTCACAGCGGGAAACCTCATGTACATAACCACGACCATTAACGAACACGATTCAAACCTTTTAAAGTACGTCACACGCGCAGAGATTTCTCCCTCAAGCCCACCCCATCACGCTAAAGCACGGTCACCTTTACTAAAAGTAAAATTATTTACTTAGACAAAAAACGGAAAGCACGTTACTTTACTCTTCGAGCAAAAGGTTAAAGGTCTGACCAATGAACAACTTTCACCATAAAAGGTGAACATTCGCCACATATGCAAAAGAAACAACAGACTCTCGTTTGACAAATGCCCCATTGTAGGGGATTTTTTAACAGACTATTATCGGCACCATCTTTGCGTATACAACAAACCCGGCCGTTCAATCGTGTTCGGCCCTAAAAACCTATTTTTGCGGAGGGTAAACACCCATGAATATTCACGAGTACCAGGCCAAGGCGATCCTGCGTAATTTCGGGGTTCCCGTACCGGAAGGACACGTGGTCTACAACGGCAACGCAGCCCGAGACTGGGCTAAGCGCCTCGGCGAGGGTCCTTATGCGGTCAAAGCACAAATTCACGCAGGCGGTCGCGGCAAAGGTGGCGGTGTCAAGATTGCCAAAACAGCCGACGAAGTCAAAAAATATGCACGCGAGATGTTCGGCATGACTCTGGTCACTCACCAGACCGGCCCCGAAGGCAAAATTGTTAAACGCGTCCTGATAGAAAGTGGCTGTAACATCGCCGACGAATTCTACCTTTCATTTCTGGTCGACCGTGCAACCGACATGGTGACCCTGATGGCTTCTGCCGAAGGCGGCATGGATATCGAGGAGGTCGCGGCAAAAACTCCAGAGAAACTATTTTTTGAAGCGATCAACCCCGTGGTCGGTCTGACTCCGTTTCAGGCTCGCAAAGTCGCTTTCAAACTCGGCTTTGAAATTGCCCAGGTTAAGCAAGCTGTACCGTTGATGATGAGTATCTATAAAGCCTTTGTCGAAACCGACTGTTCCCTGCTTGAAATCAACCCACTCGTCTTGACCGGCGAAGGCAACCTGCTCTGCCTCGACGCAAAGATCAATTTCGACGAAAACGCGCTCTTCCGGCATCTACGCATCCGCGACCTTCGCGATTACGATGAAGAAGACCCTATGGAGATTGAAGCCTCACTATACGATCTCTCTTACATCGCGCTTGATGGCAACATTGGCTGTATGGTCAATGGTGCTGGCCTTGCGATGGCAACCATGGATATCATCAAACATTACGGTGGAGATCCCGCCAACTTCCTCGATGTAGGTGGCGGCGCGACAATTGAGCGCGTCACAGAAGCGTTCAAGATCATCCTTTCTGATGAGAAGGTTGAAGGAATCCTGGTCAACATCTTTGGCGGCATCATGAAATGTGATGTCATTGCGACCGGCGTCATCGAAGCGGCCAAGCAGGTTGGCGTTAAAGTTCCACTTGTGGTTCGCCTTGAAGGCACCAACGTGGAACTCGGCAAGAAGTTGCTGGCTGAATCAGGCCTGAACATTGTCAGCGCTGATGGCATGGGCGATGCGGCTGAAAAAATTGTCAAAGCCGTCAAGGGTTAAGG
>CBDUFN010000102.1:0-9335 GCA_965366475.1 uncultured bacterium | reverse complement strand
GGGCCCGAACCTTGAAGCAACGGCTGCTTTGGCTGAGGCGATTTCTATTCCGGTCATTGCCTCTGGTGGTGTGTCGAGTCTTGACGACATCCGCAACCTGTTGGCGATCGAAGACTCGGGGATTGAAGGTGTGATCACTGGCAAAGCTATTTACAATGGCGCTCTGAATTTGCGTGAAGCTGTTGCCCTAACCAAAAAGTAATTTTTAGATTGATTGGTAAACCATGCTGACAAAACGAATCATTCCATGTTTAGACGTTAAAGATGGTCGTGTGGTCAAAGGCGTGCAGTTCCTGGAGTTGCGTGACGCTGGTGATCCTGTGGAAGCAGCTGAGGCTTATGACGCCCAGGGTGCTGACGAATTGACCTTCCTCGATATCACCGCTTCCAGTGACAAACGCGGCATCATCCTTGATGTCGTTGCGCGCACCGCGGAGCGAGTGTTCATGCCTCTTACCGTTGGCGGCGGCGTCCGCGAGATTGCAGATATACGCAACCTGCTTAATGCTGGTGCCGACAAAGTCTCAATCAATACTGCGGCTGTTGACCGTCCAGAATTTGTTCGTGAGGCGGCCGAGCGTTTTGGTTCTCAATGCATCGTTGTGGCGATAGATGCCCGACGTGTTCCCGATAGCGATCCACAGGCATGGGAGGTTTATACCCATGGCGGTCGTAATCCGACCGGCATCGATGCTCTGGAATGGGCTGAGCGTATGGCCGATTACGGTGCAGGCGAAATCCTGTTGACCTCGATGGACTGTGACGGCACTAAGGATGGCTATGACATACCTTTGACCCGTGCGGTCAGTGACCGTGTCACGATCCCGGTGATTGCTTCCGGTGGAGTTGGCAACCTTGAACATATTCGCGAAGGCCTGGTCGAAGGTGGTGCCAGCGCAGCTCTGGCTGCAAGTATTTTTCACTTTCGTGAGTACACCATCGGCGAATGCAAAGACTATCTGCGTAAGCATAACGTTCCGGCACGGAAGATGCCTAAGTAAGCTACATTAAGGAGAAAGTCGTGACAGAAAAGGCACAGCAGGAAATTTTAGACGCGGTCTATAAGGTCATTCTCGAACGCAAGGAGAATCCGTCGGAAAAATCCTATGTCGCATCTCTTTACGCAAAAGGCCTTGATAAGATTCTTGGCAAGATTGGTGAAGAGGCTACGGAAGTGGCTGTTGCCGGTAAGGGTGGAGTGGTTGATGAAGTGGTCAGTGAAGTTGCAGACCTCTGGTTCCATACACTGGTTCTGCTGAGTTATTACGATTTGCCCCCTGAACAAATTTATGCAGAACTGGAGCGTCGCTTCGGCCTTTCTGGTCTGGAAGAAAAAGCCAGTCGTAAAAGCTGATAAAAATTTTAAAGCTCGTTTTAGGAGACTTTAGGTATGAATATTCAAGATCAACTGGTCGATGCGATGAAGCTGGCGATGAGGGCAAAAGACAGCCTGCGCCTGAGTACGATTCGTATGGCTCGCACCGCTTTAAAAAATGCCGAAATTGAAACACGTCAGGAGCTTGATGAAGCGTCAGCGATTAAGGTTCTTTCCACAATGGTCAAGCAGCGGCGTGAAGCGGCTGAAGCGTACCGGGAGACCCGGCCTGAGTTGGCCGAGAAGGAAGAACTCGAACTGATCATTTTGCAAGAGTTTCTGCCAGCCCAATTGAGTGAAACTGACGTAGAAGAGCTGGTTGCCAAGGCGATTTCTGAAAGTGGTGCTAGTTCCATGAAGGATATGGGGGCAGTTATGAAACTTCTTACGCCGCAGACGACAGGGCGGGCCGATGGTAAATTGGTCAGCAATATGGTTCGTAAACTGTTAATGGGGTAAATCAAAAGGAGCTGATTCAAACATGAACGGCATTGATATTGCCATCCTTGTCATCCTCTGCGGCTTCTTGCTGAAGGGGCTGTTGCGCGGCCTGCTCAAAGAAGTTTGCTCTTTGGCAGGCCTTTTTGTCGGCGCTTTTTTGGCGTTTCGCTATCATGGGCCCTTGGCCGACGCGCTCCTTGAGACAGTTGATCTGCCCGCGCAGATTGCCGTGGCAATAACCTTTACCGTATTATTTCTGGCAACCATGGTGTTCTTTATGGTGCTCGGCTTTCTTCTGTCACGCTTTGTTAAGTTGCTTTTTCTTGGCGGATTTAACCGGTTGATAGGCGGAGTCTTTGGCTTATGCCAAGGGACTTTGCTGCTGGCGGTTGTCCTCTTCGCGCTCTCATTGCGACCCTTGCCATGGGGGATGGACACGATGATGAAGACTGCTTATCTGGCGCCACCCTTTGTTGAGCTTGGAAATGCCACATTGCAGGGGAGTAAGCGCGTTCTGAAATGACATTCGCGAATCTTTCTTTAACAGAAGCCTTGCCGGCGGATAGTCTGGTTCAGCTTGAGTTTGCCAAGGTTGTCAGTCTGGTGGTCGGAAAAACCCAGACCCCATACGGTCGGGCTTTGGCTGAGTCTCTGACTCCTTTTGTCGAGCATAACCTGATTGTAGAAGCCTTGCAGGAGGCCAAAGAAGCCGGTCTGCTGTTGAAGGAAGAGGGTCCCCTTCCTCTCGGCTCAGGTATCGATCTGCAACCGCATCTGGAGCAGTTACACGCAGAGGGGCTCCGATTGGATCCCGAAGTGTTGCGCGATGTGCAGGCGGCGCTTGAAACCGCTACGATTTGCCGACACCAGTTGTTAAAGAGTGACGTCTGTCCTATCTTGCAGCCTTTCGCTAAAAAGTTAACCTCTCTTCCTGAGCTTGCTGCAGAGATACGTCGAAGCATCGGTCCTCGCGCGGAAATCCTTGATTCTGCATCCTTCGAATTAGCAGACTTGCGTGACAAAATTAAGGGCGAGCGCAATCGAGTCAAACGTCAACTCGACCGTATGTTGCAGGACGAAAAGCTACAGGGTGTGTTTCAAGAGTCTCTGATTACCGATCGCAATGGGCGTTATGTTGTGCCAGTGCGTGCTGATCATAGTGGCCGTCTGAAAGGTTTTGTACACGATATCTCCGCCAGTGGTCAGACCCTTTACCTTGAGCCCGCAGCAACTCTTGAAAGCAATAATCGTGTCCAGACGCTGTTGCACCAGATTGGCCGTGAAGAAGAACGTATCCTGGCTCGTCTGACTGCAGGTGTTCGCGAGGTGAGACAGCCTCTGGTAGACAATCAAGAGGTCCTGGCTCGGCTTGATCTGAGGCAGGCGATTGCTCGTCTGACCGTTGATCTTGATGCTGTGGTTCCCGTGTTGGTAGAGGCTCCTTGCCTTGAGTTGCGAGATGCTCGTCATCCGTTGCTGGTTGCAGCAAAAAAGAACAACCCCGAAGGCCCGGATGTCGTACCTGTGGACCTGCGTTTGCCACAAGAGTGCCACACCTTGATTATTAGTGGACCTAATACCGGCGGCAAAACGGTGACGCTTAAAACGGCCGGTCTGCTGGTGTTGATGGTTCGAGCCGGCTTGCCTGTTCCGTGTGCCCCGGGAAGTAAGCTTTTCCCGTTCTCGCCGGTTATGGCTGACATTGGAGATGAGCAGAGCATTGAGCAGAGTCTTTCTACTTTCTCCGGGCACCTGTTGCGTTTACGTCGAATATTGGAAAATGCGAATGGCCAGAGTCTTGTCTTGATGGACGAACTGGGAACGGGTACGGACCCTGGTGAAGGGTCTGCTCTGGCTCTTGCTGCTGTTGATAGTTTGCGTGAGCTTGGAGCGCGGGTCATGGCGACCACGCACCTGCATGTTGTTAAGGGGTATGCGCAACTCGAAGAGCAGGTTGAAAATGCCGCAGTAGAATTTGATACGGAGACTTTGCGGCCGACCTATCGTCTCCATTATGGGATTCCCGGAGCGAGTCATGCCTTTACGATTGCCCGTCGCATCGGCTTGCCTGAAAAGGTTTTGTCTGATGCTGAGAATTACCTGGGACAGGGTGAACGGGAAGGCGTTGCTATTATTGAACGTCTACAGACTTTACGGGCGGCCCTTGATGATGAGTTGTTAACGGCTCAGCGGTTACGTTCTGCTGCTGAGGAAGATGCCGCCGAAATTCATTTTGAGCGGCAACAGTTGGCGGAAAAGCGCAAGGCCATTCTCGATGAAGCGCGCGAACAAGGTTCGCGTATGCTTGCCGAGGCTGAAAGGAAGTTGCAATCCTTGTTCCGCCAGGTTCCAGAAGGGTCCGTGCCTTCCCGAGAGCGTGCGACATTAACTGGCGCCGTTAGAGAATTGCGTGAAAACTTTCCGGAGGCTCTACCGCAAGGCCCAGGGAATATTCCCGAAGATGTGGTGGTCAGCGAAAAGCTTTACGTACCAGCTTTAGGCATTGAAGCTGAAGTTGTACGAATTGATGGCGAACGAATCGAGCTGATGGCCGGTGGCAAGAAGCTGCGCCAACCTCTTAAGGCCCTGCGTCAGTTTCAACCGCGTCGTTACGTTCATCAGCAAAAGCTGCCACCAAAGATACGTGACCAAGTTGAGCGGAAGGCTTTTTTGCCGCGCCTGGTTTTAGTTGGCAAGCGGGTTGAGGACGCCAGGGGAATGCTTGATCGGTTTCTTGATGAGGCGCTGCTTCATGGCGAGCAGAGTCTGGAAGTTGTGCATGGCGCAGGGCAAGGTGTTTTGCGTAAGGCGGTTCGAGAATTTCTTGCTGAACGTCGTGAGGTCTCAGCCTTCCACGCTGCTGGCGTGGAACATGGTGGCGACAACGTGACACTCGTGGAGCTAAGACACTGATGGGCCGAATTGCTGACGAAAAAATCGATGAAATTCGCGATCGCACTGATATTGTAGAGGTCGTCTCAAGCTATCTCCCTCTTAAACACTCTGGAGTCAATCATCAGGGTCTTTGTCCATTTCATCAGGAAAAATCACCTTCGTTCAACGTGAATTCTTCCCGTCAGATCTTTCACTGCTTTGGCTGTGGCGTGGGTGGCAATGTCTTCTCTTTTCTGATGCGTATGGAAGGGTTGAGCTTCCCCGATGCCGTGCGTAGACTTGGCGAGAAGGTTGGCATCGAAGTCGAGGAAGAAGCGGTTTCTCCCGACGAGATACGCCGTCGCGAAGAGCGTGAAAGGGTTTTGCGGATCAACGAAGTTGCTGTGGAATTCTACCAAAATATTCTTCTCAGTGATGAAGACGGCGTGCTTGGCCGTCGCTATTTGCGTCAACGTGGTTATGAAGGGGAAACGGTCCGTAACTTTCAGCTCGGTTTTTCTCCTGGTAGTTGGGACTCTCTGTCAAAGTATCTGGCCAGTAAAAACTTTTCCAGCGCCGATGTTCAGAAGGCCGGCTTGGTTCGCCCGGGAAAGCAGGATCGCGGAGATTACGATCTGTTCCGTAATCGGCTCTTGTTTCCTATTCATGATTTGCAGGGCCGTGTGGTCGCTTATGGTGGTCGAGTTCTCGACGATAGCTTGCCAAAATACATTAACTCTCCAGAGACAGCCGTATATCACAAAGGACAAGTGCTCTACGGGCTATACCAGGCCCGTGATGCGATGCGTCACAGGAATGAGGCCTTGGTTGTGGAGGGATATTTTGATGTGCTGGCTCTTCACAGGGCCGGATTTGCAGGTGCAGTTGCCACCTGTGGCACGGCTCTGACCTCTGATCATGCTCGGTTGCTGAAGCGCTATGCAGATAAAATCTTGTTGATCTTTGATGAAGACTCAGCTGGTAGGCAGGCGACTTTTCGAGCCATGGATGCGCTTTTGCCGGTGGGTTTGTCGGTTAGCGTCGTTTCTATGCCTGCGGGAGAGGATCCAGATTCACTTCTCAAGGATAAGGGGGAGGAGGGCTTCCGGCTTTGCCTGGATGCAGCCCGACCTGTGCTCGAAGTTTTTATCGATGAACAGTTGCGTGTTAATGACGCAAGTGTCGAAGGACGTGCTAGAGCTGCGGAGCAGGTTCTCGAAAGAATCAAAAAATTGCCTGGTGATCTGGAACGCAGTCTTTATCTGAAACGTCTGGCGGAATTGACCGGTCTTGATGCCAGCTTGTTGGAGTCCAAGGCGCGTGGTGGTGTTGTTCAGCCTGCTGCGCGTCGTCCGGCTGTTCCGAGCGCTCCTGTTCGAAAGCCTGCTGCTGAAACAGGACAAACCCAGAAATACCTGCTACGCTTGATGTTAGTAGACGAGCAACAGCGTCGCAGGGTCAGAGAAGAGGGGACGACAGGCCTTTTTACTGATGAACTCTTTCGTGGCCTGGCTGATTATCTGTTGCGATCTGAGTCTGAGGAGGGTTGTTTGCCTGAGAATCTTTTTGATGCTTCCCTTGACGAAGCACAGCAATCGCTACTTGCTAGCCTGAGATTTCAAGACGATCAAGGCTGGGCTGATAACCCGGAGAAGATTTTCATCGATTGTCGTCGCGCTGCTAGTCATTATCTTTTGAAACAGCGATTGAAAGAACTTGGCAGCCTTGCCGAAGAGGCTCAGAAGAGCAACGATCAAGATTTACAAAATAAGTATTTGCGCGAACGTGTGGAAATTAACCAGAAACTTAAAAAAAAGCTTTGAGAAATAATAGTTTGTACATATAATCCAATGCTTGTCTAAAAAATGCCGGTGCTCGCTATTGTTGAGCATCCTGCGGGGGAGTTTAGATGGCCAAGAAGACCAGTATTGAAGAAGTTCAGCAGCTGATTGACCTCGGTAAGGAAAAGGGTTTCCTCACTTACGAGGAGGTCAATGACATTCTGCCTGCCGATATGGTTTCTTCCGAACAGATTGAAGATGTGATGAGCATGTTCGGAGAAATGGATATCGAAGTGGTTGAGTCGGAACAAAAGGCGACAGTCTCTAAAGAAAAACAGACAGACTCTTCCGATAGCGACGACAGTGATGACGAGCCGGAGTTTGACGCAGATGTGATGGGACGCACCAGCGATCCCGTTCGCATGTATCTGCGTGAAATGGGCCAGGTCTCTCTTCTTACCCGTGAGGGTGAAGTCGAAATTGCAAAACGGATTGAAGAAGGCGAAGCACTGGTTGCACGTGTCATCGTCAAAACTCCGATTGCTTTTATGGAAGTTGTCAATCTTGGTGAACGGTACCATAAGGGCCAGATCAGCATTGCTGAAATCACCAAGGATTATGACGAAGAAGAAGGGGCTGAAGCAGAGGAACGTCATCGCGAGCGTGTTGTTGGTCTGATCGCTGAGATCAAGGTGCGTTACGAACGTTTCATGAGTCTGCGTGATGATGCCGCTGGTGCAACTAAAACAGCGCGCAAGCCTCTTGATAAGGAGATGGAATTTCTCAAGGTCGAAATGGGCGATCTGATGAATCAGGTTCGTCTTAAAGATTACCAGATCGCGAAGATTGTTGATCGCCTTAAAGAACTTGCCAGACAAGTCAAAAAAGCCAAGGCAGAGGTCAAGGCTTGTGAAGAAGCTTTGGGCCGTCCGTATGCCGAGGGAAGTAAGCTGTTGCGCAAGATGCGTAAAAGTGAAAATGATGCTCGCGCAGTGGCCGAAGAGCTTGGCCGACCTATGGATACCTTGTTGGTTGTTGAAAAACGTCTCAAGGGAACAGAGCGCAAGTTCACTAAGGTTGAAGAAGAGTCTGGATTTGCCCCTGAAGAGTTGCTTGAGTCGCTCAAGGAAGTCAATAAGGGCGAGTGGCGGGCCAAGCAAGCCAAGACCGAACTGGTCGAGGCCAATCTTCGACTGGTTGTCTCAATTGCTAAAAAATACACCAACCGTGGTCTGCAATTTCTCGACCTGATCCAAGAAGGTAATATCGGCCTGATGAAGGCTGTTGATAAGTTTGAGTATCAGCGTGGTTATAAATTTTCGACTTACGCTACCTGGTGGATTCGCCAGGCGATCACCCGCGCGATTGCCGATCAGGCTCGTACGATTCGGATTCCGGTACATATGATCGAAACGATCAACAAACTGATTCGGACCAGTCGTCAGTTGGTTCAGGAGATTGGTCGAGAGCCAGTTCCTGAAGAAATTGCTGAGCGTATGGAACTGCCACTTGAAAAAGTGCGCCGGGTTTTGAAGATTGCCAAAGAGCCGATCAGCCTGGAAACACCTATCGGTGAGGAAGAAGACTCGTCTCTCGGTGATTTCATCGAAGATAAAGGGGTTGTGTCTCCTCTCGAAGCCGTTATCAAAGGCAACCTCTCAGATCAGACAGCGAAGGTTCTTGCCACGTTGACTCCGCGTGAAGAACGCGTTCTGCGTATGCGTTTTGGTATCGGAGAAAAATCTGATCATACTCTTGAAGAAGTCGGCCAAGATTTCGCTGTTACCCGTGAGCGTATTCGTCAGATCGAGGCCAAGGCCTTACGGAAATTGCGTCATCCAAGTCGTGCTAAGCGCTTGAAGAGTTTTATGGAAACCAACAGCAACAACTAGCAACTTTTTAAATTGTAACGGATTTTTTTTCTGATTGATTTCAGAAGAGGTTTGGCTCTGAAAATTGATTGACAGAGAATATGCAACAACATACACCTTTACATTGAACTCTTGCGGGCCCATAGCTCAGTTGGCAGAGCCACCGGCTCATAACCGGTCGGTCCCAGGTTCGATCCCTGGTGGGCCCACCACCCGCCCGAAATCCATGATTGAAATGTACTGGTTAAACATAGATCTTCAGAGTTAATAAAGAGTGCAGCCGAGAACTAGGCTGCACTCTTTTTACATTGAGACCCCGGAAAAAAAGACAGAGATAAATGGCAAAACAAGGACAACGCATACAGGATCTACTCGGCTTGGTTCACAAGCTTTACGCCCCGGAACTGGCTGAATCTTGGGACAACGTTGGTTTGCAGGTTGGAGACTCAACGGCTCCACTAGAGCGGGTTATGGTGGCCCTTGATCCTGGTTTGTCAGCCGTGAAGGCTGCCCGTGATGCTGGAGCTCAGGCTCTGGTCACTCACCACCCACTGATTTTTAAGCCGATCAAGCGCTTAACTCCTGAGGATGCTGTGGGTGAAGTGCTCTGGACAGCAGTTCGTGATGGTGTCGCCATTATCAGTGCTCACACTAATCTGGATTGCGCCGTTGAAGGTCTTAACAGTTGGCTCGCTACGAAGTTAGATCTCTCCCAGAGTATTCCTTTACAGACTGTTGCTGGTGATTATCTGAAGTTGGTCGTGTTTGTTCCTGTTGGACATGAAGAGAGTGTCGCGGACGCTCTTTTCTCTGCCGGGGGCGGACAGATCGGTGCTTACGATCAATGCTCGTTTCGAAGCTGTGGGGAAGGAACGTTCAGGCCAGGTTCTGGAACGCAACCTTTTATCGGGACTGTCGGTCAAACCGAAAAGACCGATGAAGTTCGTTTGGAAACGATTGTTCCCAAACGTAAATTGGCTCGCGTCTTGGAGA
>CBDUFN010000101.1:0-9344 GCA_965366475.1 uncultured bacterium | reverse complement strand
TGGCTGTTGTTCTGAGTGCCGTTTCTTCAAGGCTCCATCCGCGTAGTATGGCAACTTGCCTTGCGACCTGTTCCAGGTAGGTTGGTCGGTTTAACTGTCCGCGATAGGGCTCAGGCGTCATGTCGGGGGCATCTGTCTCCAGAACCAAAGCCTCCGCAGGAACGCCCTGAACCACTTTTGGCAGGCGGCGAGCTGTTTGGAAAGTCACGACACCACCAATGCCGAGGACAAAACCCATGTCGATGATTTTGCGCGCACTTTCAAGACTACCCGAAAAAGCATGAAAAATACCACCGACCTTATTGGCCCCTTCTCGTTTGAGTATCTCCAGGATGCGTTCTGTCTTTTTTCGAGAATGAATCAGCAAAGGCTTCTCCATCTCCAGAGCCAAATGAACCATCTTGGTGAACACCTCTTCTTGCTCTTGCCAGGAGCTGTCCGCGTCGCTATCAAGACCAACTTCACCAATGGCGACGGCTTTGTCGTGCGCCAACATGAGCCGAAGTTCTTCCAGATGCTTTTTGCGAAACATGCTTGCTGATTGTGGATGGACTCCCGGTGCGATGTAGACTTGCGGATGAAATGCAGTCGTTTCAATTAGTTTTGGCCAGAAGTCAGGAGAGACTCCGGGAACAACCCACGCCGAGATACCAATGTCTTCGGCCTCCCGAAGCATTGCCTGCGGTTCTTGCAACTGGTCAAGATGAATATGGGTGTCAATATAGCGAATCACAGTTCCGAAAGCGTATCATAACCTGCTTTGAGCGAACAGGTATCTGTGCATTATTTCAAGCTTTTGCCTTGCTGACTTTTGTTGGTCTATGATAATCGTAATCAGCTATATTATTAAAATATTCAATTTAAAGTTAGAATAGGAGATCCCGCATGCAGAGATCTGCTCAAGGTCGCTCCACATATATTCGCAAACTGTTTTTATTTAACCATGGGGCAGGTTTGCTCGTTGGCGCCTGTTTCCCCTTTGTTGCCTACGCAATGCTTGGAGAAAGCGCGCTAACTCCTGCTTTTTTTCTGATTTGTTTGTTTGCGGGGTTTTTGCTGGGCGCTGTGTCTTTTTGGTTTGTCAGGCAGACCTTGAAAAAACAGCTGCGAGAACAACTTCATTCTCTCAATGAATTGCTTGGTGAGGACGAAACCGGGAAATCGGCACAAACCGTTGAAGACCTCTTCGAGTCTGTCAATAGAACTGTCAGTCAAGTTCATAAACTGTTGACCAACCTCTATGCAACTGTTGATGAATTTGTTCCTCATTACCAGACTTTGGCAGATGCAAGTCGTTATCTTTCGGCGCGATCGGAAGATGGTCTTCTTGCTGCAAAGAACGCCCGGACTGATGTTGACGGAATGCACCAGAAACAACAGGAAGTCATCGGCCAGGTTGAAACTCTGACCAGCCGTTCACAGGATGAGGCCGCCATCTCCAGGGAACTCTCTGCCTCTCTCGAGGAGATGGCTAGTGCGTTGGAGCATTCTACGCAAAAGTTTATTGAGACGACTCGTAACGTTGATACCATGGTCAGTTCGATTCAGACTGCCACCAGTCAAGCTGAGCATATGGCGAATACAACGGAAAGCACCGCGCAGGATCTTGATCAAATCGGTGAGGCTCTTGACCGCTTACGTGAAGGCGTGGCCAGTAGTGCAGACAGCTCTGCTGCGGTTAAACAGGATGCAGAACAGGGCGTGAAAGTTGTCCAAACCTTTACGACGGAAATGGATCGTATCGACGAAGAGAGTCGCAAGGCCATCGATGCCATGCAGCGCCTGAATCGCCAGACGGTTGAAGTCACCAAGATTATTGAAGTCATCAAGGATCTGGTCTCGGACACGGAACTGCTGGCGTTTAACGCAGCGATTATCGCCGCAAAAGCCGGTGCCGAAGGTCGAGGGTTTTCTGTGGTTGCTGAAGAAATTCGTGATCTGGCCGACCGTACCACAACCAGTGCCGATGAAATTGAATACATTATAAAATCGATTCGTAAGGACACCGAGCAGGTGAACACTTCGGTTGAGTCTACCGGTCACTTTATTGGCCGCGGCAAGGAGTTGTCCTTTTCAACGGCAGAGGCTTTGGAAAAGATCGTTGATAGTTCAAGCCAGGCCGCAGATGATTCGCATGAGCTTGCGCAACAAACGGCCGAACAGGGATTAAGGGCGCGTGCGATGATTGACCAAGCGGGTAGCAACCTTCGGTCAGTCAAGGCAATTGTGGCGACGATGGAAGAGCAGAATGCGGCGATCAGTCGGATTGATTCCGGTGTTGATGAGATGAAGTCGGCCGCAGATCAGATTGCCCGCGGCTTTGATGAGCAGGTCAAGGCCAACCGCGAATTTGATCGCAGTTTAATGGCTCGAGAAGAGCAAATTCAGACTATTTTTGAAGCAACCCGCTTTCAAATGGATACGGTGGAAAATATTTTTTCACACTTTGGTCGATCTGAAGAACGTTTGTATGGTAACGCCGAAAAAGCGCGAATTATTGTTAATGAGATCAATGCTCTGGAGGGATTGGCGGAGCAGTTGCGCACATTAGCCTCCTCATTTCAGGGAGACCTGGGATCACAAAATGTCGTCGAAGAACATTCTCCACAAAATTTGAAATAGGCTTCTGAGTTCCATTTAACTTTGCCAGAAGAAATAAAGCCGATGTCATAAAAGACATCGGCTTCTCTGTTTTATAGGCTGAAAGAAAAGGTCACAAGTTCTTCAACCGATGATTGTGCGTACCACACCTTGTAATGCTTGGGCCGCTTCGGATTCAGCGTGTTCAATAATGAAGGGTTTGCCGCTGTCTCCGGCGTGAACCATACGTGGGTCGAGTGGGATTTTGCCGAGAAAGGGAACGTTGCGTTTAGCAGACAGAACTTTACCTCCGCCGCTTTTGAAAATATCGGACCCCTCTCCACAATGGGGGCAGATAAAACCACTCATGTTCTCTATGACCCCAAGCAGGTTCAGATTGAGTTCGTCGCAGAAGCTGATTGATTTTTCAACATCGACTAAAGCGACATCCTGAGGTGTCGTAACTACAACGGCAGCAGCCCCCTTGCCGAGGAGTTCTGCGGCTGTCAGTGGTTCGTCTCCTGTTCCTGGAGGGCAGTCGACAACCAGGTAGTCGAGATCCCCCCAGTTGACATCAGCCAAAAACTGCTGAATGGCGCCATGTTTCATTGGCCCCCGCATGATCATTGCCTGACTGTCATCTTGAATCATAAAGCCGATTGACATTACTTTTATGCCTTCGAATTCGAGAGGAATAATGCCTTCCTCGTCAGAGAATATTTGGTCTTTATTCAAGCCGAGCATCGTCGGAAGGCTAGGGCCGTGCAGATCGATATCGAGCAACCCGACCCTTTTCCCTTCTTTCGCAAGAGCAAGAGCAAGGTTGACAGACATGGTGCTTTTGCCAACGCCGCCTTTGCCTGACATGACAAGCATTTTTCGATCGATTTTGCACAGACGGCTTTCCAACCTTTGTCGGGTTTGAAATGCTGCGTCGTCTTCATGGGGTTTTGCGCTCCTGGCGGAACAGGAGGAATCGTTGCAACTGCTGCAATCGCTGTGATCAGTCATGGTTTCGTTTGCCTTTCGCTCTGGATTTTTGGGGGGCTTTCATGTATTTGTTGTTTTTAATGTTTGGTGATGGGTGAATCTAGTGATTCAATACGTAGCTGTCAAGAGAGAATTGTTCTACTTTTCCTAAGATTTAAATTGTTGAAGACCTTTTCACCCCTATGCTTCTGCAAGCCTTGACCTCTTATGGTCGAGGCCCTATAATCCGGCCCGTTTGTGAGTTAAGGTTTATATCAATCAACAGTCAATATTCTGTTTGAACTAAGGGTGGTCCTTGAATGAGTTTTAATTTTAAAAGTTTTAAGTCCGAAGTGGCGGCTTACTTCAAACAAGTCTGGACTATTAAAAACAGTTGGATTTTTTTGCCGGGGTTGATTTCAATTCTATTGGTGTACGGAGTACACAATTATAACGAAGACGCCTGGATTTTAACGAGAGGCTGTCTTGAGCCTCTCGCTATATGGCTAGTGCCGATTTTTTTGATAGTTCTTGTGAGCAAGGCCATTATCAGCAAAAATCACTTGATGATTTATCTTGCTGTGCTTGCATTGATTTTTCTAGTAAGAGAACTTGATGATACCACCTACACCTTCATGGAAATGTCGGGGACCTTCAAATCAAAAAAGCCCGTCAATGTTATTCTGTGTGGCATGGCGCTTTGGGGCATCGGTTGGCATGAGAAAATTTTTGTTACTCTCAATCGATATATGAGTATAAAGATTGCTCTGTTCGGTGTTCTTTGGACATATTTCCTTTCACAACTGATAGCGCGGCGGGCGTTCAGAGATGTTTTTCCTTATGAGAGCTTGGTGAATGTCTCATTGGAAGAAATGACAGAAACGGCTGCACATCTGTTTTTTATCTTCTTTGCTTTTTTAAGTTTTTACATCCTCCCAAACAAGCGGGAAGATGTTGCCTCGCAAAACAACCAGAAGGTTGAAATCTGAAAGATCGAAACAATTTTCTTTGGGCGATATCTCTTAGGAAGAATGTTTTTTTATTGAAAAGTTCTTTGTAGAGTACGAAGGCCTTCAATCGTAAGATTGGAGGCCTTTCTAGCTTTTATCTGTTTAACGAAACTGTTTTGAGCTTAAATGTTTGTTCTTTTCTACTTAAATCCTTTGGATTTGTTCGTGTCATATGTTGGCGGGCGGTGTGTTGAACACGGACGACCAAAGTAATGTCGTACGAGTGTGTCACTGGCAGGGGGTCAGGGACTTGCCCACAATGGCCCAGTCCTTTACATAATAAGTTTCTGAAATAACTTTTATAACAACACGTTTTTTTGACGTTTCAACTCGTTGAGCGTATGTTGGTGACAGTGTCAGTTGCCTGGTGTATGAGATTTTAAGGGGGGCATACGGCTTTGATTGCAAGCCATCTGCACAACTGCGAATGGTCTTTTTTAATGGTTAAAGATGTCTACAAAACTAGGGGGCGATTCAGTAGAGAACCTCTGAGAATGTGTGTCTCCATACTGCCAAACTGGCAGATAAATGTTTTTCTTAGTAATAAGCGACAGAGAGGTCCGGATTGAAACAACCGTTGTTAGCCTTGGGAAAATCAACACTAGGCAGTCTCCGCGACTTAGCTCCCATCATTCTGGTGGTTGTTTTTTTTCAGTTCGCGGTATTGCGGCAACCGTTGCCAAATCTCTACGACCTTGGTGTCGGTATGCTCTTTGTCGTGCTAGGGCTGACCTTTTTTATCTACGGCTTGGAAATGGGCCTTTTCCCAATCGGACAATCTTTGGCCAATGCCTTTGCTCGCAAGGGAAGCGTTTTCTGGTTACTTTCTTTCTCCTTTGCCCTCGGTTTTGGCACCACTGTAGCAGAACCGGCTCTGATTGCTGTTTCTGCTGAAGCGGCCGAAGTCGCGGCCAATGGAGGCATGATTGAAGACACAATCGAAGCACGTCAGTCTTACGCTAGTGGTTTGCGCTATGTGGTTGCTTTCTCCGTGGGTCTAGCAATCGTTCTGGGGGTTTTGCGCATCCTTAAAGGCTGGCCGATCCACCTGATGATTGTCATCGGCTACGGGTTAGTGGTGTGCATGACTATTGTTGCTCCGAAAGAAATTATCGGCATTGCTTATGATTCAGGTGGTGTCACGACTTCAACTATTACCGTTCCACTGGTCACGGCGCTAGGCGTTGGGCTTGCTTCCTGCCTCAAGGGACGCAACCCGATGCTTGACGGCTTTGGCCTCATTGCTTTTGCCTCCCTCTCCCCGATGATTTTTGTTATGGCCTATGGGATGTTGATTTGATGGGTCTTTTAAACGAACTTTTTCTGATGTTGCTTGCTACCCTGCGCGACGTACTTCCGATC
The DNA here is from genome assembly GCA_965366475.1 of uncultured bacterium. Lineage (GTDB taxonomy): Bacteria > Desulfobacterota > Desulfuromonadia > Desulfuromonadales > BM103 > M0040. The sequence continues at coordinate 3,423 of CBDUFN010000101.1, read as the reverse complement.
GTAGCGATCATTTTTGGTTTTCAGTTCTTTATTATTCGTAAACCAATTCCTCAACTGCGACGGGTGCTGATCGGTTTTGCTTACGTCATCATCGGGTTGTCGCTGTTTCTTCTCGGTTTGGAAAAAGCGCTCTTTCCTATCGGCCGGTTGATGGCCACACAGCTCACTGACCCTGCCTTTATTCTCTCCGGGGTACAGAGTGTTGCCAAGGTTCCAGACTGGCAGGATTACTATTGGGTCTATCTGTTCGCTTTTGCTATCGGCGCCAGCACCACCATCGCCGAGCCCTCTTTGATTGCGGTGGCAATTAAGGCCAATGAAGTCTCCGGTGGCACGATCAGCGTATGGGGGTTGCGTATCGCTGTGGCGCTTGGGGTCGCCATTGGGATTGCTCTTGGTGCCTATCGTATTGTCTCTGGAACCCCCCTTCATTACTTTATCATTTCCGGTTATGTGGTGGTGGTGATACAAACTTTTTTCGCACCGAAAATGATTGTGCCATTGGCTTACGACTCCGGCGGAGTGACGACCTCGACAGTAACTGTGCCACTGGTGGCTGCCCTCGGTCTTGGCTTGGCAGAAACAGTTCCGGGCCGCAGTCCCCTGCTAGATGGCTTCGGCCTGATTGCCTTTGCCAGCCTGTTCCCCATCATCACTGTGATGGGCTACGCTCAACTTGCTAACTACCGAATAAAACGCGCTAAAGTCAGGGAACAACAAGCGAATGAGACTTTACCATAACAAATCAGCGTCAAAACGCATTTAGAGGAGAGATAACTATGCACTTTAAACTGATCATTGCCTTTGTCGAAGATCAAAAGACTGATGCAGTAATGGATGCGGCGCGAGAATCCGGCGCAACCGGGGCAACCGTAATCAACAACGCCAGAGGTGAAGGCCTCAAACAGACGAAAAGTTTTTTCGGGCTTTCACTCGAAACCCAACGAGACGTCTTGATTTTTTTGGTTGAAGAGCATTTGAGTCGCCATATTCTCGAAACAATCGGCGAGGTGGGTGAGTTTGATACCTCACCAGGCACAGGAATTGCCATTCAGATCGATGTTGAGGATGCCGTTGGCGTAACCCATCAAATCGAGAAGCTTACATCTGTCGTGGAGGAAATACGATGAGCAATAAAAAGCTGGTCTGCGTTCAAGAGGTGATGAACGGTAAATTTAGTATGATCGATGGTCGCCTGACTGTGCAGGAAGCCCTGATCATCATGAGGCAGGAGGAAGCGAGCTGTTTGGTTGTGCGCAAACGCAACGAAAATGACGAGTATGGGATTGTCCTACCTGCCGACATTGCCAAAAAAGTGCTGGCTCAAGATCGTTCGCCTGAGCGAGTTAATATCTATGAGATCATGACCAAACCTGTCATCTCCGTATCCCCAAAGATGGATGTGCGCTATTGCGCCCGACTCTTTGCTCGATTCGGCCTGACGCTAGCACCGGTGATTGAAAATGATCAGATTCTAGGTGTTATAGGTTACAAAGACATAGTCCTTAGAGGGATAGTCTAGCTCAGTGGCTTGATGAGGAATGTGTCAGGACAAACCGCTGCGACAGAGGCGTGGCGGTGTTCTCTAATGATTAGTATTACAAAATGTGTTTGAGAGGAGTTGCCGTGCGTATGCCGAATATCTTCATTCGACAAATAGCCCTTGTGTCTACTGCCATGATGTTTGCCTGCTTATTGCCAAGCTTAATCAATGCCTCAGAAATAGTTTTATCCAAAGGTCAAACAGTCTATGTACCGGTTTACTCTAATGTCATTGCCAGCCCTAAAAAGGTGTCAGTCCATCTATCCAACACGTTAATCATCAGGAATACCGATATCAATAATGAGATTCAGGTGTCAGTCGCAGACTATTACGATACAGAGGGCACCCTGATTAAGAAGTTTTACAATCAGCCCGCTACCTTGAGGCCATTGGAGAGCAAATATCTCTATCTCTCCGATCGAGATCGTAAGGGAGGAGTCGGCGCAAATTTTATAATCAGTTGGTACGCTGCTAAAGAGGTCAATATCCCTATAATTGAATGCGTAATGATTGGTAGCGAAGGTCGTGCCTTTGTGAGTTCTTCCCAAGCTATTAAGGAAGACACAAGGTAGTACACATCAAGTTGGGATGTTTTGTCTCAAGAGTAAGGGTCTTCGAGAATTGCCCACAATCACTAATTTAGGCCTGTAAAAGTTGCTGACACAACTTCAGAGACACCCTCAAAATTGACCTTTTCAATAATTCCGTTAGATTGCTGAGTGTTTCAGTTGCTTGGTGAATGAGATTCTCAGGGGGAATATGATTTTAGACTACAGGCCACCCAAAATAATGTTGGGTGGCTTTTTTATTGTGCTCCTTTTGTTCGGATGTTCTAGCGAGAAGAGAGACATTGCCGTTGAAATCGAATGTGGCGATGGGAATACCGTAAAATTTGAAAAAGTTCTGAAGAAACAGAGGAATTATCTCGAAGGGGCACATTCTGATAAATACGACACTCTGCTCTGGTATTGCACAGACAAAGACAACTGCACTTTAGTCGACCAGCAGAACAAGCCCTTTCCGAAGTATGCGAGTTTGCTTTACAAAAGAGAGCACGCTTACGAAAGGTTACAGACGGAGGGAAAAGATAAAGAGGTTAAGTCGGGTGTAATTGGAAAGTATAGATATAAAGACCAGCAGCTCCGTGATGAGCTGAAGAGGGATGATAAACAGTGGAATATATTTATCAGTCCAAAGATGGTTACTAAAGATCAATTTGGTGACATAAAATTTGCGATAAAAAACAACTTAGAAAGAATCAACGAAGTTTTGTCGCGAAAAATATCTGGCGGCATGAAAGATAAGTTTACCTATAACGCAGAACCATATCTTAATTCTATAGTGTATTTTGACTATTATGATGTGGATATTGTTTCACGCGATGGATACACATACAAAAAACCCAGTAGATACGTCCAGTTTACGTGCAGTAATAATGACTTTATGTTGTTCATGACTCCGAAAGACAGTGTTTATCTGTCTCTTGTCGATTTGATCAAAAACGGGAGTAATCGTCTTGATCATACATATCTAGGCGAGGTTGACGATACAACAGGGGGGCTAAAGCTAAGAGTTCCATTTCCCAAAACGCGAGAAAAGTTCGCCCTTGAATCGAAAAATGAATGGTTCAGCCTGTACAGCAGTTGCTACGATACAAGTCATAAAAGTTTGTTCGATTATTATCGCGTTGGTTTCTGGGATTATGATTACGATAGCCTCAAGAATAAATGATAGAGGTTGAGTATCTTAGTAAGTCACCGAGCGGACGGGATGGTACGGTTTTTGGCTGTCGCACTAATGTACAGCAGTTATATGGTCTCTGAGCGGCCGCTCAGATCCCGTCCTTATGGATGTGTGTCAGCCGCACGCAACTGACACAC
>CBDUFN010000100.1:0-9410 GCA_965366475.1 uncultured bacterium | reverse complement strand
CTTTCATATTCTCTCTTGTTACAGGCAGTTTAACTGGAGTGAAGCTTTTGACGGCAGAGGATTTAGAAAAGGTCAATCAGGACGTTCAGCCAGAGGAAAGTTACTACTGGCAGTTTGATAAGTCTCGGGTTCTGGTAGTAGATGATGGTGCTGAGAACAGGGAACTTGTAAAGTTTTTACTAGAGGGTGCGGGCTTAGAGGTGGACGAAGCAGAGAACGGTCAAGTCGCCGTTGAGAAAGCAATGGAAACCACTTACAGCGTCATCCTCATGGATGTTCAGATGCCTGTTATGGATGGGTTGACTGCCGCTGGTCTTCTGCGCCAGCAAGGTTTAGATACCCCGATTGTCGCTCTTACGGCAAATGCCATGCAAGGGTACAACGAAAAATGCCTCGAAGCTGGCTATTCAGACTACTTGAGCAAGCCAGTCAACCTCGACGCGTTGATGGCGTTAGTGGCCAGACTTTTGGGAGGCCATAAAATGGAAGGGCTTGCACCTCTAACCAGCAAACCTGCAGAGCTTTCTTCGAATGAAGATGATCTTCCAATTATTTCGGCCTTGCCAACTGATAATGAGAAATTACGTAATATAATAATCCGGTTTGTAGAGCGCTTAGATGGACAGTTGACAGCCATGGAAGAGTCTTGTCTAAAAGATGATTTTAAAGAAATTTTAAACCTTGCACACTGGTTAAAGGGAGCCGCCGGGACGGTTGGTTTTAGTAGCTTTACTGCGCCAGCTGAAACTCTCGAAAAACATGCTCGGAATGAAGACAAGCTAAACACACACAAAATAATCACGCAGTTAAGAGGCATGTATAATCGAATTGTTGTTCCGACCAAGTGATATTGTAAAGATTCAGTTTTATTCTTTGTGGAATACAACAATAACGCATTAAAGTTCTGCTCACAGGGGAGAAGGTATGTTGCCATTAGATGAACAACTGAAAGCATTGTGTAATTCAACGATTATGATGGTTGATGATGAGCCGATCAATAATGCCGTCGTTCAAATATATATGGAAGAAAAAGGCTATCATAAGTTTGTTACTGTGGAGGATTCCACTCTGGCAATGTCAACTCTTGAGGAAACTCGACCGGACCTTCTCTTGCTAGACCTGATGATGCCTGAAGTCTCTGGGTTTGATATTCTTGCTGCGGTTCGATCACACCCAATGTACTGCCATCTTCCCGTTATAATTTTGACAGCATCGACTGACACAGAAAACAAGCTAAAAGCTTTAGAACTCGGAGCCACAGACTTTCTGGCTAAACCCTTGGATAAAAGCGAACTGGCGCTTCGTGTTCGCAATACTCTGGGCGCAAAAGCTTACCTTGACCAGCTTGCATATTATGATCCTTTGACGAAGTTGCCCAACCGTCAATTGTTTGCAGAAGAGCTCTCATGGGCGATGAAAGGTGCAAAACGATACGATGAATATCTGTCGCTGCTAAATATTGAGATCGACAATTTTTCCAACATCAACGATACGTTAGGCGTCAGTGCCGGTGATGAAGTGTTACGTCTTGTTTCTGAACGCATCCAGACATTAATCAGGGAGTGTGATGTTCTTGCTCGCACGCCTGGCGATGAAGATGCCGGCATGAAGTTGTTTCACTTTGGCAGAAGTGTTTTCTCCCTGGTCTTATATCGAGTCTTGAACATCGAAAGTGCCGCGAAGATAGCCGGGCGGATTGTTGAAGAAATCAGGGCGCCTCTTTTTGTGGAAGGCAAAGAACTCTACGTTACCGCAAGCATCGGGGTCGCCACCTCGCCAGCAGAAGGTGATGTGGCCTCAGAGCTTATGCGTTTGGCTTCGACGGCCAAGGACTACGCAAAAAGTGCCGGTGGTGATTCTTTCCAATCTTCTTCTGATAAAATTAATGAGATGTATGAACGACGTATGCGTCTCGAAACCAGACTCCGTAGTGCTCACAAGAATCAAGAATTCGAGTTGTATTATCAGCCGAAAGTGGATGTTCAAACGGGCGTTATAAAAGGTGCTGAGGCTCTTATTCGCTGGCACAGTGATGAGGGTCTCATCTTCCCGGGTGATTTTATTCCTCTTGCCGAGGAAACAGGATTAATTGTTTCTATGGGCGAATGGTGCCTGTTTGAAGTTTGTCGACAGCTAAAAGAGTGGCACCAGTCAGACAGAGTTCCTATCAACATATCGGTAAATTTGTCGGCAAAACAATTTACAGATAAAGCGTTTGTGCCGATGTTGAAACAAATGATCAATAGCATTGGTGTGGATCCAAGTTTCTTGACCCTTGAGTTGACAGAAAGTCTCTTATTGGACGATATCGATGAAAAGGTTCAGTTGCTGATAGAGATTAAAAAACTAGGTTTCAAGTTGTCGATTGATGATTTTGGTACCGGTTACTCATCGTTAAGCTATTTAAGAATGCTCCCCGTGGATGAACTTAAAATTGATCGTTCATTCATCATGGATGTTTTGGAACATGAGGATTGTAAAGCTATCACATCAACAGTGGTACATCTTGCAAAGAGCCTCAATCTAAAAACTGTAGCGGAGGGTGTTGAGGAACAAGGCCATCTGGAGTTCATACAGCAACTCGGTTGCGATGAATATCAAGGTTTTCTCTTTAGCCGTGCGATTCCAAAAGACGATTTATTTGCGATGTTGCCCCTTGCTAAGCCCTAAGAAAGTTAGGCTTTATTGGCGGCCTGACTCCGCGGAAACCTTTTTATCTCTCTGCGAATTTTGATCTTGTTTCACTGAAACGCGTGTGTCCTTCGCTCGCTCATGTCGTGCAATAAATTTAGATTCCACTCAGCGAATGTCCTGTTCAACATAGTGATTAGGACATTCGCTCTTTATTGACACGCAAGTTTTTACCATCATTTTCTAGATGACCTTAGTCCTTCCCGGATCTCTCCTCTTTCTTAAAAGGCACGATTTGTCAGAGGGTTTGTAATCTGTAAACTGTTTTTCTGTAGATTCTTTCGCAACTATTTTTGATTGATTAAACGTTCAGCTTTCTTTGGAGTGTGACGGTTCTTTACTCCTTCTAGTTTGACATTAGTCCAGTCAAGAACCTGATTGATGCAACAGACTCATTTCAAAATTTTCTATTGTTTATAAGAATTTTTTTGTTGAGTTTGAAGTCACCTTTTTTAATGTTGAATATTCTTGAAAATCGAGAGGCAAAATAATAGTATGCTTCATTATAATTTCCCCAGATAATAGGAGGTTCCTATGCGCTCTTTTTCTCTTAGAAAATCACGTGTTTTGTGTTTCCTTATCATCCTGACAGCCATGCTCATTCAGCCGGCATTTGCTTCAGATGAAGTTCGTTATACCAAATTTAATATCCACTCCCAGAGTAAGAACGGTAAGTCTTTTAAGGCCAGTTACGCCAACTATACAAACCCCGGAAACGGTCATGAAGTTATCCCCGCAGGAACTGAAATTCTGATTGTTAAAAAGGCTCGCAAGAGCTTTACCTTCACCTTTGAAAAGGGTGCCAAGAAGGTTGTTTTTGAATTCCATAAGCCGCGCATGGGGATGAGCCTTGACGAATACCTCGAGAAGATCACTTCAGTAGAGGCTGTTTCTTTGTCATCTCTTTCTGCGAAAGATAAAAAAGGGGTTGCTGACGGTAAGGCTTACCCGGGTATGACTCGAAAAGGCGTTATGACAGCGCTCGGCTACCCGGCAGCACATAGAACGCCTTCTCTTGACTCAACAACCTGGGTTTACTGGACGAATCGTTTCGGCACCCTCGCTGTTGATTTTGGTCCTGATGGTTTGGTGTCTGTCGTTCGTGATTAACTCTTTTTTTTTAAGTTCGATTTCTTTATCTATAGGATAACGTTGAATGTCAGAAGCTAGAATTGCTTTGGTTACCGGAGCAAGTAAAGGGATCGGGGCGGCCATTGCCACCGAGTTGGCTCGTGATGGTTTTCACATTTGGCTGAATTATCGTGGTGATCATCTTGCCGCTCAAAAAGTTGCAGATGAAATTTCAGCAGATGGTGGTCAATGCACCTTATTGCCCTTTGATGTTGCTGATAGCGAAGCGACTCAGGACGTTCTGGAACCATTACTGAAAACTGAGGTTCCTTTTGTTCTTGTGAATAACGCTGGCTTTGCACGTGACGGCATCATGGCTATGATGTCTCAATCTGACTGGGAGAATGTTCTTGCTGTTCATTTGAATGGTTTCTTCAATGTTACGCGACTTGTTGTCGCTCGCATGCTTAAGAAGCGTCAGGGGCGAATCATCAATATTGTGTCCACGTCCGGTGAGTCGGGTGTGGGAGGGCAGGTCAACTATTCGGCGGCCAAGGCTGGCTTGATAGGCGCTACCCGTTCTTTAGCTGCGGAAGTTGGTCGACGAAATATCCTTGTGAATGCTGTTTCCCCCGGCTTCATCTCCACCGACATGACTGAAGATTTACCTCAAGATAAAATCTTGCCTATGATTCCTTTGGGCCGATTTGGAGAACCGGATGAAGTGTCTGGCGTTGTCGGTTTTCTCTGTTCTGATCGTGCCAGTTATATTACCGGTCAAGTCTTTGCTGTTAACGGCGGCATCCATATCTAACGTGTAGAGAGTTTGTTTTGTATAGAGTTGCTATCACCGGAATCGGTATTGTCTCTTGTTTGGGACATGATCTAGAAACTGTAGGGTCTGCTATGCGTGCTGGACGATCCGGCATTGTTATCGATCCTCAGCGAACTGAGCTTGGTTTCCGTAGTCCACTTACCGGGTTAATCCAGAATTTCGACAACACCATATTGACGCGTAAACAGCGCAAAAGTATGCCTGAATTTGCTGTTTGGAGTTATGCTTCGGCGCTCTCTGCTCTTCAGTTGGCGGGTCTTGATGCAGAGTCGATTCAGAATGACCAGACAGGTTTATTGTATGGTTGTGATTCCAGTTCAATTGCTGCGATTGAACAGGTTGATACCTTAAGGGCAAAAGGTGAAACCAAGTCGATCGGGAGTGGTCAGGTCTTTCGTTCCATGACGTCTTCTGTCACGATGAATCTGAATACTCTCTTTCAAACCCAAGGGGCCTGCTGGTCACTCAGTTCTGCCTGCTCAAGTGGTGGACATGCGATAGGGCAGGCGGCGGATCTGATACGTCTTGGACGTCAGGAACGCATGATTTGTGGTGGTGCTCAGGAAATCAACTGGCAATCGATGTGCAGTTTCGATGGCCTTGGTGCTTTCTCTGTTCATCTTGACAACCCCACTGCAGCCAGCCGTCCTTTCGATGCTGATCGTGATGGCCTGGTGCCAAGTGGTGGTGCGGCAACGGTGGTTCTCGAACGTTATGATCTGGCCGAAAAGCGAGGCGCAACAATTCTTGGTGAGTTGCTTGGCTATGGCTTCTCTTCCGATGGCGGACAACTTTCTGTGCCGAGTCTCGATGGAATTAGTCGAGCCATGCTGATGGCTCTTGATCAGAGTGGTTGCTCTGCTGCTGAGATTGATTATCTTTGTGCTCATGCCACGTCGACTCCAACTGGAGATGCTGCTGAGGCGGCCAATATTCGTAAGGTCTTTGGCGAAAAAACTCCCCCAACATCATCTTTGAAATCGATGGTTGGCCACGAACTCTGGATGTCGGGTGCTTCCCAGGTGGTTTACACAACGATTATGGCCATGCAAAATTTCATTGCTCCGAATATCAACTACCAAAAGCCATGTGACGCAACAACTGGAATGAATGTGATTCGTGAGGCTATTCCGCAGGCGCCAAACAGAGCGCTTTGCAACTCTGCCGGCTTTGGTGGAACGAACTCTGCACTCATACTCGCTTTTCCCTGACCGATGCAATATGACTCAGTTGTTATCGGCTCTGGTCTTTCCGGACTAACCAGTGCTCTGCTTTTAGCACGGAGCGGCCGCAAGGTGCTGATTCTTGAACAGTCTGCTACGCCGGCACCTGTTGTTCGCGGTTTCTGTCGTGGCGGTCACTATTTTGACAGCGGTTTTCATTACGTCGGCGGTTTAGGTGAGGGAGGTGCTTTCCGGCCACTCTTTCGTCATCTCGGTTTGGAAGAAAAGCTGGAACTCTTCTCCTTCGATCAGAAGAGTTTTGATCGTTTAAAAATATCTGAAACCGGAAAGACTTTTTCTCTTCCTGTTGGCTTTGAAGCGATTAAGGCATCGCTAGGCAAGCGCTTTCCGCAAGTCAGAGTTCAAATCGAACAATATATTGATGAGATCGCTACCAATTGGTGCCGTTACCCTTATCTTGATTTAGATCTGGATCTTGAACAGAATGGTCTGACTTCTGTTCATGGAACGTCTCTGGCTGAAAAGTTACAGACATTTTCCGCTTATCCCGAACTGCAAAGTCTGCTCTCAATGCACTGCTTGCTTTATGGGGTTTCTCCTGACGAGGCGCCGAATGTTCTCAACGCTCAGGTCGCTGGTTCCTACTACCACTCAGTGCATGGCATTGTCGGTGGTGGTCGAGCTTTGGTGGCTGCTTATCTTGAGCTGCTGACAACCGCCGGGGTTGAGGTTCGCTGTAAGTCGGAAGTTGCATCAATAGTGGTGAACCCCGAGGGTCTCCGTGGTGTACTGTTGGCGAATGGTGACGAAATTTCTGCAAAAGAGGTGATTGCAACCTGCAACCCATCTCTTCTGCCTGGCCTGTTGCCTCAGGGAGTTTTGCGCCCCGCATATTTAAAACGGTTAAAGAATTTACGTCAGACCCCTTCTGCCTATATAGTCTTCGCAAAAAGTTCTCAACCTCTCGACTCTCTGAGTTATAGCAACCTTTTTGTGCAATCGTACGCTGGTGTATTTTCTCCAGATACGGAGAGGCCCTTGGAAGAGAGGGCTTTTTACCTGACGGCAGCAGATCAGGGTCGAGGCGGAGATAGCAATACATTGATCGGCATCATCCCTGCCAGTTACTCTGAAGTGTCTGAATGGGATCATCTTGATAAACGACGTTCTCGAGAGTATCAGGCCCATAAGGAACAGATCGCACAGCGTCTACTTGCTCTGTTTTCTAAAAGTTACCCGGAGCTTGTTGATTTGGAAGTTATGGATTTGGCCACGCCTTTGACATTGCGTGATTATTCACAGGCGCCAGAAGGGGCTCTCTACGGTGTTGGTCGTTTCCTCGGGCAATATAACCCACAATCGGTGACGCGTTTACCTGGTTTGTATCTATCAGGGCAGGCAATTGCCGCACCCGGTTTGCTCGGCACTGTTGTTGCCAGTTATTTAACCTGTGGCTCGATCCTTGGTCATGAGTCTTTGCGTGGAGAGTTAAAAGCATGTCGTTAGAAACTGTTGTCGTCACCGGAATAGGTGTTATCTCTCCGCTTGGTAATAATTATGAGGCGTTGATGACGGCACTTCTTGCGGGTGATTCTGGTGTTCGTGAAATGCCAGAGCTTGCTGAAATTGGCGGATTACGATCAATGCTTGCTGCAAAGGTTCAGGGTGTTGATCCTAAACAGGTGCCTCGTAAACTCCGTCGTTCCATGTCAAATATGTCTGTTTATGCCTACCTTGCGAGTCTACAGGCTATTGCCATGGCCAACTACCCTGAAGAGTTGCTCTCTTCGGGGCGAACCGGTGTCGTGATTGGATCGACCCTTGGTAGCACGGAAACGAGTGAAAACTTTTTTGCCGACTATTTCAAGGATCACAGTCTGGAAAGAATGAAGTCTGGACTGTTCTTTCAACTTATGGGGCATTCTTGTGCAGCTAATGTTGCTCAGTCACTCGGTATCACAGGGCGTGTGATGGCGCCTTCTTCGGCTTGTGCGACCAGTTGCCAGGCGGTTGGTTATGCGTATGAGCAGATCGCTTTTGGTCGACAGGATGCAATCCTCTGCGGTGGCGCTGATGAACTTCATCCGTTAACTGTTGCAACGTTTGATGTTATGAATGCCGCCTCTGTAGCATATAACAAGAAACCGAGCGAATCTCCACGGCCTTTCGATGCGAATCGTGATGGTGTCGTTTGTGGCGAGGGTAGTGGTATCTTATTGTTGGAAAAGAAAAGTGTCGCAGAAGAGCGAGGGGCAAAGATCCTTGCTGAGGTTGTCGGTTTTGCTACAACGTCTGATACCTCAAGCATTGCGAACCCGGATGTTGGCGCAATGTATGATTGTATGCGACTGGCTCTTGAAGATGCAAAGGTGTCCGTTGAGGAGATTGACTATGTTAATGCTCACGCCACGGGAACCTTACAGGGAGATGTTGCCGAGGCTGAAGCTATTCGTCAACTGGTCGGTGATCAAGTTCCTGTCAGTAGTCTCAAGGGACATCTCGGCCACACTATGGCCGCCAGTGGTTCAATCGAGTTGGCTGCGAGTATTGGCATGATGAGTTATGAAACTTTGATTGCAACTTTGAACCTTCAGCAAGTTGATAAGCAATGCGAAGGTTTGTTACATTTGCAAGAGAACCTTAAGGCGAAGCCTAAAGTTATCCTGAAAAACAATTTCGCGATGGGTGGTATCAACTCCACCGTTATTATAAGGAGCAGTACGCATGACTGAACAAGAAGTAATTGAACGGATCGACTCGAGTCTGGCCGAAGAATTTGAGCTCGACCGTGCAGATATGACCCCTGATGCAAATATTTATGAAGATCTTGGCCTCGATAGTCTGGATACCGTTGATATGGTTATTGTCCTTGAAGGTGCTTTTGAATTTAAAATCCGCGAAGAAGAGGGCATTCGTGCCATTCGTACTCTCGGCGATATCCACAGCTTTGTTCTTGAAAAAGTCTCTGAAAACAGCTGAGCACAGGAGATCTGCAAGATATGATCAATGACCGTAAGACAGACGGGAATGATAATGCTGTCGGAGCGGTTACGGTACTGATGAATCTCTGGTGCTACACCACCCTGATTGTGTGGACTCTCTTTAGCTTTCTGGTTTTCCCTTTTGCCTTTGGTTTTCCGCTGCTTTTTTTGCGTTGGCCTTCTGATCGGGTGGTTCGTTGGCTGATCTGGATGTATGGTCGGGGTTGGCTCATTCTTATGAGTCCCTTTGTCAGGTTTCGTCGTCAAAACCTGCAACAGTTGAGAAATGGTGAGCCCTGTCTCTTTGTCGTGAACCACCTTTCTTTCTTTGATACCTACTGCATGTCTCTACTGCCGGTTCACGATATTACCTTCGCTGTTCGTTCCTGGCCTTTCAAAATGTTCTGGTATAGCGGTTTTATGAGGCTGGCTCGCTATCTTGATGTCGAGGGCAGTAGTTGGGGTGAAACTCTGAGTAATTGTCAGGCGACCTTTTCTTCTGGCGGAACCGTGCTTTTTTTTCCGGAGGGGCATCGAAGCCGTGATGGAGAGCTTCAACGTTTTTATTCAGGTGGGTTTATTGCCGCGATCAAAACAGGTGTGCCACTCATTCCGCTCTGTATTGATGGTACGAATCGGTTGTTACCA
>CBDUFN010000099.1:0-9506 GCA_965366475.1 uncultured bacterium | reverse complement strand
ATTACAAAAATAAGACCCTGATAAAGCTCTACATAAGGGCTACATTTGGTTATAACTTCTTGACAATTGTTTTAATATACATATAATTGCGTATAATTTTACTCAATTATACTGTAATTAAATGAACATATATACTCATTTGTAGGAAAGACAAACCAAGCAGGGGAAGGGACTGCCTTTATCAACTTCGTCCAGGGACATCCGTGCAAAGCGTTGACCTGAAACCTATCGTCAAAGCCTCAAGAAAAGCACATCGACATTCAGATGATGCTTCAGAAACTCCTGTCATTTCAGTTAACCAATCCGCACGCAAAATCAGCAGAGAAACACTCATCAACCGGCTCAACTATTTGCATTTTCAGTCAGAGCCACTGACAGTCCTTCTCACACATCAGCAGAACGGCCGGAGCGTACGGTTAACAGCCTTTCCTGAAGCCTGCATCAACGAGGACTTCACCTGCCACTGGAACAGCCCTCTTCCACCAGGTGTCGATCGAGGTGATTTTGAACTACGCCACCTTGAGGTCCCACACGGTCATCATATTCTTCAAGTCACACTGGACAAACCTGAGCTATTCAACGGCGGTCTAACCTGTAAACTCCCTGAAGTTTGCCATCAACTCACTTCCCGTCGGATAAGAAGGCATTTCTGTGCAGAGATCGAGGCAAGCGTCATTCAGAACGGAGCGATCTTCTCTGGCTCTCTTGAAGACTTTAGCGCAGCGGCTTTTCGCCTGGAACTTCAGGCAGAACCACCACAAACCTTTCAATGGCTGAAGCAGGACGAACCACTCACTGTCATATTTACCAGAGCGGGACAAACCCTTTTATCAACCCCTGGACAGTTGTTGCGCAACCACGGCAAAAGAGATCAACAGACTGTCGTTATCGCGCCGGCGCTGGCACAGCAAAGTCGATTCCCTGCAAAAAAGCACCGTAATCGTCGTCTGGAACTGCGCCCTGCGCCTGAAGCTGTTTTTACACATCCCCTGACAAAAGACTTGATCCGGCTTGATGTTACTGACCTTTCCGGTGCGGGAATGGCTGTTGCAGAAGCCCCTCAGGAAGCACAGTTGTTGCCTGGAATGTTGATCGACAAACTGGAACTGCGCTTAGCAGATTCCTTCAGTCTCGCCTGTCAGGCTCAAGTCGTCTACTGCCAAAGCCTTGACGATTCAGACAAAAATGCGCCGCTACGCTGCGGTCTGGCAATTCTTGACATGGAAGTGTCAGATCACACACGGCTCTTGTCGCTGTTACATCGCGCGGATGACCGGAAAAAGGGTGTTTGCCCCAAGATCGACCTTGATCAACTCTGGGAATTCTTTTTCTCGAGCGGCTTTATTTACCCGCAAAAGTATCAAGCGCTGCAAAGCTATCGTAAAGAGTTTAAAGAGACCTATACAAAGCTCTACGACTCCGCACCCGAGATAGCGCGGCATTTCATCTACCAGGAGAACAGCAGAATCGTTGGCCACATGGCTATGCTCCGTCAATTCAGCAATTCCTGGCTGATTCACCATCATGCCGCAGACCGATCACATTCACACAAAGCGGGCATGGAAACATTGCAATTGGTCGGTGAAGCCGTCAACGAAGCCCAAGCTCTCTATTCAGCGCACATGGATTATGTCATGTGCTTTTTCCGACCTGAGAACAGGTTTCCACAACGTGTATTCGGTGGCGTTGCCAAGCACTATGACAATCCGGAGGACTGTTCCGTCGACACCTTTGACTACTTTCACTATCACAAAGATTACGACCTGAAGTGGCGAGATGAAAGTGGTTGGGAACTGGCGCCAGCTAAAGAAGATGACCGCCTCGACCTCGAAGCATTCTACCAGAACAAGGCCGGTGGGTTGATGTTACACGGGATGGATCTTTCTCCGCAGAGTCAAAAAGATTCAGAGCTCAACGATTGCTACAAAAAGGCAGGTTTCCAACGTGAACAGTCTTTGTTCGCACTGAGGAAAGAAGGAACGACCATCGCGCTTTTCATGCTTTTGCGCACCGAAGTTGGCCTCAATCTTTCAAATTTAACAAATGCAATCACCGTGTTTGTTCTGGACAACAAAGCCCTGCCTCGTGAAGCCTTCTTTACTGCGGTTTCGATGCTGGCGTCCAAGTATCCGCACGATGAAGTACCAGTCTTAACGTATCCACCTGATTACGCATCAAGCCAATCAATAGAAGTCGAAAAACAATATAATCTCTGGGTTCTCGATTGCGCCAACCTGGACCCATATTTTGAGTTCTGCGGCAACTATTTCCAACGCATGAACCGAACCAAGGAAGAATCGAAGCAATGACACCGAAATTTTCGAAAGACCTGCTTTACAACAGCCGTATCATCAACACGTATATTAAGCTGTTGAAGAAAAAGCACCCGGAAATCGACACTTCCATAGCTTTGGACTTTGCTGGAATGCAAAGCTATGAAGTTGCTGATCAGTCGCACTGGTTCACCCAGATGCAGATCGATCGCTTTTACGAAAAAGCCGTCGAACTCACCGGCAATCCAAATGTCGCACGTGATGCTGGCCGTTATTCGGCGTCACCGGAAGCGATCGGTGCTATGCGTCAATATATCCTCGGTCTGGTTGGTCCGGCGCATGCTTTTGGATTAATCCGTAATGCCTCAAGTAAGTTCACTCGTTCTTCCCAATACCAGTCAAGACGTCTTAACGACAACAGCGTTGAAGTGATCGTCACCCCCAATGCTGGAATCGAGGAAAAAAGTTTTCAGTGTGAAAACCGCATGGGCTTCTTTGAAGCCGTCTGCATGATGTTCAACAACAACATGCCCATCATCGAGCACCCGGAATGTCTCTTTAATGGAGCTGCTCATTGTCGTTATGTAATCAGCTGGAAACGATCTTCCGCCGACCTGTGGAGCAAAACCCGCGACATCTCAGCTTTTGCCCTAACTGGCGCCTGCGGAGCGGCCGCATTCTGGAACCCGGCCATGACTGCACAGACCTTACTTCCAGTCTCCGTAGCCACCATCGCCGCCTTATCATATACGGCACGTACAAAAGAAAACCTTGATTTACGACGCAGCCTGGACAACTTGTTTGATTCAAGTGAAAAACTGATTGAACAGATGAATATCAATTACAGCAACTCCTTGATGAACAACGAAATCGGTCAGGCCATAAGTGCACCGACCGAAGTTGATGAAATTCTTGCCAATGTCACCCAGGTTCTGGAGAAACGCCTAGATTTTGACCGTGGCATGATCCTGTTGGCAAATAAAGATAGAGACCAACTACTTTTCCGTACTGGATTTGGCTACAACAGCGAGCAATTGAAAATGCTAAACAGTACGGCCTTCCACCTTAACAAACCTAGTTCACGTGGCGTTTTCGTTGTCGCCTTTCACGAACAACGTCCATTCTTGATCGATGACGTTCGAGATCTACATGGAAAACTTTCTTCACGAAGTCTCTCGCTGATCGAAAAACTCGGCGCGCATTCCTTTATCTGTTGCCCGATCATTTGTGAAGGGAAGTCCATTGGTCTGCTCGCAGTCGACAACCTCACATCGAGACGGCAACTGCAGCAAAGTGATGTCAGCCTTTTGATGGGAATTGCTCCAATGTTGGGTATCAGCATTCGGAATGCCGACCTACTTCTCACCAAGGAACGACAATTTCATTCGACTCTGGAAGTTCTTGCTGCCACGATTGACGCGAGAGACCCTCTCACCGCAGGCCACAGCGAAAAGGTCACAGAATACGCCGTCGGCATTTGCGATACTCTCAACATTGGCGAAGAAGAAACAGAACGGATCAGAGTGGCGGCTCTGCTTCATGACTATGGCAAGATCGGGGTACCGGATGCCATCCTCAAGAAGGAAGGACAACTGACAGAGGATGAATACGATATCGTCAAGACCCATACATGCAAAACCAAGGATATTCTTGAAGGTATCAATTTTGACGGTGTCTACCACAACATTCCATCGATCGCCGCAGCGCATCATGAAAACATCGACGGTAGTGGCTACCCATTGGGGCTGAAAGGTGATGATATTCCACTTGGAGCCTTGATTATATCAGTCGCAGATTTCTTTGAAGCAATTACAGCAAAGCGTCATTATCGCGAGCCGATGCCAACAGACATCGCTTACCAGTTACTGCGCCAGCATAGTGGCAGCCGCTTCGACTCACAAATCGTTGAGGCCTTTATTCGGTTCCATAAAAAGAGGCAGGGAGCAACGGTCAGTAGAGAGATCAATCGACCGAAACGCGTCCCCTGTCGAACCAACGTTTCTATGCACGCTCAAACGCGTGCCGCCAATGGCCTTTCTGAGGACCTCAGCACACAAGGCATGTTTGTCAGCGTTGCAGAACCGGTTCAGGAAGGAACTTTGATAAAACTCCACTTCAGCTTGCCGGGCGTTGAAGCCCCACCGATAGAGGCTTTAGCTAAAGTCGTCTGGACCAACAACAGCTGTAAAAAAGCTAAACCAGACTTCCCTTCCGGCAATGGTGTCCTCTTTACGGAAATAGAGAAGCCCGCTGAAGAAGCTTTGTACAATTACATCGATCGGATCCAAGAGGGTCTTTTGCACTAATCGTCAACGAAACACAAAATAAAAGGGCCTGAAGCAGAAAACTGCATCAGGCCCTTTTTTAATAGTTTTGTATAGCAGAGCGGCAGAGCTATGGTTTCTTCCCGCAACAGCAAATCAACGGCGTGTAAGTGAAACGCCTGGGATTTTGAAAGGACTCTGTGAACTCACGTGCAAAGCCTTCAAAACCATCCGGGTAATGAGAAAAGTTACTTCCCGAGCGTCGAGCCGCAACCAAGACCTTCCGTTCCCAATTATATCGCTCCACCTCACTTAACTCACCAAAGATCAGATGATGACTGGACATATCAAGGCGAACATCCTGATAACCCAAATCGAAGAGGTGACCGTAGAGTCGCCTTCCGGCATAAGGATCGAAGTCAGCCCTCTCCTCGAGTCCTTTAATAACATCCTGAATGGTGTCATCTACTCGAGCAGGCAATCCGGCATGACTCAAACAGTTATAATCTAGATCCACAAGACAAAGAGTGCCGCCGGGACGAACCAAACGACTGAGGATTTCGACAAGTTCAACAGCGCGACTACGGTGGAACTCCAAAACGAACCGAGCCCAGACAAAATCAAAAGAGCCTAGAGCATCCAGACCAGCAAAGAAATCCTCCTGTTGAAAGATAAGTCCTTCCTGCTGATAGCGGTCCTTTGCATGGCGAATTCTCTCTACAGAAAAATCGACACCAACAACCTCTCCCCCAGGCTTAACAGCCTCGAGCAAGATATGCGATGTCAATCCAGGGCCGCAACCAATATCAGCAACACGCATGCCCGCTTCAAGACCGGCCCACCGTGCCTGTTTGAGAACCACAGCAGGATCAGTTTTGCGCTCCAGGCGTTCTATCTCCTGAGGATCTTCCATCAGGTATTCAAGGAAATCAGTTGTCATAGTTGTGAGATGTTAACGGTGGTGCGAAGGGAATGCAATTGAATAGAGAAGTGAGGGGCCTTATTAAATAGGGGTGTACCTCAGGATTCTCACCGAAAAGAGAATTCATGACATAATGTTTATGATGAAATGTGAGTTCATTGCACTAACACAAAAGAGTAAAAACAAGAGAAAGAGCAAGTTTTATACGTGGTCATCAAGCAACTTAACCTGCGAGCATCGGACACAAAGGCCTCTTATGTATTTCTCACAAAGAGATCATCAATTTGAGAAGAACTCCGTGTCCTTTTCCAAACCAACCACCAGCAGACGATAGGCAGCAAGACAGACACTCCTCTAATTAACCAAAGGAAATTCGAGCCAAGATCCATTTTGGGATCAGCTACGAGCATCCATCCCAAGACAACCACTGTACCCAAGTGGACACAGGCAAGCAAAAGAGTTCCGACGATAAGACCCAAGGTAAACCTGACAATGAGGACGGGTTCTTTATGTCTCCACAGCCAACAAAGCCAGCCAGCACAAAAACCCCAGAAAAGCACGAGTCCAAACATTTCCTGCCACAGGTTCACGGAGTAGTACCTGTTCGGCAGAGAATAAAGAACCTTCTCTCCGTTAACACGGACCATAACAAAGTTATTCTGCGTAGCCAACCACCAGCGAGCGCCCCAATCTTGACTAAAGTTCGTCAGCAAAATCACCTTATCAGCCAACCACACCATTACGGTGAGATAAGTGATTTTCATGTTGTTGAACGCAAAAGCAAAGACGCCAGAGAATGCCAGACTGTACAGAAGGACACTATAACGCGAAGTCGTTTGCTTGGTCGGAGATTGAATCCACGCCATACATAGAAAAACGGTTAAGATTGCGAAAGCAACCTGCCAGAGGTAATCATGGACAAGTTCAAACATTGTGGGGAATTCGTGACCAACAACACCGATAAAAACCAAACGGAGGACATTAAAGAAGACCAGGGCAGCATTACAGAGAATCAGGGCAGTCATTTTACGCCGCCAACGTTGACCGGGGGTGAGCACAACAGCCAGGGTCAGAATAGCGTGGTAGTGGAGAGCAACGCATTCTT
The DNA here is from genome assembly GCA_965366475.1 of uncultured bacterium. Classification (GTDB taxonomy): domain Bacteria; phylum Desulfobacterota; class Desulfuromonadia; order Desulfuromonadales; family BM103; genus M0040. The sequence continues at coordinate 2,942 of CBDUFN010000099.1, read as the reverse complement.
CCACCAACCGCATATTGAAACCTGCAACGGCAAAGTAATGATTGGAAGAATCGTAATGTGCGGAGAGACCTAAAAAATGAGCAAAGTTAACAACGAGAAATCCAGTGCCATCCTGCAAATACCGGTAAACTGGAACAGGCGTGTGAGGCACAAGCCAAAGAACGACCAGAAACAGTGTAGCGGCACCACAAACAGCCAGAAGAGATTTCACACTTTGATTACCCAGCATCTATATTACTCAGCTAACGTCCTATTCACTGATTTTGATTCTGACCCCTTCAGCCCGACGTCTGATTGAACGGAATCCCTGCCCTTGATTGAAGATTTAATTGCATGCGCACTTTTCTCTTGAAGAACCTTTGGCGCTGCCTTTGAATAAAGAATCAACTGACAATCCTGATTAGCAAAAACCCAGTAACCACGCCACGGCTTGAATTTGCCCTCTCCATTCATAACATCATGAACAAAACGACCTGAAACATAACTCTGCAAATCGTTGGCAAGATACTTTGACTTTACAGCGGTAGGGAGGGTCAATAATTTTTCACCCAGTTTAATTCTAGCGTTTTGAAAAGACACAGACTCAAGATATGGACTACCGAGCAGGTTCCAGCCTTTGACTAAAGGAAGAGAAACCACGTCCTCACGATAGGCTTGTCCTTCCAAAAGCGCGTAACCCTTTCCTGCCTTGAGCCAGAAAGCCGCACCCGGCCGAGGATACTTCATACGACGGTAGCTCTGTAAGGAGCTATCCCAGCCAATCAAACGGTTGATTTCTGCACTTCTCGCAACAAACTCAGAAAAAGGTTTGTTAACCGACACCTTTAAAGGAATCGTCATCAACTTCCAAGGTTGTTCGTCAAGTTCTATCCTGTGGACGCCAGGCTTACCAGATACAGCCGTGGTTTCTTCCAGCTCAACGACTTCATGATCTTGTTGCGGGGACGTTCCATCGGCGACTGGAGCCGAGCCCTCCTCAGTTTTTTTCTTACTCTTCTCCGTGCGGGTAACGCGTTCTGTTGTCCTCTCTCGAGTGCTTTTCTCCGATTGTCCCGGCACGTTGAGATAGATTGGTGAGACTCTAATTCCACCAACAAGCGTTGTGGTTGGGCTCCCCGCTTCATCCGTTGAAGTTGTCGTACTCTCACTTGGTAATACGTCTCCTTCATCAGGCACTCCGGGAGCAATGATCACTTCCGTGAGTGAAGCTGAGATCGACGAGGACAGGTCGCCTTCATTTCCCAAATGATCGTAAGCAGAAACGGCAACATAGTAAGTTTTCCCCGAAACGGGATTCGGCAATTGGTAACTGGTGGTTAAACCAACATTGGTTGATGATGAATAATCCCCGTATTTCGAACCAAGATAAACATTATATCCGGCCAGATCTTCTTCTGAATTACGATCCCAGATAACCCTCAAAGTTGTTTCTGTTGCTGAAGCACTCAAACCCGTTGGGCTCAGCGGCGCCCCATCATCAAATTGATAACCTCCAGAAACTTCAGAAGAGGGACTACTTTCATTCCCTTCCTCATCATAGGCGGTCACAGAAACGTAATAAGTTTCATCCTGTTTCAAATTAAAGAGACTGTAATTGGTGACATTATGAACATCGATAGAGCGAGAGTAACGACCACTGTCGGTTCCGAAATGAACCTTGTAACCCGCTAGATCTGACTCACTATTCTTGTCCCAGCTGAGATACAAGGAACTTTCTCTTTCATCAAGATTGATTCCGCCAGGTGCGGAGGGTGGAGAGACATCCCCTTGTGACACTTGGATCGACAATGCGACAGGAGCTGTTCCACCAGGATTAAAGCTGTAAGAGGAGCGAGATGACATATCTATTGTCACCCCTGCGGCTGAGTGATTGAGTGTCATACTTGTTTTTACAGGGAGACTTGCAGTACTCCAGGAAAGAGTCACCTGGGTCTGCTTGCTGATTACCTCAAACATATAGTCTTGGGGTAGAGTACCGCGTGTGTCTCTGGAAAAACCAGAGACAAGTTCACCTCCCAAGTTTATTCCCCATCCAGAATGCGGGAAACTGGCATAGAGCAAATCATCTTCGTAAGGACGTCCAGGAACATCTTTACCGGCGTCGAAGCCATTGGTTGCTCCGGCTTGGACGCTTAGTGTTAAGTTGGTTCTTGCCGCACCGGACTGTATCGTCAAGGGAAAAGACCAGTCGGCAGCCAAAGCGACTGAGCCAAACAATGCCATCATCAGAAAGAGGAAGGTCGTTCTTATCATCACCAAGACTGTTCTCTTTTATGCCTAAGTTTCAGCATACCCAGCGCTACTTTTTCCACGTTCGCCAAGCACCGTAACCAACCACCGCGGCTACCGTCGCATAATGTAAAACTTCTGTCCCCACAGGTGTACTTGGTGTATCTGGCGTCGGGGGGCATGGTCCAAATTCAACAAAAACTAAACTGTAAGCCATGAAGAAGCTAAAAGCAAAAACCCATTTAAAACACTGCTGCATAACAAAAAACTCCCTTAAAAACATATTTATTCACTCGGCTGAGCCGGAACAGTCAGCGTACAGCTCTGGTCAGACAGAACATACAAACCCTTCCACGTTGGCAAGTTATCCTCATCCTGCACCGACCATGATTGCCAGGAACCGTTCACGTAATGGTAAAAGGTTCCAAACATCCAGCGACTACTTTCAGCGACGACGAGGCCCTCAGTGATGTTGTCTTCACAGGTGACTGTCAGCGCTGTCAGTGGGACTTCATAGCGGAACGGGTTGCCAATCATATTCCAACCCGGTTCCAAGGTGATGTCGAAGTCAATTTGCTCAACTTCTTCTCCAACCACATCAAGAGCTTTACCATTGCCCCAGACAAAGTAACCTTTACCTGGTTCTACGATAGCTGGACGAGTAATCCAGCTGCCCGTTGCGGGATTCCATACCGGAGCATAGGTCCCGTATT
>CBDUFN010000098.1:0-9539 GCA_965366475.1 uncultured bacterium | reverse complement strand
CAGAGTAATGTGCCAATGCGACCAACTGGGGTTGATATGACTTTTAGTCCTGAGCCATCACCAAAGCCCCACACCATGCGCTCCGGATTGGTCGGCATGAGTTTGCGATGCTTGTTCTTGAGAGTCCCGTCTTCACCAATGACGATGACGGTATTATAAAGAGTCGATTGGCTGAGCGTGTTGTCAACCTCTTCTAGGCCACAAACAATAGTGACTTGATGCTCTCGAGCCGCATCATAAAGTGGCGTCAGGTCCTTTGAGTCCATGTTGACAGAATTGTGTAGCAACCGCTCATGCAACTTTTCTGAAAGATCCCAGTCACCTCCGGGCCTGAGTCGCCATATCCATGTGGGATAGCCCGGGATGAAGGCTTCAGTGAAAATGATCAGTTTTGCACCCTTCTCGGCAGCTTTCTGGATCAATTCAACGGCCTTTGTAATTGTTTTGTCTTTGTCCAGAAAGACAGGAGCTTTTTGAATTATTCCCAGTTTTGTCATAGGATTTATCCTTCTTGAATTACAACCCTTAGCTTTTGGTTCTAGTTGTTACCGGGTTCTATGCATTAATTTTGTTGAGGATATGGTCAATAACGTGACTATGTTCCTGTTGTGGGCTGAATAGAACCATTTCGCTGTCTTCTTCGGCTTTAATTGAGTGTCCGGGCGGCCAATAAAATAAGTCGTTGGTGGAGGTCGTTTCTTCGTGGCCATCGCTGAAATGAGCGATTATCTTTCCTTTGATAACGTAGCCCCAGTGTGGGCATTGGCAAAGGTCAGCTTCGAGGCCTTGAAGTAAATCAGCAATGTCGGTTCCCGCACCGAGAGAAAAGAATTCTCCGCTGATTTTTCCGTAGCCTGTCGCGTCACCAAAATCAGTAAGCTGACGGGCTGTTGCTCCCGGAACGTCGATCCTTACCGGGATGTCTTGTTTTGCTATGCGCATCACAATTCTCCTTATAGGTTAGGTGCTTAGCAAATAATCCGCACTTGCTAAACAACGATACCACTAAATGATTACCTTTCAAGTAATGTTTGCGGGTGGAAAGACTGTGCTTCACAGGTGCTGGTTGTGGATTTTAATTGAATGATGTGGGATGGATGATACAAATTTTGTAACGTTGTGCGGTTTCTCGTGTGTGTACTTTATTGCCGAATTGATTTGTTTTGCTCTTTACGCTTGAGGTGATGGGCTATACCAAAACCGAGTAACATGAAAAAAGCGGAGAGAATAATGACCAGGGTGCGATTGTGAACCCCTGAAGCAGCAACTCCACCGAGGAGTACAAAACCGATCAATGAGGGGAGAATGCCGATGAAGGTGCCAATTGCGTAGTCGCGGTGGCGAATAGAGGTGAGCCCGCACCCAAAATTTACAGCATCAAAGGGAAGCATGATCAGCCGCATTGTCAAAACAGCGACGAGGCCGTTCTGCTCCAGCTTGCTATCCCAACGATTCATCATCTCTGTTGAATGCGACGTCACAGCCTCACGGCCAAACCAGCGAGAAAGCGAGAAGCCAAAGTTAGCGCTGGCGTTCTCTCCAATGATTGTGAATAAGGTTCCTAACCAAGGGCCAAAGATCAATCCTGAGGCTATGGTAAGGAGCGTCGCAGGGAAGAGTATCAGTGGCCGCACAGCGTAGATAAGGATGTAGATAAGAGCTGCATTGAATAGGCCGACATCATCCAGCCACTCTTCAAGAAGTAATGGGATGCTCGTTAAGGCGATTCCCGAAAGCCACCAACTGTACATGGCAAAAAGAAACAGGCCGAGCCAGAGAGTGCCAAAGATAACTTTTAGTGGCTTACTGTTCATTGAAACCATCTTTGCAGGCTGTTGATGAACTGTTTTGTGAGTCTAGCCTCTTCTCATGATGACATCAAAAGGGGCACTCTGTAGATGAGTGCCCCTGTATGAAGAGTTAAAATGTACTGTCTTTCGTTATTCTGTGCGGTCAGTGATTTCGATCAAGTGGTAACCGAATTGGGTTTTGACAGGGCCTAGCACCTTGCCGAGTTCACCGGAAAAAACAACTTCATCAAATTCTCTGACCATTTGGCCTGGCGAGAATTCGCCTAATGCTCCGCCTTGTTGACCGGAAGGGCACTTGGAATGAGTCTTGGCAATTTCAGCAAAATCATCGCCGTTCTCAATCAATTTCTTAAGGGTGTTGCAGTCTTCTTCGCTAGGTACCAGAATGTGTCGTGCGCTTGCTCTTGCCATAGTTGAAGCTCCTCTTTTTTTGTTTTCATAGTGTGAACGCTTATTCTAAATTGATCTCGATGCTCTTGTCGAATAAAGGCCCTTGTTTTTATATCTAAGGGCCTCGTTCGGCGATCCAAATTGCATGAAGATCCCCTTTGTTGTCTTGTTCCGGGACACGGGTTTGTTTCACTTTGAAACCGACCTTGCGCAAGCGCTCCATAAAGTTGCGGCTAGTCGCTGCTGACCATACGGCCAGAATTCCATTCGGGCGTAGTGCTTCATAGGCCTCTGTTAACCCGTCAGTCGAATAGAGCCAGTCATTCTTCTTGCGGGTCAAACCGTTTGGCCCATTATCGACATCAAGCATGATCGCATCGTATTCGCGCTTTTGCGACCTCAGAAGCTTTGCGACATCGCCCTCGCGAATGATGGTCCTTTTGTCTTTCAAGGGATGATTTGCATATTCGCCGAGCACCTCACGATTCTAGCCGATGACTCCCGGCACGAGCTCTGCGACTACGACTTCAGCGTCTTCATCGAGGTGGTGCAGTGCTGCTGCCAGGGTAAACCCCATGCCAAGACCACCGATAAGGACTCTTGCCTGAGGGCGACTGGAAATTTTGCTGCAGGCTAGTTTGGCCAATGCATCTTCTGATTGATGAGCCCATGTGCTCATCAAGGTGCCAACTCCTGCAATACTGATGGAATACTCAGCGTCACACTTGAAGAGCTCCAGCTTGCCACCGTTGCCTGGGATTTCTGCGGTGTCGATTAACTCAGCAGAATCATTCGTTTCATCTGATATGTTCAGAGACATAATTCCTGTTCTTTAAAAGATTAAGGGCCTTGGTAACTTGATTTGTTCGATGGTTTGTTGTGGGTATTGGTACCCCATGAGCATGGTTGCCGTAAAGAATAAAAACAAACAGGGATAGTTTGTAAAAGGAACATCAGCCAGGCTTTTTTGTGTATATACGTGTGGTTACATGATAGACGAAAAATGATCGTGAGGAGGGTGTCTGATGTTCTTGTTTTCGGGAGATTAAGACCGCTTGACTTCACACGAAAAGATTGGGTAAGGTGCCACATTAAATTTTCAGATGCCGCAAGGCTTAAAAGGAAACCCGGTGTAAATCCGGGACGGGCCCGCCGCTGTAACCGGGGACGAACGTCGCATGAATGTCACTGACTCATAATGGGTTGGGAAGGCGCGATTAGTAGGACGAACCGGGAGTCAGAAGACCTGTCTGAAAGAAGTTGTGTTGCCGTCCTCGTGGTTGAAGGATAGTTGCCGGAAAATTCGTGGAGATTACAGGGAATCCCCGGATCAATTTTTATTGACCGGGGATTTTTTTATTTTCTAACTCCCCGGCCCCTTGTGTAACAGGAGCTGTAAATGTACAGAAGTTTGATGTTGGTATTGATGGGTGTGCTCGCATGTGGATCGGCTATTGCTGAAGAGGTGGAGACCTCTGCCACAGTGATGGGTGAGGTTGTGGTTACGGCCTCCAGACAAGAAGAAGAGCTTTCTAAGGTTCCCGCGAATGTGACGGTTATCAGTAGTACTGAAATTGCTCAATCTCCTGCAGGTACGGTACCTGAGCTGCTCAGGACTATTGGAGGGGCTCTCGTTACTGATGTCGCGGGAAATGGTAGGACTTACACTGTCGACTTAAGGGGCTTTGGTGAAACAGCGGCGTTGAATACTTTGGTTCTGGTTGACGGCCGCCGCATCAATCAAGTTGATTTGAGCGGTGTCGACTGGTCCCTGATTCCCAAAGACAGGGTCGAACGAATTGAAATCGTTCGTGGTGGAAGGGGCAGCGTCTTGTATGGTGACAATGCTACCGGTGGTGTCATTAATATCATCACCAAAAAAGGGACTCAAACAACGATGGCCAGTGTAAATCTTTCGATGGGTAGTTACGCAACCTCTCAGGGAGATGTCTCCGTAAGTGGTGCTGTTAACGACCTGGCTGTCGCTGTAAACGGCAATTATCGAAACTCTGATGGCTATCGGGACAATAGTGACGCTCAATCTAAAGACGTTGGCCTGAATCTGGATTATTCAGTTTCAGATAGACTTTCTCTGAGTCTGGACGGCGGTTATCACGAAGATGAAACCAACTTGCCCGGTTCGTTGCGGAAGAGCGATCTGACCAGCGGAATATCTAGAACTTCAACGCGCTTTCCTGATGACTATGCTGATACGAAGGACTGGTATCTGCGGGGTGGTTCTCAGTATTTTGTTACTGAGAATAGTTACCTTTCAGCAGATCTTTCTACCCGAAAAAGGAAGGCTGAATCAGTCAATGTTTTCTATGGGGATCAATATGTTGGCGAGACAGAAATAGAAACGCTTGGTTTCTCTCCGAAATTGGTTTTGAACGAGCAGTTGCTAGGTTTTGAAACTCAATTGCTGCTGGGGTTTGACTACGAGAAGAGTGAGATGGACGCCTTGAGTCGTTCACCCTATTCAACTTCATCTCATGAGTTGAAAAAAACGAGCCAAGGTTATTTCGCTTATGGGGATTTCTCATTATCTGACAAACTTGCAGTCTCTGCTGGTCTTAGAAATGAACGTGCAGAATATGATTTCAAGTCGATCGATACTGGGATAGTTAAGTCTAATACCACAGATGAAGACCTCTACACCTTAGGCATTAATTATCGTTTTAAGAAGTCTTCTTCGGTATATGCCAGCTATTCAAGGAGCTTCAGGTCGCCAGTACTCGACGAACTGTTCGATAAAACAAGTAATACTGTAAATGCTGGACTTGAAGCGCAAACCTCTGACGACTTTGAGGTTGGCCTGCGGCTTCGCTCTGAGTCGGGAACGTCCTTTGCTGTAAATCTCTTTCATGTCGTCACGAAAAACGAAATATTTTACAACCCCGCCTCCGGATGGTTTGGGGCGAATGAAAATCTTGATGGCGATAGTGTAAGACAGGGCGTAGAATTGTCTGCCAGTAAAAAAATATACAACACCCTTTTTAGCGGCAGTTATACATACACTGATGCTGAAATTGACGGTGGTCAATACGACGGCAAAGATTTGCCGAGCGTGCCGCATCACAAGCTCTCTTTGGGGACTCAAACAACCTTGTTCGAGAATGTTCTGCTAGGGTTAAATGGCACCTATGTTGGAGAGAGACGCTTTATCTCAGACTTTGATAACAGCCACGGATACATGGACGATTATTTTTATCTGACCGGTAAACTCTCATATCTCCTGAAAAAAGGTTCTCTCTACATCGCAGTCAAAAATATTCTTGATGAAGAGTATTCCGAATATGGGGTTGCTTATTCTGGGGGAGAAACTTTTTACCCTTCTCCTGAGATCAATATTGTCTTAGGAGCTGAATTCAGGTTTTGAGCTGATGCCGAATGCTATGCGACAGGATGATGAATGTCGGGCCGCCGTTGCATGTCTCATGTGACGGCGGACCAAGGGCACCTTATGAAAAAGACCCTACTGCTGCTGATTATCTTTCTCCTCTTGACGGCTATTGCGCACAGTCGCGTATTGGTTGATCAGATTGGCCGTACGGTTGTGTTTGAGGAGCCAATGACACGTGTGGTGTCATTGGCTCCCAGTCTTACTGAAACCAGTTACGATGTCGGAGGTGGCACGGCCCTGGTCGGAGCCACCCGATTCGCCAACTTTCCTGATGCCGCAGCCTTGTTGCCAAAGGTTGGCTCCTACGTCTCTTTGGACATAGAAAAAATAGTCAGTTTGCGGCCGCAGCTTTGTCTGGCGATCAAGGATGGTAACCCGAAGGCTTCGGTGGAGAGGCTCGAGTCTCTGGGGATTCCTGTCTATGTTTTTGATCCAAAAAGTCTGGAAGATGTCGTTGATACCGTGGTGCGATTAGGGGAGATCTATCGGACAGAAACCAAGGCTTCTGCTCTCGCTTCTGGCTATCAACAACGACTAAGTCAAGTAGCCAGTCAGCTTGAAACAGCGACAGGTAGTCCCCGGGTATTCTTTCAGATAGATGCTCAACCGATTATCTCCGCCGGTTCTGATACCTTTTTAAACCAATTGTTGGTCAGGTCAGGTTCCGTCAATCTGGCGGCTGATCGCGCCGGTTATCCGCGTTATACATGGGAGGAACTTCTTGGCCTTATGCCTGATGTTGTCCTTCTGGCTTCTATGGGCGGTGGCTATCCCGAACAGGAACTTCGTGCCCCATGGGAAGTTTGGCCGCAAATTCCAGCGGTAAGTAATCAGCGTTTGTATGTGGTTGATGCGGATCTGTTTAATCGTCCTTCACCTAGATTGATTGATGCGCTTGAACTTTTAGTTGGATTGCTTCACCCCAACCTTGTTGGTATGCAATAGCCTTGGAGGACAACGGTCCACAAATGCTTGGATACAGCCCCCTCTATAAAAAGCTGGTTCCCGTTACGCTGATTCTCCTTTTTGTACTGATCGTTTCTGTGCTGCTTGGGCTGACCATTGGTTCGTCCGGGGGCTCTGTTGCTGCGTGGAAAACGTTGCTCGGTCACGGTGCTCCTGACACAACTCTTGAAATGATTATATGGAAGCTGCGTTGGCCGCGGGTTGTTTTGGCGGCAACGGTTGGAGCGACTCTTTCTCTTGGCGGTCTGGTTTTTCAGGCTTTATTGCGGAATCCTTTAGCAGAGCCTTACATCCTCGGTATCTCTGGTGGCTCGGCGGTTGGAGCCATCCTTGGTATCCTGGCCGGGTTCAGCCTTTTCCCCGGTTTGACTCTGAGCTCTTTCGTTGGCTCGCTTATGGTCTTGTCGTTGGTTCTTCTGCTAAGTAATCGCAGGGAAGGGCACAGCGATTCCTTGCTCTTGGCAGGGGTGATGGTCAACGCTTTTTGTGGTGCGATCATCATGTTTTTGATTTCTGTCAGTAAGACAGTGCAAATGCAGAAAATTATTTTTTGGCTGATGGGAGATTTATCTTCCGTTGGTGCCGATAATCTACCGTTGCTTCTTGGTGTTCTGCCTTGCTTCCTTGTTATCTTCTTGCTGGCTCAACCGCTTAATCTGCTCCTGACAGGACGAGAAAGTGCCTCTGCCATGGGAGTCAATGTTGCGGGCGTTACTCTGGTCCTCTTGCTGACGGCTTCCTTAATGGTGAGCCTGACTGTTTGTCACTCTGGCTTAATTGGTTTTGTCGGTTTAACGATTCCACATATCCTGAGGCTGGCTCTTGGCTCTGATCATCGTATTCTGATTCCGGCGTGTGTTTTGACGGGGGCGTCCTATTTGATTCTTTGTGACCTGTTGGCTCGCAGTCTGCCGAGTCAAGGAGAAATGTCGGTGGGTATTGTCACTGCCTTGGTTGGCGCTCCGCTCTTTATCGGTCTGCTCTGGAGGTCGAGACAATGAGTCTGATCGATATTCAAGGGGTCAGCCTTCAGCATGGTGGAAGCGAGGTGATAAAAAATGTCTCCGTTCAGGTGGAGCGAGGCGAGTTTTTTGTCATTATAGGTCCCAACGGGGCTGGTAAAACGACTTTGCTTAAAGCTTTGTCGGGATTGCATCCTTTGACTGAAGGCGCCATTCAGATTCAGCAGCGCCCACTCGAATCTTTTTCAAGAAAAGAACTGGCACGAATTCTGGCTCTGGTTCCACAGCAAATCAATTCTGATTTCCCCTTCACTGTCGCCGAAACAGTTCTGATGGGACGTTATCCACATCTGGGTTTGTTGGCTGTTGAAGGGAAGAAGGATCTACAGCTTGCTGAGCAGGCGATGGAGTTTACAGAAGTTAGCCACCTTGCTGGTCGTCGTCTTGGTCAGCTCAGCGGCGGTGAGCGTCAGAGAGTCATTATCGCAAGAGCTATTTGCCAGCAATCAAAAATATTGCTTCTGGACGAACCGACTGCCTCACTCGATCCGGCACATCAACTCAGGATTATGGATCTGATGGAACGGCTGCGGTGTGAAGCTCAGGTTACGATTGTTATGGTTTCTCATGACCTTAACCTTGCGGCCAACTACGCTGATCGTTTACTCCTGCTAAAAGATGGTGAAGTTGAGAAGACTGGAACTCCTCAGCAAGTCTTGACTGGGGAACAACTGTCGCAAAGCTATGGTTGCACCTTGTTGGTAGACGAAAATCCACTGCTTGGTAAACCTAGAGTCAGTCTGCTACCGAGAGTCTCTGCGACAACAAGCTGTAAGTAAGCGCGCGAAGGCTATATCCTCTTGTTTCCGTTTTGTCGGAGCATGACAAGAAAAGAGCACTAAGGAGGGAGTGATTCCTTCTTATGATGGGTCCTTTGTACTCTCTGAATGTGCTTATAGTGCTTTCATATGTCAGGGCGAATAATCTTCTGCTGAGAAGTAATATCAAAAAGAAGGTTTTGTTGTTTGACACGAACAACGGTTTTGGTTATAACTGCGTGCTTGTGGTGGCGTCGTCAGAAAGTTGAAAGTTTATTCTTGCAATTTACCTGACGCTGTTGTATATAACGCCCCTTGTGCTGGCGTAGCTCAACTGGTAGAGCACCTCACTTGTAATGAGGATGTTGGGGGTTCGATTCCTCTCGCCAGCTCCATTGAGCGCTTAGGGAGCTTAGCTCCTCGGTAAAAACTGAATAAAGATGTCCCCTGGAGGGGTTCCCGAGTGGCCAAAGGGATCAGACTGTAAATCTGACGTCGTAGACTTCGGAGGTTCGAATCCTCCCCCCTCCACCATTAAAAGACTTGCCGGAGAAAAGCAGGACTGTTTGGCGCAGGAGGTTAGGAGCCGTATCAACTGCGAAAATGGGTCTGATGGACTCTACAATGAAAATTTCAAGCGGTTTAGGATAGCCAAACGAAACGATTTATGCGGGAGTAGCTCAGTTGGCTTAGAGCATCAGCCTTCCAAGCTGAGGGTCGCGGGTTCGAATCCCGTTTCCCGCTCCAATTTCTTGACCGCCTCTTAAGTAGAACGATTTGACGGGCCCACATAGCTCAGTAGGTAGAGCACATCCTTGGTAAGGATGAGGTCATCGGTTCAAGTCCGATTGTGGGCTCCATTTCGTTTGTTATAAATAAAGAGGCGTTTAACGATATTGAGTTCGTTTCGTGTGGGTTCAGCGGTATATCGGGTTGTTGCTAGGCAGCCGTTCCGTTGGCAAATAAACATAGACATCATTTAAAGAACAAGACAGGAAAAGGGAGGATAACGCAATGGCTAAAGCCAAGTTTGAACGGACTAAGCCCCATGTAAACATTGGGACAATCGGTCACGTTGACCACGGCAAGACGACCCTGACAGCGGCAATCACGAATGTGCTTGCTTCCAAAGGCGGCGCTGAGTTCAAAGCGTTCGACCAGATTGACAACGCTCCCGAAGAGCGTGAGC
>CBDUFN010000097.1:0-9787 GCA_965366475.1 uncultured bacterium | reverse complement strand
TTGCTTTGTCGCTACAAAGAAAATGACGTTGCTGTCGGGCAACCCCGACGGTTTTTTCCTTTTCTTATAGCTACAAAATTTAACAAAAAGCACAACAAAGTAACTTTCTGCGACTCTTAGACAACAAATAATTCAATGAACTCAATTTACGCAACCATCAAAGTCCACAGGATATTTAGATGGAGCTTGCCAATAAACTGAGAACTAAACATAAACAAGAACGGCCACTCTCATCGAGTGGCCGTTCTTGTTATTTATTATCTGCTCCGCAGAGAAAACCCGCTGGGAGCTAGCTTTAAACGGTGACTTCCATAGCCCAGACTCCGCAGGGGCAAATCCCTGCACAAACGCTACAACCGATACAAACATCATCATCGGAGATATATTCAAAAGAACCGTCTTCCTTCTCAACCCGACTGATGGCTCCTTCGGGGCATGCTTCGAGGCACATGGTGCAATCACGACAAGTTCCACATGACAGACAACGCAAGGTTTCATCTTTGGCATCGGTAACACATAACTTGCCCCGATTACGCGGTTTGAAAAGTTCCTTGGAGAGACAGCTCTGGTTGATCATTTGCGGCTTGACGATTGGTTCAAGTGCCTTACCGGCGAGATAATCATCAATCTGCAGTGCCGCTTCCTGACCACCACCGATCGCATGGGTCAGCAGTCCCGGCTGAACAGTATCACCAATGGAAAACACTCCTTTGGCCTTAACAACCTGATTGCAAGCATCCACATCCATCATGCCGCGATCGGTCAACCAGTCACGTGGCACAAACGAGAGGTCCGGGCGTTCACCGATAGCAATGATCACTTCATCAGCCTCAATCATTTCGCCATCTTTCGTCAACAAACCTTCGGCTGTGACCTTTTCGGTAAAAACCGGCCAGCGAATTTCACCACCAAGCGCCTTCACACTATCGATCTCGTGTTTATATGCTGCTGGACGTTGAATATCTATCGACAAGACCTTTTCAGCCCCCATTGCGTAAGCGCCAAGGCAGACGTCCATGCCAGCATTGCCAGCACCAATAACAATGACTTTCTTGCCGACCTTTGGATTTTTTCCGGCGTTAACATCCTTGAGGAAGTCGAGGCCCTTTGTCAGTAGTTCGTGACCCGGGAAAGGAATCACTACGGCATTGTGTGCACCTGACGCAACAACCACAGCATCACTCTCTTTTTGAATCGATTTAAATAATCCTGCATCGACCTTGGTGTCGTTCTTCACGACAATCCCAACATCCTTGATGCGTTGGATTTCAGAATCGAGAGAGTCGGCGGGCAGACGCTCAGTCGGGATAACCTGACGCAGTTTGCCACCGATCTCTTTATCTGCCTCGTAAACAGTCACAGAATGACCAAGGAGTCGGAGCTGCCAAGCCGCAGCCAGGCCTCCGGGTCCACCACCAATCACAGAAACCGTTTTACCTGTTTCAGCTTTCAGCTCGGGAGCGGGGACGTTACGCGACAAGCGTCCGAGTTCTTTCATGGCCACCGGCTTGTCGATATAGCGTCGGCTACAGGCGTCCATACAGAGATTCGGGCAAACCTCGCCACAGACGCTGGCCGGGAACGGCGAGTATTGAAGGACTAAGGCAAGGGCTTCATCAAATTTCCCCTGACGCAATAAGTTGATGCGATCCTGTGTCGGTATATTTGAAGGACAGGCGACCTGACATGGAGCACCAAAGCGTTTATCCTGCCAGTGAGGAATCTTGATGCGATCGTCTCCAACATTGACTAACCCGGCAACGTGCGCGTAGTTGTCTTTGACGACATCAGCAAAGATGCCACCATCAGAGACCCATTTCTGAGTGCGGAACTCGCGCAACGTCATACGTGACCGAACGTTACGTTCTTCATAGGTTTTGGCGACAATCTTCTGCCATTGAGAAAAGTCTGTCAGCTCTTTTTCGAGGTGAGGCCTTTCAATTTTGCCGAGGAAAACAGGCATGTTCTCTGTTAAGAAAGCCTTGTCGCCATCATCGAGATCGAGAACCCAAACATCATCGGAGAGCCCCGTCACCGTACCGCGTACGTAGATCGTGCCACCGACCATTCCCATGCAGGAACGATCACCGAGGATAGAGGGCAGATGTTCCTTGCCATACCCACAGACAACACCGATACCGCCACCCATGAACTCAAAAGAAAAGGAGCCCGTATTTTTTAGAATCCAGAATTCAGGGGCATCGTAAGCCGGATCATGCTTCATCAGAGAACCGGAACGGGTGCCGACTCTGCCGGAGACATAAATTTTGCCACTTGCGGCACAATGCGCTGTGGTATCGCCACCATCACCGAGAATGGTCAGATCAGCACCGGCATTGAGCCAACCGGCGTCAGCTGGAGCGGAACCTTCAACGATGATTTCGGTTCCCTCAAGACCAAAGGAGCCGACTCGTTGCCCGGGATTTTTAACCCGAAACTTAAGTGGTGTGCCATCTTCAGTCCATAAAGGACCACCAATATTGTGGTGGCCTGAAGACGTTACCTCAAACTCCGTTTCACCCTGCTCCAGCGAGCGATAGATTTGCTGGAGTAGCGCTTGCGTTGAGATACGGCGCTGTTTTTCGTCATAACCTGATATTTTTGCAGCCATAGTAGAACCTCTATAAAACGGGACGATAAACGAGGAGCGAAGAGCGCGAAAGAGCTAAAATCTTTTCTGGTTCCACGATCCGCGTAACGCGTTCCGGATTTAACATACGTACTGAATATCCAATCGATCAGCGACAGCCTTGTCCGTTGAAATCAAGGCATCAGATCGACCGACCGGCAGAGAGGAGTTCCCGATCGGAGCCATCAATTTCTTGAATTCGGTATCCATCGCCAAAAAGTAATTAACGATATTCTCAGCAACGCGGTCAACATCGAGCCGATGGACCAAAGATGGTTCCTGAGTCGTGATTCCAACCGGGCACAGCCCGGTGTTGCAGGCATTACAGCGCCCCATGTCATTGCCGACACAACCGGCCATTTGCAAAATCAGCTTTCCGGTGAAGACACCGTTGGCACCAAGACACATCATCTTGAAAGCATCTGCGGCCAAGTCTCCGGTCTTACCAAGACCGCCGGCAGCCCAGAGAGGAATTTGGCCCTGACGCCCTTGTGCGGTAGCAGCTTGATAGCAGTCGCGAAGCTTGGAAACAATCGGGTGGCCGGTATGATCGAGTGAAACTTCGTGAGCCGCACCGGTTCCGCCATCAATACCATCAAGGAAAAAACCTCCAACGATATTGTATGGATCACGAACCAGATTGTTGAACACTGAAACACTGGTCGCAGAAGCCGCAACCTTGATCGCCACAGGGACACGGAACTTAAATGCTGAGTTGAACGAGAGGAACATTTTCTGAACACTCTCTTCAATGGAATATAAACCTTGATGGTTTGGTGGAGACAGCAGGTCTGCTTTCGGAACACCACGAATCGCCTGAATATGTTCCGCCACCTTATTTGCCTGTAACAAACCACCATCACCTGGCTTGGCACCCTGACCGATTTTAATCAGAATACCTGCCGGATCTTCAATCATATGGGGCATTGCCTTGGCAATTCGGTTCCATCCAAAATGACCGGATGCGATCTGCAGAATCATATATTTGAGATATTTGCTTTTCAGCAGACGAACCGGAACGCCACCTTCACCGGAGCACATACGTACTGGCATGCCGCATTCTTCGTTGAGGTAAGCAACAGCCATGGCGACCGCTTCCCACATCCGCCAGGAGAGTGCTCCGATCGACATATCACCGATGATCACAGGATAGACCCAACGCACCGGTGGCATGTTATCTTCCACTTGCAGATTATCTTGAGCATCAACGCTGAATGGAAGCGTCTGTGCCGGCATGATTCGCCCAAAAGGTGCAAGCAGATCAAAGCTATGCCGCTGAGCATCAAGACTTGGATCCGTCATCTGTGAAATACGCCCGACACGCATTTTGTCGAGAGTACGCACTGAAGATTCAAGATTCTTCCGCCCTCCTCGTTTGATCGAATCACCACCTAAACAACGGGTGAGTATCGGATGCCGAGTATCCGGATTACGCTTCGGAGCAATTGCATCATTGGGACAAACTTTTTCGCAGATGCCGCAGCCACGGCAATAGTGTTGGACGTCCTTGACTTGTTTAATAACCGGAACGGCCGAGAAGCGCTGCTGCGGGTCAGGCAGTTCCCCTTCGGAAAAAACCATGCGGCGGCGTTCTACTTTGGCTTCTATAGCGCGAAATGAACAGGCTGAAACGCACGAGCCACAAAGGGTGCAGCGGCTGGCGTCATATTTGATTTTCCAGGGCATGTCATTCGGTGTGACACTCTGGACTCTCATTGTCTCCATCGTTGCACCTCCAGATTATTGTCGATAGCGACGACCTCACGTTCATGAGGATAGATATCAGTTTCCCAGTCACGATCAGGAAGAACATCGTTAATGCCACAAACCTCAGAGGAAATAACGACCGTATCCTCAGTGCGACCGACCACAACTGGACGTAGCTTTTTGGCGTCGCAGCAGGTGAACATTGTGAAATCTGGCAAAACACCAATAATCGTATTGGGACCATTGATCTCTAAATGAGCCAACGACTGACGCATCGCGAGAAGCTGTTCTTTATCTTCACGTTGCTCCAGTTCACTGAAGGGCAGTGGCGTCACAACATGTTTGTAATAACGCAGAGGCCAACGTAACTCGCGATGTACATAGTGCAGAGTGTAGAGAAAGCACTGCGAATCCGATTCGAAGCCGATGTAGCCACGATGCAGTTTTCTTTGCGCCTCGACATTTTTCAGATAAAAAGTGTTCTCACCGTTCGCAAGCGCCGTGTACCCCTGCATGAAAAATGGGTGTGCAGCATATCGGACAATATCGTAGTTGGTGTTCTGTCGACATTGGGCGGTAATGACCTTGGCAGTAAACTTGTCGTCCGGAGTCCAGAGCTTGAAATAGGTCCCGATATCACGAGGATCCCCAATTTCCTTGAGTGTGACGACATCTGGCCAGAAGGAATAAACAAAACCTTGTTCATCTTCTTCAAGGGCCTTACGCAGCTTAAGACGCATATCGAGGAGAAGTTCCTCTTTGTCTTTTTGCTCGCCATTTCGAAAGTAGCGTGGGTAATCAAAGGTTTCGAAAACATAGTTAGGCATGGCATGAATATCCAGGCCTGGCTGAGGGTCCGTTTCTGGCACCCACTGCATCACGCGCTGAAATCCTGCCTCATGCAACATATCTTCAGCTCGCTTTAAACCCTCGTCGGTGCAAGCCATTGAAAGCGTCGGCAGATGCTTGTAGTTTTCAAAAATTCCACCAAGGTCGTGCATGACCATGGCAAAGCCTGAATTGTCATGTCCTTTCTGCTGAGACTCCATCAACTTCAGAGCCATACTTGGGTGGACATAGTTAGAACTTTTAATTGCGCCAATTCGGCACATGGGGATACCTCCTGAAAATCATTAACCTTGAGATTTGGTTGTCTGTACCCAAAAAATCAAAGTGAAATTTCGCTATAGTAAACAACGCGGGCGCATTTATTGAGCAATCAACATGCCACAATATAATTTGATCAGATTAAAAACGAGTTTCAGGAGTGCAAACATCTGAAATAACAAGGAATTACAGAGGTAAAGACTCTTTACAAAGTTTTCGTTATTAGCAGTAGGAAGTGTATACGATTAACTAATGAGCATAAAACTACTCAAACTGTGTACTTTATAAACACAAAGACCCTCAGTGCATAGCACCGAAGGCCTTTGTTTATACTTAAGCTGTCAGAATTAATCTAGAGAAGGTCAACCCATCCATGCGGATCAGGCATACGCCCATATTGAATATCCGTCAGAGTATCATAGAGTTCCTGCGTTACCCGGCCAGTTGTCTTACCATCACCTAAAACCACCGTACGGTCTTTATACGTAAACTGACCAACAGGCGAAATCACAACTGCGGTGCCGGTACCAAAAGCTTCTGAGATACGCCCACTTTCAACGCCATCAAAAATGTCATCAACCGACAAAGCTCTTTCTTCAACTTCCAAACCGTTATACCTGGCCAACTCCAGAACCGAACGGCGCGTGATACCATCCAAAATCGTACCACCCAAAGGCGAGGTCACTAACTTACCATCACAAACGAAACAGAGGTTCATACTGCCTACCTCCTCGACGTACTTCTTCTCCTTGGCATCAAGCCAAAGAACTTGATCATAGCCCTTCTCAGCCGCCTCACGTGCCGCATATAAACTCGCGGCATAATTTCCACCCGTCTTCACTTCACCGGTCCCACCATCAGCGGCACGCACGTAATGATCAGATATCCAGATTTTAACCGGGGCCAAACCACCCTTATAGTATGCACCTACAGGACAAACAATAATATAACAGAGGTACTCGTCAGCAGGACGCACACCCAGCATTGGCTCTGAGGCAATCATAGTCGGGCGAATGTAGAGGCTGGTTCCTTCGCTACGAGGAACCCAGTCTTCTTCAAGGCGAATCAACTCTTTGAGAGCGTGCAACATGAAGGTCTCGTCGACTTCAGGCATACACATGCGGCGGGCACTGTGATTAAAACGACGGAAATTATCCAGAGGACGAAATAACGCAATCTTTCCATCAGGACGTCTGAAGGCCTTAAGTCCTTCAAATATTTCCTGAGCATAGTGTAAAACCATCGCTGCAGGATCAAGAGAGAAAGGTTGATACGGCTGAACCCGCGCATCGTGCCAGCCCAAACCGGTCTTGTAGTTCATAACAAACATACGATCAGTGAACTGCTTGCCAAAAGTCAGTTCACTCTCGTCAGAGATGCGTGGCTTTAATTTTTCCAGGGGAAGTATCTGCAGATCCATGTGCTTAACGCCCTCCCTAAAGTGCTTTTTATCGCAAGGATTCAAGCTATATTTCTTAGCACAGGGCAAAGCATTTACGCAAGAGGTTAAGCCGTTCAATCATGAACCAGAAAAGGAGAGCCCTTCCTAATCTACGCCTTCATCGGATCCGAAGCTCGCGTCACCATACAACAGGTTGCGCTGGTTTTTGCCAGCCTCCTCATCATTAAAACGATCCAGAAGACGATGGTATTCTGCCAAATCCGCCACATCCTCCATATCAACCGAGGACCTTTTCACACGCCACAAATCTTCCATGAGAACTCCCTTCATCTACACAAAGCAAAAAATCATCAAGATAAAGAATACTCCCATTTTATTACTATTCAAGGTATTTTTTACTACAAAATGTAGAACGCGGTCTCACTCAAAGGGAGATTTCCTTTCCCCAAGCTCTTAACACTTGAAAAGAATTAAGGTTTATTGTTTTACTTAAGAGACATAATTCTAATGGAAAAGGAGAGGTCCGATGACTTACCAGGACTTTAGGAAAGCAATCAAAGTCTTCGATCTACCAGAGAGAGCAACCCTTGATCAGATCAAGAATCGCCATCGCGAGCTTGCGAAAGCTCATCATCCAGATCAAAGCAACAGCAGCAACCCGGAAGTAATTCGCCAAATCAATGCTGCCTATGCAATCCTACTGGAATATTGCCAAGGTTATCGATTTAGCTTTAGCGAAGAGGAGTTTCTAGAACAGACGCCCGCAGAACGACTCAAACGTCAATTTGGGTGGGACCCGGTTTGGAGCGGACAAAAAGAGGACCAAGAAGACTGACTGCTTAAGGAGTTGTCACCAACTCAAACGTTTCAGTCTGATCATTAAAGTTAAAAATCTCACCGGTCTCAATAATGTAATACCAACCATAGATCTTCAAACGACCCTGCTGATAACGCTCTCTTACATAGGGATAGGTCAGCAAATTACGCATCTGCACAAGGATATTGATCTGCTCAGTCAACCATTCACGTTTCTCTGCAGATTCAACACCGATCTGTCGATCAACGCGACCACGCACTTCCTTGGAGATCGCCAACCAACGCCTGACATGAGGAAGATGGGCCAACTCTTCATCGGACTGGTTCATGGCAGCACAACCACCACAGTTGGAGTGCCCGCAGATAACGATATTTTCTACTTCAAGAGCCTGTACTGCATATTCGATCGACGAGGTGGTACCTGCATACTCTTCGGTGGTTCGATAGGGCGGAACGATATTGGCGACATTTCTTACGGTAAAAAGCTCACCAGGCATGGTGCGTGTAATCAAATCAGGGACAACCCTTGAATCGGCACAACCAACAAAAAGAGTATGTGGTTTCTGGGCCCTACCCAAAGATTCAAAAAGATCTTTATGTGCCTCAAAATCTTCCTGACGAAACTTGGCAACACCTTTAAATAGTTTATCCATAACTCCTCATCCACAAAGCAAAAAAAACTAGCTAATTACCTAGAAGATCCTGTTTACAACAAACCTTAAAGAGTCAACCCTTCTTTACTTTGAACCGTTCACTATTTGGGGTCGCCAGAACGGCGAGACAACCGCAAAGAGGCTCTCAAGGAGCTCTTTTAGAAGTGCATCCTCACTTCGCTGTGGAAGCATGACCACACTACGCCCACGAGTATGCTCGAAGCCCTCAACGCGCAAACCAACAAGGTGTCCTGAACTCAAGTAATTAGAAACGATTGACTGCGACACATAAG
This sequence comes from uncultured bacterium, assembly GCA_965366475.1. GTDB lineage: Bacteria > Desulfobacterota > Desulfuromonadia > Desulfuromonadales > BM103 > M0040. The sequence goes on along the minus strand of CBDUFN010000097.1, from coordinate 1,180 downwards.
CGATACCATCTCCGGCCAGAACAGACTGGATAGTAAAACGTAGATCATCTGACACGATAACGCCTTCAAAATCATCAAAATCAAAACCAAAAGAGACCAGATTCTTGCGCATCAACTCTTTAGAGCTACACCCATCACGACGCACAAAGAACCTTGAGCCCTTCAGCGACTCAAGCTTAACGACACCATCAACAGCCTGAAACTCTGATGAAGCCGAAGCAATCACCAACATTTCATCATCAGGCATGGAGAAACGATCGAAACCGCTGAAATCCAAATCCATGCGATGCTCGATGACGGCCAGGTCGAATTCCTCGTGGATTAAACCCCGCAAAGCCTCCGCCGGCTGAAGGAAAATAAATTTGAGATCACTCAGGTCGGAATGAACCCTGAGAAAGTCACTTAAGACCTGTGGCATGTAGGCCATACCAAAAGTTGGCGTACAACAAATCGAAAGTCTTTTTTTAGACGAAGAGTCTTGCAGGCAAGTCAACAATTCCTTCTCTTTATCAAGAATGTCTTTTGCCTTGGAAAAAACAACGTGGCCAGCGGGGGTGAGAGCAAGCCTTTGCCCAGAACGATCCAACAATTGCTGACCGAAATGCTCCTCAAGGAACTTAATCCTCTGAGAAACGGCAGACTGAGTAATATGTAATGTTTCCGCGGCCTTAGAAAATGTTCCTGATTCAACAGAAGCCACGAGAGTGTTCAGATATCGGGTTTCCATGCGCTAATCCATATATAACATTAAAAACTATAAATATTGCTTATGAAGGCCATTAGAATGATTCGTTTTACCCTAGCACCAAAGACCCATAATATACAACAGATTCTAATCGCCTAATGAACGGTTTCACAGTCAATCCGGCACAAAAAAAGGAGGTAAAATCGGAGGCAAAGCCGGTTCGTTATTTCACTAACATTTCATTCATTTGAGGCATTCAGCGTAAAAAGGAGAAATCATGCATAGGAAGGTATCACTATCCAGGGCGCCCTGGCTGGTCAAGCTCCTTCCCCTGTTACTGTTCCTGGGGGCATGCGCCACCGGAGCAATCAGGGAGAAGCAATTGACACTGCCAGTTATAGACGGCGCTACTTCGGTCGGACAAGAAGTCTGTCTGGAGTGTCACGAAGGTATGGGCGCGGGCATTCATTCGCGTCTAGCCGACTTCGAGTATAT
>CBDUFN010000096.1:0-9838 GCA_965366475.1 uncultured bacterium | reverse complement strand
AGCGTATCTGACATCCCCTTGGACAAAGAAATCACGTTGCAAGGCAAGGCCGCCTTAATGTAAATATTGGTCGGGATGATTGGTTTTGAACCCGCCCCCTGTCACAGATGCAGAAGCCTTTGAACCTTAAAGAGGGATATTTACTTCTCTTCTTTACGGTTGTTCTTTCCAATGTGTTTCGCAATAAACACTTGAAGTAATAAAACCGCAGTCACTAGTAGCATTAGGCCAGCGATAGTTATCAATAACCAAAACATTGCAAGTCCTCATCATGCTTATGCGGTTACTTGAGGACCTTCTCAAGGATTCCTTTAGCCATGTCGCCACCTTTGGATTGCACGAAAGATAGAACGATGGGAATGAATTTTCCCACTAAACCAGAGTCCATTCCTAGATTTTTGAACCCTCCGGCGAGGCTCGCAAGGTTCCCCAGTTTACTTGATCCCCCAAAAGAGGATGCTAGCCCACCAATGAGACTTGACATGCCACCACTCTCAGGTGCTGCAGAGAGAAGCCCTTCGATCCCGGGAACAGCTGTTGCAATTTTCCCGAAATCATCTGAGCCTAAATTTTCTTTCGCCAGTTTGAACAGCAATCCCGCCCCTCCTTCTGCCTGGGTATCCGAAACGCCTAATTGACTTGTGATGAGTTGAAGTAGTTCCATGGTAACCTCCTTGTGAGTTGAACATAAACTCTATGAGGAATTTGTGTAATTGCAAGGAAGTTTCAACTGCTGGTCTTGAAATCAGCCAGAGTGGTGGGAATCTGTTTGTGCCATGATTTAGCAATGAGGGATGCTTTGTAGCGTTCGTTTGGCTAACGGGTTCTTAATGGGTAGGATTTGTTGTTTCGCGCTGATAATAACAAAAGAGCGCTCCCGGGAAGAGCGCCCTTTTGTAAATACAGGTCCGGCGGGGATGTATCAACAAAATGACACCCAACGGCCGAAGCTTTCGCAGTGAACATTTGGCAAGAAAAAAAGTTTAATGGTCGTTAGTTAATTGATTTCCTGTTCCAGTGTTTTTTCATAGATCGATATCTTTTTTTGCAGTTGCGTCTGCTGACGCTCTAATTTTGCTATAGCCTCGTTTGTCTGGAACTTTTTTTCATCACTGACATTTGAGAGATTTCCTCTCAACTCTTCAAGCTGTTTTTCAATCTCTTCCAAAAAAGCCTTCTGCTCATCAAGTGTGGCAGCCTGCTCAGCCTTGTCAAAAATGATCTCTTCCGGTTCCTTACTTTCTGATGGGGGCGACTGTTTGATGAGTGGTTGAGAGGCAAAGGTTTGCCCTGAAACGTCTCTGGTGTTCATAAAATTGGGTGAAACAATCTCCACGCCAGCGTGGTGCAGGGCATCAAGAATGGTGCCGTTCAGACGGGACCGTGCAGAGAGCAGCTGTTTCACTTCGGTCAGCACTCCGTTTGCTCTGTAGAGGACCGAAAAGTCTCCAAGCGTGAGAATATAAACGAATGGGTCTTCCAGACCTGCGTCGATTGCTGCCTGCAGGAGAACCGTTTCGACTTGGGAGTGAGGGACATCGTATCCGAGTGAGACATCGGCAGAGATAATCGTGCCCGATTCACGTGTCACCTTAACCGGGTTGTTGGTCACGTAAAGGTTGGGTAAGGTCACCAGATCTCGATCTGCTGTTTGAATTTCGATATGGAATAAACCTCTCCCCGAGACTCGCCCGAACTGGTCTTGTATATAAATGAAATCGCCGGTGCGGAAACTACGGACACTTCTTAAAAGAATTCCAGCGAGGGCATTGCCGAGAAAGGTGGTTGCGCTCAAGGCAATCGTTGCACTCAGGAGAATGCCGAGCAGGCTCAGGATCTGACCACGAAGTCCTTCACTGATGGGTAAGAGAATGATGAGCAGGAAGAGGGCGACAAGTGTTGTGAACAGCATTGCGACCTGGCGTTGAAGGCCACGTTCAGGATGATCTTTTTGTAGTCGGCCCAGCAGCAGGTTCAAACCAATCAAGCCCAGGACCAAAACAGCAACCAAAACAAGAGGCCCCAGAAAATAGTCCAGTAGCATTTCTATCCTATTCATGGCTGTCCTCTCTGTGATTCAAGGTTTGACCTTCTGGTTGTTGAGTCGAGGCCACCACCTGAGTCGCAATCGGCACGGGGGTAGCGAGGTTGATGTTGCTTGAGCAGTCTGAACTGAACGTGAATCCTCCGTCTTTAAGTGCCAGACAGCAGCGGTCCATGACGTTGTTCTTAATCGTTAGCATGTCATGACTTTTGTCAAAGGTGTCGACCCAAAAATTAACCTGCAGTTCAACGTACTGGGGAAGCAGCGCCGACATCATGACCTTCGGTTGTGGGTCATTAAGAACGCCGTCAGATTTCACAACGGCCTCCAGTATCAGGGCACGAGCCTTCTCGGGGTCGTCAGAGTAGTCGATGCCAACAACAAAATTGGGCCGCCGCAAGCCATCACGGGTGTAATTCAGAAGAGGAGACTTAAAGATCTGCGTACTGGGAATAAAGATGTCACAACCGTCAGGCGTACGGATGTGAACATGTCTCAGTTCAATGTTTTTGACTTCGCCGACCAGACTCTCGGATTCAATAATATCACCGACGTCAAAGGAGCGGCTGAACGTCAGAAAGAAGCCTGCAATAAAATTTTCGCCGATTTCACGAAAAGCAAAACCGAAGACAACCGCAGCCATCCCACCACCGGCCAGAAGGCTCATGGCGATATTGCCAAGGCCGAGGATATTCAAAGCAAAGATCAATCCAAGAAGACCTGCCAGCCACGTTGTTAATTGTTGAATGAACCTCATGTAGACTTTTGCTTCGCTTCTGTCTGAGAGAACCTTGACTATCATGCGTCCCAAGAATCGGCCCATCCAAATACAAATGAATAAAACGATAGAGGCCATAAATATGCGTGGAACGAGATTGGCAATCTCTTGCCAGACTGAAACAAAATTGTTTTCCATAAGTTCACCCGTAAGTGGCAACGTTAAAAACATGCTATGAGTTTCATAACTATAATCATAAATAGTGTGATTTCAAATGCTTATTATCCGTTTGAGCGTCGAGGAATATCTTAAGATGAATTGCCCGTTGCCCCGATCCGGTTCCGGAGAGCAAAAAGAATAGAGCGACCCTATAGAAGGTCGCTCTTGATAAAGGTTCGTTGGGATAAGAGGCTTCGAACCCGCAACTCACTGCACTCGAGTTCAGTGTTTTAAGGGAGGGGGGCCCAATTTAACTCTTTTCGAATAGCCTCTCTTCCCGGTTCAGTACAGCTTTCGTTTAGAGAACGTTGAGCCGAGGACATTGAACGTATTTTCAACAATAAAAAGTGAGTGTGGATCGTTACCGAAAACAATTTCTTCCAATCGTTTGAGTTGGATGTTGTTTACGACAATAAGCAAAACAGTTTTCTTAACTCTTTTATAGCCACCGGTTCCCGGTAGCATGGTCGTGCCAATTTTCATTTTCTGCATGACTTGATCGGCAATCTCTTCAGGCTTCTCCGAAATCACGAGGACCATTTTCCGCTGATTAAAGAGGGACAAACAGTAGTCCATGGTCACTGATGTGATGAAGACCGCAATCATCGATACAATCACAAGATCATTGTCCAGACTGATAAAGCTGCCGCTAAACAGGACGACATTGTAAAAGAAGAAAAATTTACCGAGGCCTACGTTGAACTTTTGATAGAGAATCACCCCAGCGATATCAAGGCCACCGTTTGATCCGAGTGAACGCAAGACCATACCGGCGCCGGCGCCAATGATCACGCCAAAGGAGACAGCTGCGTAAAGTTGGTTGTGTATGGTGATGTGAAAATCAATGAGCATAAAAAAAGCTGACAGTGAAAGCATTGCCAGAGAACTGTAGGCAAGGAACCGTTTTGACAAGTAGATATAGCCGATAATGAACATCGGTATATTGAGAAGCATGTAGATGAGACCTGTATTAAGCCCTTCTGTTGTGTAAGAGATCAGAGTCGCTGTACCAAACAAACCTCCAGGTACAAATCCTTGTGTTTCACCCAAGGCTTTGAAGCCAATCGCTTGAATGAGTGAACCAACCACAATGAGGCCGCAATTCCAGAACACAGAATAGGGGAGTTTGCGAGCAATAGCAGACATGGTTTGAACCTCCAATTGGTCTTTTTATAAAAGGGAGAGCGTTAGTACACCCGGGCCGTTGCGTTGTCAAACGAATTCGGAGGCTGCAGTCGGGAGACAAAGGTTTGATCGTAAAATGGTTTGCCGGAGGTTTGACTGGTCAGGGTTGCGCGACAGGTGGAGAACGAAAAACCAAAAGAAAACGACCGGAAAAATGATCGTTTTCGTGTCGTTATTGGACGAGACCTCTGGTTGTAAATCAGCGCTATTCTCTCCCCGAAGTTTTTGTCGGCAGATTTTCCAAGAGAATATCTTGACTGTGTTGACAACAAGTAAGTCTCCGTTATATTCGGGGTTGGTGTTTTTTAATTTTGTCTTAACTTTAAGGAGAACTGATGAAATATTTAACTTTTACTGTCCTTTCGGCCTTTGCCTGCGTTTGTTTAGTCGATGTTGGATTCTTACACGCTTCGAGTGTCACTACAGCGGCAGATGTTGCGAGTGTCGTTGAAGTTGTTGAGAACACCGTCTCGGAGACCCCCCAGTTGTTCGAACCCGGCTCCTTTGAGGATCCCAAAGTTTGCTCGACATGCCATCGCGACATTTATAATGAATGGTCAAAGTCCATGCATGCCAATGCATGGACGGATAAGTGGTATCGCCCCGACTATCTTCTGGCACACCAACAAACAGACGGCGCGACCGATATGCTCTGCGGGGCCTGTCATGCTCCGATTGCAGCACGCACCGGGTTGCTGCCTCCCGCCGACGGCAGCAAGTTTGATGATGCCTCGCGTCGCGGCATCTCCTGTGACTTTTGTCACACAGTGTCCGGGGTGGGAGAGATGTTCAACATGGGCCATATCTCGGATCCAGGCGAGGTAAAGCGTGGCCCCCGTGGCGATGGCCGGTCGCTTTATCACGAGGTTGAATTCACAGAGATTCACACCAAGGCAGAATTCTGCGGCTCCTGCCACATGGTTATTCATCCCGCCACTGGCGTGCACATCATTGACACCTGGGATGATTGGAAGAATAACGAATATGGCAAGCAAGGGATTCGTTGTCAGGACTGTCACATGACACCCACTCCCGGCGTCAGTAAAGCCCCTGGTCGTGCCGCACTGATGGGCAAAGAGCGAGAGAGCCTGGCCTTTCACGGTTTTGTTGGCGGCAGTTCCTATGTTCAGGACGAACTGGGCAATCCGAAGCAAGCGGAACTGTCACGGGAATTCCTGCGTGCCGCAGCTGAAGTTAAACTTGCAGAAAAAGTTGCGGATGACGGTACCCTGGAATTGACTGTTGATGTGCACAACGTCGGTGCGGGGCACAAGATCCCTACCGGCACGACATATATCCGCATAATGTGGTTGCAGGTTGAAGTGGAAGACAGTGCCGGAAAGATAGTCTATAGCTCTGGGGACATTGACGACAAAAACCATGTCGATCCAAATGCCGTCTTCTTCCGAGTTCTGTTTCGTGATGCTGATGGTAACTTGACGGGAAAGAGTTGGCAGGCACACGGTATTGGTTACGATCGACGCATTCCTGCTAAGGGCATGGATAGTGAAACCTATCGTATCCCGTTGCCCGGCAAAGGCGATTACCGGGTGACCTCACGGCTTATGTATCGATCAATGACACAAAATTCTCTGGATGTGATTGCTGCACGAACAGGGGAGGTTTTGCCGCCAGTTGTTAGTGTAGAAATGGCGGCGGCACAAACCAACGTCAAGTTCTAGGAGAACTTTTTCGCACAGAATCAAAAGAGGCAGGGCTCTTCAAAGAGTTCTGCCTCTTTAGTTTGTAGGAAAAACTAAGAGAAAGAGCGACTCCCTGGAAGGTCTCTCTATGCAAATACAGGTCGGGATGAATGGGGTCGAATCAATGATCGATTTTGCCGAGCGCGATAGTTTCAGAGAAGCGATCCTTCCGATCAACTTACCGGTCTTGTCGGTTCTTGATTCTTATAGAAGGCTTTTATGGGAAGAAGGATCAGGTGGAGTCACTGAGATTTAAAGTGGCACGATTATCACAACTGAAGCGAATCACATTATGACGCCGATTTATACTCAGAGGCCAGCATTTCAACCCTTTTCTATGTAACAACCCTATTCAAAAAGCTGAGCCAGAACGAATTGTTCGTTCAACTGCCTGCCGTGGTTGTGCGCGCGCTTAAGGATTTCCTGCGGTCCGAAACCGGTGGTTTCGTGCATGATGTCAATCAGATCGGTGCCGCAGACCTGGCTGCTGCACGTTGCCAGTTCTGTGAATAGTTCAGTGAGGCTAATCGATTTGGTCCATTCCATTATGGTCAGCATAGCAGCGCCGTAGAAATCGGATTCGAGCACCATGCCATTATTATTGTCTTGTGCCCAACTCAGCAGGTCTTCTCGAAGTTGCGTTTCAGCGAGCACCGTCCCAACGTTGCGCAGAGCAATGAAGTTCCGGTGAAGTGAAGGGACCTCGCGGCGCGAAAAACCTTTCGCCAATACTTCGCAAACGCCCTCGATGAACCAGCGGGTATGATTGGACGCTTCACCATCGATATCGTGCATAAGCTGAGGAATGCTGCTAAGCAGGTCGTGTCCGAGTTCGTGCGGCAGGGTATCGTAGAGCAGGTCGGTGAGACTGGACGACGCGCGCGGACCACTGAGACGCGTGCCGCGGTCGATCAAAGCCAGTCGGACTTCGCTCCACTGATTGACATCGTTATAAGCCGCACGGAAACTGTAGGCAAAGGGAATTTCATCAAGTTCGATGAGATAGAGCATTACACCCCGGTCGAGATCCCGTCCGGTGGTTGACTCGAGATATTCGTAACAACGCTTTACCGTGGCCACCAGATCGTTCAAGCCGCGTTCTTCTGCATCGACGATGTTGGTTTGAATTCGCAGCAAGCGTTCTCGGCCGAGATCAAAGTCGATAGTCTGCATGCCTGCCATCGTTTCCGGTTCGATCTCAACCGCCGGCATCAGGCTACCGTCTTCTGCAATAGCGATGATTTCCTGAGAGAATACGATCGCCGGTTGGGTGTTGGCAAACGCAGGTGGGGTAACACAGAACATGATCAATATAAGCGGGAAAAGCAGTTTCATGAAAATCTGATCTCTCGGTTAGGGTGACACCGGATCGAAAAAAAACGTTCCGGCAGAAAAAAAACATTTCAGACGATTCTAGTTATCAATCTTTGTGCCAAGTTGTCCCCAAACACACATGTTCCGTTCTTTAACATTCCTCCTTATGCGCTAAGCCACCGGAATGATTGCTTGCATCCGTTTGATTAAAAAAGCGCTATAAATTGAATAGTTATGGCTTTTGGGCGGCGAGAGATGAAATGGCTGACAAAACTTGTGCCATTGCCCAAAACCTGTGCAGTCATATGACTTGACAGTGACCATTTTAGGGGTTTACTCAAAGAGTAGGGTCGGAAATAACGTTGATTTCATCAGGCTGAGTTACGTTTTTTTGAGACCTTGAGCAGTATCACTCACTCCGTGTGGGAGACCACAAAACAATGAGGAGGCAGTCATGAAAACAAGACACCTTTCTGGCTGGGCAATCATATTCGTTGTGTCTCTGTTTCTGGCCGCCTGCGCAACCCACGATGCGCGGATGGCCGGCACAGATGCGATGTCCGATATGGACATGAGTATGGCTCAACTAGAGGAGCAACAACAGCAGTTAGACCAAAAGCGAGACATGCTTGAGCAGCAGGAGCGCACTCTGGCTATGCAGAGGTCAAGGCTTGATACGCGTGAAGCGGAGTTGCAAAACGTTCAGAGAAGCGGTTCGACACAAATGGCGGAAGCCAGCCTCTTCCCACCCAACGCCGAGCAGGGTCATTGCTATGCCCGTTTGTTCATACCGGCTGAGTACCAGACAGTCACCGAGAAGGTGCTGAAAAAAGAAGCTGGATCGCAAGTTGAGGTCATCCCGGCCCGTTACGAGACTGTGACACAACAGGTCTTGGTTGAAGAAGCTTCACAGCAACTCAAGGTGGTTCCGGCTCAATATGGAACCGTGACCGATCGTGTCATGGTCGAGCCTGCCAAAACGCGTCTGGTCAAAGTTCCTGCCCAGTATGAACAGGTCAACGAGAAGATGCAGGTTAAACCTGCCTATACCGTCTGGAAGAAGGGCACAGGCCCGATTCAGCGTATTGACCAGACAACCGGCGAGATCCTTTGCCTCGTTGAAATCCCGGCCGAGTTCAAGACGGTTTCCAAGCGTGTCCTGAAAGCACCTGCAGCGACCCGTGAAGTTGAAACCCAGGCTATTTACAAGGACGTCACGCGACGTGTTGTCACAACACCTGCATCGACCCAGGTGGTCGATATCCCTGCCAAGTATAAAACTGTGCAGGTCACAAAGCTGATCGAACCGGCGCATGAGAAGCGCACTCTGATCCCTGCCCAATACCAGACCGTAACCAAGCAGACCAAGGTCTCGGAAGATCACATGGCCTGGCAGGAGATTCTTTGTGAAACCAATATGACTCACAGTAAAGTCAGCGATATCCAGCGTGCACTGTCTTTAGCCGGCTTTAACCCCGGTCCGATAGACGGTGTCATCGGTTGGCGGACCATGTCTGCTGTCAACGCTTTTCAGAAAGAGCGTAACCTGACCGTCGCAAAATACCTGACCATCGACACGGTCAAAGCCCTCGGCGTAAATCTTTAACCGCTGAAAGGAACAGACCTGTTTCAAAGCCTGAATGTCTTTTAAACTAAACCGGGATCGCTCCCGGTTTTTTTTTGTTCTAAAGTCTGGTAACAACCAAACGTGAGCACTATCGTTCTGCGTTGTAGGTAAACAACGCTCGCTGAGCCACGGTCCCACTGTCCTTTTGAAAACAAGTGCGGCAAGTACGTTAACAATATCAACCGTGCGGAGGTGTTTTTTGTTGTATTGAGTGGAATAGAAACTTTTAGTGGGTTCGTGAAATGTGCTTTGAGAGTCGGTTTCAGAACAGGCCTTGCGATGGAAGTATGGGGAAGGGAGGGGCAGCCTTGTGGAAATACAAAGCCCCAACCGGTGAGGGCAGGGGCGAGTTAAACGTAAGTATAGCGATCTTAATCAGATGCCATTTTCAATTTTATATTTGTTTATTGCATCAATATGTTCTTGCTCTTCATCGCAGATGGTTTGAATTGTCTTTGCTTGATTTTCAGGAAATAAAGGCATGACCTTTTGGAAGTATTTGATGACGCTTTCTTCGAAAAAGAGAGCTTGCCCAATAACCTCATCTATGGTCAGCTTATCGCTCTCAGTGAGCGACTCAGTGACTTCCTTGACCAGCATTTGAATGAAATGGCCATAGCCACCAGTTAGCTCCTCAGCAGACATTTCTATTCCTGAGCTGTCTTCAAGTAACTTTAAGTAGGTTTGGTGATGGTCGTCTTCCTGTTCTACCAGCCAAGAGAAAAACTTAATGCATCGTGGGTCCGTGGCTTTGTCACGTGCGTCTGCGTAGTAATGTCGACCGTGATTTTCCATGGCTATTGCGAGATCAATCACTGCGTCAAGAGTCGTTATACTGGAGCTGGCTGAATCCATAAATAGTCCTTTATTGATCTTGTCTGGCATTGTTGCTGAATATTCAGGTTATGATATGTGTTGGTTGCTGTCAAGTTGGAAGTCTAGGCGTGGCTAAAGAATATATCGATCAATCACTGTACCGGAACACACAAGACCTCTTCTCTTGAACACTCAAATTGTCGCTTAAGAAA
>CBDUFN010000095.1:0-10035 GCA_965366475.1 uncultured bacterium | reverse complement strand
ACCTCTGTCTACTGTCGCCAAAATCACAAAGAACCAAAGTCTATCGTTGACGTTGATGCGCCCGAGTTGCAAAAACTCCCATTGGGCAAGTATCCTGTATGTAGTGAATGTAGTGAGTTCTTACTCTATGCGTTTGCTCGACGTTTGCATTGTCCGCTTGAAGACCGACCTGTTTGTAAGCATTGCAAGGTGCATTGTTATAAAGCTGAGCATCGCCAAAAAGTTCGTGAAATTATGCGTTTTTCTGGTCAGTATCTCATCAAGCGCGGCAGGTTCGATTTGTTGTGGCACTATTTTTTCTAACGTTTGACCCCGGTCAAGGTTGACGATCATGTTGTTGAGCTAAGATAGTTTCACACTAACGAAACACAATAATTAACTTGCTTGATAGGAGACAGACCCATGATTCGTAAAATGGTTAAGATTGATGAAGAGAAATGCAACGGTTGTGGCGAGTGTGTCCCTTCTTGTGCTGAAGGAGCCATCCAGATTATTGATGGAAAAGCCAAGCTTCTTTCTGACAACCTCTGTGATGGTCTTGGCGCATGTCTCGGCGACTGTCCACTCGGTGCCATTACAATAGAAGAGCGTGAAGCTGACGAGTTTGATGAAGCGGCTGTCGATGTACATCTTAAGGATATTGGTCGTGAGCCGTTGCCTCATCATGAAGCTCCTGCTCCCCAAGCGACAGGGGGCTGCCCTTCGGCTGCAGTTAAGAGCTTTGCACCACCGGCGGGTGGAGGATGCCCTTCAGCAAGAACGATGAACTTTGATAGTGCTCCGGCAGAGGAGAGTGCTGACGTTGGCTCCCGGCCCTCACGTTTGGCTCAGTGGCCGGTTCAGTTACATCTCGTGCCACCAACGGCTCCTTTCTTCCAGGGTGCAGATGTTGTCCTTGCCGCAGATTGCGCTCCATTTGCTTACGCTGATTTCCAGGAGGATCTGCTCAAAGGTAAGGCTTTGGCAATTGCCTGTCCGAAACTTGATGATACCGCGCCTTATGTCGATAAACTCACAGCGATGATCACACAGAGCAACATCAAGAGTTTGACCGTGGTTCACATGGAAGTTCCTTGCTGCAACGGCCTTGTTATGATGGCCAGGCAAGCCCTTGCTAACAGCGGTCGCGATATTCCATTTGAAACAGTCTGCATCGGTATTCGTGGCGACAAGAAATAGTTTAAGAGTAAAATTTGGACAAAGGAAAAGAAAGACGCCGCTGATTTATTAGCGGCGTCTTTTCGTCTGGACTTTATTGCTTCTGGCCGCTACTCTTTTGTTCAATTATTATAGGCGTTAAGGACTTCTTTTAATGTTCAATCTGCTCGTAAAAATCAGCCCGGAACATCAAACTTTTCTGGACTCAGTTCGCTCTGCCATGGAACGTTATTTCGGTGAGGATCAACGTCGCATTGACCATGCCTTACAAGTCTCCCTTTATGCACAGGAACTTTTGAGTTATATCGATGCGGATCCTGTACGAACACTTACTGCGGCCTATCTTCACGATATAGGCATCCCGGAAGCTGAGCGTAAGCACGGTTCCAGCGCCGGTAATTTCCAGGAGATTGAAGGTCCGCCAATCGCGGAAGCTCTTCTTGCTGAGCTAAAGACAGATAAAGCTCTTGTTGCAGACGTCGTAAAGATCGTAGGCTTCCACCATACTGCAGGGGCTATTGACTCTGCAGAGTTTCGTATTATCTGGGATGCTGATGCTTTAGTTAACTTTGCAAGTGTTTTGCCCGGCAAAAGCGATGTAAAAATAGATTCAATCTTACAAAATCATATGGTGACCGAGGCCGGGTATCGTATTTCCCGACGAATTTTTCTCAATGACAAAGAGAGCCATAAAGCATGTCTGACAGGAAACCGACCCGCAGCTTTACCTTGATCGTACGCTACGCCGAAACTGACGCTCAGGGGGTTGTCCATCATGCCAACTACCTGACGTGGTTTGAGGAAGGTCGTTCCGATTTCTTGAGGCAGCAGGGTTGCTTCTACAGTGATATGGAGCGTGATGGTTTTTTCGTGATCGTTGCCAAGGCTACGGTCGACTACAAAGCCCCATCTTTCTATGAGGACCGCATCACCGTTGCAACCACGATGGAGAAAGGGAAGGGTCGCATGCTCGAGTTTTCTTACCGGGCCACCAATCAGGATGGGGTTGTTGTCGCTGAAGGTTCAACGCGCCACCTTGTGCTCGATGCTAAACGTCGGCTCGTTTCCATGCCTGAAAAATACCAACAACTTATCAATAATATGGTCTCCTAATGAAAACTCATAAGCTTGCTAAAGGTTTGGTCCAGGTTTACACCGGTGATGGAAAGGGCAAGACGACTGCTTCCCTTGGTCTGGTTTTTCGCGCTCTCGGACATGGGCTAAATATCCATGTTATGCAATTCATGAAGGGGCAGACAACTTACGGCGAGCTTGAATCTGCAAAGCAATTTTCAGATCAATTGACTATTGAGCAAGTTGGTCTGCCCGGTTTTGTAAAAGAAGGTAAGCAAACAGAGATCGACCGCACAATGGCCCAAGAAGCCTTTGCTCGCGCACAAAGTTTGATTGCAAGCGGTGATTACGACCTGATCGTGCTTGATGAATTGAACTGTGCTGTTGATTTTGATCTCATCGGTGTCGACGATGTTAAGAAGATGATTCTAAATAAACCAGCACATACTGAGCTTGTTATAACTGGGCGAAATGCTCATCCTGATGTTGTTGAATTAGCTGACCTGGTTACAGAGATGCGAGAGATTAAGCACTACTTTAATAATGGTCAAGCGGCCAGGGTGGGGATTGAGTCGTGAATTAAGTTGTCTGGCTATGGATAATCGCTGATCCGTCATTGACTCTCCAAACCGATGCTGTTATAAAAATCCTCCGCACAAAGCGGTGTTAATACATTATTTATGCAGGTATAGCTCAGTGGGAGAGCATCCGCCTCACACGCGGAGGGCCGTTGGTTCAATCCCAACTACCTGCACCAATTACAGGGCTTGTACATATATTTGTGCAAGCCTTTTTGTTTAAAGTATGGCCGTAACAACGATTCGCATTAATTATAGTATTAAGTAATATTTTAAAACAAAGAATGAAGCCTCTGTTATATTTAACAAACACTGGAAATTACGTTGAAAAAGGCTTGACAGAGTGTGTCTCCTTTGTTAAATGTATGCAGCATTTTGGGTGAAGACGCGTAGCTCAGTGGGAGAGCACTACACTGACACTGTAGGGGTCGGCGGTTCAATCCCGCCCGCGTCTACCATAACTAGACCCAAAGCAGGCAGAGGCATCCATGGATGCCTCTTTGCGTTAAAGGAATCAGAATGTCGATACTGAACGTAACATTGCCGGATGGAACTGTTAAGGAAGTCCCTGCAGGGACAACACCTCTTGATGTCGCACGCTCCATAGGCGAAGGTCTCGCTCGTCAGACCGTTGCCGCCTATGTCGGTGACACACTGGTTGATGCCTCAACCCCAATCAATACCGACATTGATCTGCGTCTTGTCACGCTCAATACCCCCGAAGGTCTACAGCTTTATCGTCACTCCACCGCTCACTTGATGGCTCATGCTGTTAAGGAGTTGTTTGGTAGTGATGTTCAGGTGACCATCGGCCCCGCGATTGAGTCTGGTTTCTACTACGATTTCTTTAGTGAGTCCCATACGTTCAGCCCTGAAGAGTTCGACAAGATTGAGCAGAAGATGAAAGAGTTGGCTAAAGCCAACTTGCCGATCGAACGTCAGGTCGTCAAGAGCTCTGAAGCGATCGCGCTGTTTCGTGACATGGGTGAAGACTATAAGGTTGAATTGATTGAAGATCTCGGCGAGGAGGAAGTGACTCTCTATCGTCAAGGCTCTTTTGTGGATCTTTGTCGTGGCCCGCATATCCCATCAACAGGCATGCTTAAAGTCTTTAAGCTAACCAGTGTTGCTGGTGCTTATTGGCGTGGTGACGAAAAGAACGCAATGCTGCAGCGTATCTACGCAACAGCTTTTACGGATAAAAAAGAACTTAAGCAACATCTTCACCGGATTGAGGAAGCAAAGAAACGCGACCATCGTAAACTTGGACGCGACCTCGATTTGTTCTCATTTAATGAAGAAGCGGGCGCTGGCCTTGTGATTTGGCATCCCAAAGGTGCCATGTTGAGAACGCTCATTGAAGATTTTGAAAAGCGTGAACACGTAAAGCGCGGTTACGACATCGTTATGGGCCCACAGATTCTGCGTACAGAGCTTTGGCAGACGTCTGGACATTTCGATAATTATCGTGAAAACATGTACTTCACTGAAGTCGATGAGCAGAGCTATGGCATCAAGCCAATGAACTGCCTCGCACATATGCTCATCTATAAGTCCAGAAAGCGTTCCTATCGTGATTTGCCATTGCGCTATTTCGAGTTGGGGACGGTACATCGTCATGAAAAGAGCGGTGTTCTTCATGGCCTTCTGCGCGTGCGCGGTTTTACTCAGGACGATGCTCATATTCTCTGTATGCCTGAGCAACTTGACGCAGAGATCAAAGATGTCCTTAAGTTTGTTCAAGACGTTATGGGCATCTTCGGCTTTGAGTATGAATTAGAGATTTCGACGCGACCTGAAAAGGCCATTGGCTCTGATGAAGATTGGGAGCGTGCAACCAATGCTTTGAAGAGTGCTCTGGATGACACTGGCCTGCCTTATGAGATCAATGAAGGCGATGGTGCTTTCTATGGTCCAAAGATCGATATCAAGCTTAAGGACGCTCTTGACAGGAAGTGGCAGTGTGCTACAATCCAGTGCGATTTCACACTTCCTGAGAGGTTTGACCTTAGTTATGTCGGGAGTGACGGCGAGAAGCATCGGCCGGTTATGGTCCACCGGGTCATCCTGGGGGCCATTGAACGTTTTATTGGTGTGTTGATTGAGCATTATGCTGGGAATTTTCCTCTCTGGATTGCCCCGGTTCAAGTTAAAGTTCTCAACGTAACTGATAGTCAGGCTGCTTATGTCGAACAAGTCTGTGAGGAATTACGCTCGCAAGGTGTTCGTGTGCAGTCTGATTTGCGTAATGAAAAGCTGGGGTTCAAGATTCGTGAAGCCCAGATGGAAAAAGTTCCATACATGCTGGTGATTGGCGATCAAGAAGTGGCCGCCGGCACCGTAACCGCACGACATCGTTCTGGTGAGAACCTTGACCCGATGTCGCCTGCGGATTTTGTTCGATTCATAGAAGACGAATGTCGACTGTATCATTAGGAGGTGCGTCATAAGCAAGGACACAACAAATATCAACCAGGCTATCCGTGCCAGCGAAGTTCGAGTCATTGATGATGAGAACAATCAGCTTGGTGTTATGGACCTTAACTCTGCGTTGCAAGCTGCAGAAGAGCAAGGTCTGGATCTGGTTGAAGTCTCTCCGACCGCAAAGCCCCCTGTTTGCCGAATTATGGATTACGGTAAATATAAGTATCAGCAGAGCAAACGTGCTGCGGAGGCAAAGAAGAAACAGGTTAGGGTTGAGATCAAAGAGGTTAAGCTGCGTCCTAAAACTGACAAGCATGACTATGAGTTCAAGGTGAAGAACGCCATGCGTTTCCTCGGTGAAGGTAACAAGGTCAAGGTAACGATCATGTTCCGTGGCCGTGAGGTGACACACCCTGAATTCGGTCGACGCATTCTGGAAAGAGTTTCTATAGACTGTGCTGAGCTTGGCCAGGTCGAAAGCCGACCTAATATGTCCGGGCGTTTTATGAGCATGGTCATCGCTCCATTGAAAAAATAGTTATAACGACCCCGGTTTTCGGGTAAGTCGTGCAATATAAAATAATCCCAAGGAGAAAAGCGAATGCCTAAGATCAAGACAAATCGCGGCGCAGCAAAACGTTTCCGTAAAACTGGAACTGGTAAGATTCGTCGCAACAAGGCTTATACCAGTCACATTCTGACCAAGAAATCGACGAAGCGTAAGCGTGATCTGCGTCAGTCAACTCTGGTTGACAAGAGTGACGCCAAGAATATCAGCTGCCTGATCCCTTACCTATAAGGGGCTCGTAGTACAATCAACTCGTGAACTGTGGGGCTAACAACTCTCCCCCTGCAGATCCGGGTGGCGGCTCTGACCGCTTAACTGACCAACCAGGAGAAACAAGATGGCAAGAGTAAAAAGAGGCTTTAAAGCCAGACGTAGGCGTAATAAAGTATTAAAGCTCGCGAAGGGTTATCGTGGCGCCCGTAGCAAACTGTTCCGGAGCGCAACCGAAGCCGTTGATCGCGCACTTAATTATGCTTACCGTGACCGCCGTGTTCGCAAGCGTGATTTCCGGGCCCTCTGGATTGCCCGCATCAATGCTGCCGCACGTGACAATGGACTTTCTTACAGCCGTCTTATTCACGGCTTGAAGCAGGCTGATATCGGAATTGATCGCAAGATTCTTGCGCTATTAGCCGTTACCGACCCAAGTGGTTTTGGCTCTATCGTAGAGAAAGCCAAGGCCCAGCTTCAGTAATTGCCGAACGCTAAAGAGATGGGGCCTTCCCCATCTCTTTTTTTTTAAATTACGACCTGGCTTTTAGTCAGGTCGTAGTATTCTCTGGTCTGGAATCTCATGAAAGATAAACTCAATAAGATTGAAGAAGCGGCTTTAGTGGCAGCAAATGAAGCCGCTAATGAAGTTGAATTGCAGCAAGTCCGTGCCCGCTATCTGGGTAAAAAAGGTGAAATCACTGCCGTTATGAAGGGGATGGGGCAACTATCTCCTGAAGAGAGACCATTGATCGGTGGCCTCGCTAATGAAGTGAAAAGCCGTCTGGAAGTTGGCTTTGCAGAGCGCCAAGCAAACTTACGTCAAGAAATCATGCAGCAAAAACTTGCGAATGAACGTCTTGATGTGACCTTGCCGGGGCGTACGAGAAGGCGTGGAGTCAAACACCCGATCACCCAGGTTACAGAAGAGGTTGTCGCAATTTTTTCTGCATTGGGTTTCGGTGTTGCTGAGGGGCCTGAAATAGAAAAAGACTTCTATAACTTCGAGGCTTTGAATATTCCTAAAGATCACCCTGCTCGTGATATGCAAGATACTTTTTATATTTCTGAAGATGTCGTTTTGCGGACTCATACCTCTCCAGTACAAATCAGAACCATGCTTGAGCAAGCACCTCCTGTTCGCGTGGTCGCACCTGGTACGGTATACAGACGAGATTCTGATATTACACATAGCCCCATGTTTCACCAGATCGAGGGGTTCCTTGTTGACCGCAAGGTGACCTTTGGCGATCTCAAAGGGATTTTGACAACCTTTATCAATGAATTCTTTGGGCAAAATGTTGCTGTGCGCTTTAGACCTTCATTCTTCCCCTTTACTGAGCCTAGCGCAGAAGTCGATATCCAGTGTGTTATCTGCGGTGGTAGTGGTTGCCGAGTCTGTAGTCATTCTGGTTGGCTGGAAATTCTCGGCAGTGGCATGATCGATCCGGAAGTATTTAAATCAGTAAATTATGATTCAGAACAATACAGCGGTTTTGCTTTTGGTATGGGAATCGAACGTATTGCAATGCTCAAGTATGGTGTAAACGATTTGCGTCTTTTCTTTGAAAATGATTTGCGGTTTTTGAAGCAATTTTAAAGTTTTAAACATAGAAGATGATTGGCTCCTGCCAACCAAACAATATTTAATCCCTAGGGATTATCCACTTAAAAAACGACCATTTGTGTTTGTTGATCTATAAAGGACTTTAAGTATGAAAGTCACCTTGAACTGGCTCAAGGAATATGTTGATTTTGATTTTAACCCCGACGACCTTTCTCATCGCCTGACTATGTCAGGTCTTGAAGTCGATTTCATGGAGCGGCTCGGAGAAGGTCTTGATAGCGTTATTGTGGCACGTCTTTCTGATGTTCAGCAGCACCCTGATGCAGATCGACTGACGGTTTGTCAGGTTGAAACTGGCGGTGCGGTTCAGCAGGTTGTCTGTGGCGCCAAGAACCACAAGACCGGCGACTATATTGCTCTTGCTCAGGTTGGATCGGTTCTGCCTGGAAACTTTAAAATCAAAAAATCTAAGATACGTGGTCAGGAATCTTGTGGCATGCTCTGTTCAACCAGTGAACTTGGCTTGGCAGATGATGCCGATGGCATTTTGATTTTACCTACAAACCTAACTATTGGTCAGCCAGTTTTTGAACAGTTGGGTTTGAAAGATGTCATGTATGAGATTGGTTTGACGCCTAATAGACCGGATTGCCTGAGTGTTGTTGGTGTTGCTCGAGAGGTCTCTGCTATGGCAGGAACACCACTACGTTTGCCGGTGCCGACCATTGCAACAAGCAAAACGTCTATTAATGACAAAACCTCAGTCACTATTGAAGATCCAGAACTTTGCCCTCGCTATACGGCCCGTCTGATTGAAAATGTTAAGATTGGACCCTCTCCGGAATGGTTGGTTCGTCGTTTAACTGCAGTTGGCATGCGTTCCATTAATAACGTTGTTGATGTGACAAACTACGTCATGATGGAACTGGGTCAGCCTTTACATGCCTTCGACTTTAATTTATTGCGTGGCCGCAAGATTGTTGTCCGTCGTGCAGAAGAGGGTGACCAGTTTACCGCTCTGGATGATCAGACTCGGACTTTGTCTGCCTCAGATCTCGTAATCTGCGATGGTGAAGGTCCTGTTGCGTTGGCCGGTGTTATGGGTGGCTGTAATTCTGAAGTCTGTCCTGAAACAGTCGACATTCTTCTGGAAAGCGCTTACTTCAATCCTGTGACGATTCGTCGCACCAGTAAAAGGTTGGGGCTACATACAGAGTCCTCTCATCGTTTTGAGCGGGGTACGGATGTAGATATGGCACCACTCGCGTTGGATCGTGCTGCGGCCTTGATCGCAGAGCTCGCTACGGGAGAGGTCTCTGATGGTGTTGTTGATGTCTATCCTTCAGAGTTGTCTCGTCGCGAAGTGGTGATTTCCTCAACAAAAACAAGTGAAATTCTTGGCCTGGATCTAAAAGCAGAAGATATTCGTATCAAACTCAGTTCGATTGGCCTCAAGTGCACTTTGTTGTCTGACGAATCTGTTTCTGCCGAAATCCCTAATTTCCGGCCAGATCTTGAGCGTGAGATCGATCTGGTTGAAGAAGTTGCACGTCTGGTTGGTTATGATCAGATTCCTGTGACGATGCCAGTAAGCACCTTGACCTGCCAGCCGCTGCCCGAGCATCTCTCGCAAGAGAGAGTTGTCCGAGAGCTCATGGTGCAGTCCGGTTATTCGGAAGTTATTAATTACGCTTTCTATAATTCTGATTGTCTCAATAAACTAAATTTTGCAGAAGATGATGTGCGTCGGCAAAATGTAAACATCCTTAATCCGTTGACAGAAGAGCAGGGGGTGATGAGGACTACTTTAGTCCCAAGCTTGTTGGAAACCGCCGCTCGCAATCTGGCTTATCGGAGTGAGGACCTCGCTCTCTTTGAGTTGCGTCCGGTTTTTCAACCCGTCGAAGGCTCTGAACTCCCATGTGAAAGTTTGTATCTCTCAGCCTTCCTCTGTGGCCGGCGTGACCCTCTCGGATGGGCACAGAATGACGATAATGCCGACTTTTTCGACCTGAAGGGTGTTGTAGAGCAACTTCTTGCCCGATTGGGAGTCACTGATGTCAGTTGGCAGGTCGAGCATAACGAAACTTTTTATCATCCCGGTAAATCGTGTTCTCTCTACAAAGGAAAAACATTTCTGGGCACGATGGGGGAGTTGCATCCTGAAGTAATTCACAACTTTGACCTGGGTGCTTCTGCAATTATGTGTGACCTCAATGTTGAAGCTCTGATTGAAGTTGGCAATCTGAATATTCAGTTTCAACCTTTGTCGCGTTTCCCGGATGTCCAGCGAGACTCTGCTTTTCTGGTGGATGCACAGGTTTCTGCACAGCAAGTTCTTTCAACTCTGAATCAGGTCAAAGTGAAGGATCTTGAGAGCATCGAGTTGTTTGATGTCTATTCTGGCGAAGGTGTTCCTGAAGGTAAGAAGAGTTTGGCTATCCGTGCTTGCTATC
>CBDUFN010000094.1:0-10045 GCA_965366475.1 uncultured bacterium | reverse complement strand
CTCTTGCAAATAGGAATTATTTTTTAGAAATATTCAGATCAATCTTTCCCGTTTACATAAACAAACGCCCGACTGAACTTTCAGCTGGGCGTTTGTTTTGAATTGTCGCTTAACGATCAGGGTGTGGCCAAATAGGTTCTGATCTCTTGCTCTTTTTGTGCCCAGCTTTGGTCAAGGCGTTGCTTCAGGAATGTTGAAAAAAGACTGTTGAATAGCTGTAGACCCTCCTCAAGCAAATACATCCTCTCAAAGAAAACCGCTTCACGTTCCATTTCTGGGTCAGTGGTATCATCTTTTTCCAGCGTGACCGCTGGGGCTTTGAAGGAAGCGAAATGAAAAGTATCCCCCTTCAGGGTCATCTTCCAGAGCTTCTCTTGCTTCTCCATATACAAGACCGATTCATGAATCTCTTTACCACCTTGTAAGGCCGTACGGACTTCACTGAAATTGTCTTGTGGACCTGTTACAGTCACTTTCTGTACGCCGCTTTCGCTGGTCGCTGCTAGTAACAACCGGTCGTTGAGGTATGCAACAAAGCTATCGCCAGAAACCGCTGTGCCTGGCTGATTAACACTGTATTCCGAGGCGGCGTTCATCGTTTCGTTCATCAACCAGAGGAGGAAATCTGTGCCAAGCCACTGATTGGCTTCAATTTGCTCAAGGACGGCGTCACTACTACTGCGATTTGCTTTCGCCAGTGCTGCTTGTAGTGATTCTTCGACGACTTGACCTGCACGTGCAATAGGGTGAACAGGTACCAGGCGTAAACCATCAAAGCTCTTCTTGAATTGATCGATGAACAGGTCAACGGCACTGGTCCCGAGACTGGTGAACGTGACCAGGTTGCTACGCGTATCCCATACGACATCGTAGATAGCCGGTGCAGGCAATGTCTTGGAAAAAAGATTGCCGCGTACCGCATCGCGTAAATCTTCACGCTGTTGTTTAGGGACACGTTTGAACTGAGGATTCGCTGTCAGCCATTCCTCTTCAGCTTTTAAAATGTATGGCTTGAGCAAGGCTGTTGGTAGTTTACGCTGATCGCGACGTAAAGAAAAAGCCAGATAGTGGTCGTGCTGAAAGGTGTGCACGCCATTGAAGCTGCTCTCCTGATAATCGTCTAGCTGCACCCACCCACTTGAAAGCTCTTCACTGGTTTGCTCTATAGAACGAAAACCGTCATTGACAAGACCTTCACCAACCCAGGTTGCCAGGTCTGCTTGAGGCATAACTCCAAGAACCTGAAATTGGCAAATGCTGACGGTGTTGCTTAGAATACCCATTATCTTCTCCTTAAATTATCGGTAACAAAGGTCATAGGTGTTACACCTTTTGTTGTGATAGAGCAAGCGGAAACAGAAAGAAGTAAACGCTTTGCTTCTTTGTCTCGAAAACGTCGATTATAGATGTTTTGGTCGTTGTTCGCTTGCTTGATTTTGACGTTTTTTATTGGCTTAAGGCCGTTCCCCGTTAAATAAAAACCTGACTGATATTTTGACTCTTGTTATCACACGTCATGATGTCTAAACTGCCGCCATGGAATCTACTTGGTCTTCAATTTTTATTTTTCTTGGTGTTTTTACCTTCGCCATTGTGTCTCCAGGACCCAACTTTATTCTGGTAACCAACACGGCACTGGGTCAATCACGTCGATCAGGGTTACTGGTTTCTTTGGGGGTTGCTACAGGTAGCGGACTGTTTGCACTGGCTGGCTTTGTCGGTTTGCTGGTTCTGGTTCATTCGATCCCGTACTTTGCGTTGGTGTCACGTTTTGTGGGTGGCGGGTATCTGGCATGGATCGGCGCTGGTATGCTCCTTAACTGCCGCAAGAAGATTAATAATGACCCTACTGCTGAAAGTGTTGTTGAGAAAGGCTCTTTGACGTCCTTTCGAATCGGTTTATTGACTAATCTGACTAACCCGAAAGCCTGGGCTTTCTATCTGAGTCTCTTTACTCTGCTTATGGATCCCCATTTCCCTCTCTGGGGGAAAGTTGTCCTTAATCTTTCGATGTTTATCATCTCTTTGTCTTGGTACTCAATTGTGGCAATGTTGATCTCCAGTCGCAGATTTCAACCGGTTTTCCTTGGTTTCCAACCTGTCGTTCAAGGCTCTTTAGGAGCGTTACTGGTATTATTGGGTGGCAAGGTGTTGCTGGGGTAGGATTTTTTTCGCTAGCATACATACAAAAGGCCAACCCGTTTGTGGGTCGGCCTTTTGATTTTTATGCGCACTGATTATTATTTTGCACCGAAAACTTTTTGTAGAATATCTGTCGTTCTCTCAACAGGGTTCTGTCGAATCGCAGTCTCTTCCAGGGCAATGTAGTGAAAAATTCCGTTCATTCCCTCTGTGACAACGTGGTCGTTCAAGTTAGCTTTAACATCTGGGACAAAGGGCAGGGTGGAGTATTTCCCCATGACTGCGTCATAAGCTTGAATCGCGCCAACTTGTTGTAACGCGTTCTCGACAATTGGTTTCATTGCAGAGGCCAGTGGATCAGACATTTTCCCTTGGAAATACCGGGTTGCAGCATCGTCTGGACCGTTGTAGACGCCTTGCACATCATCTACAGACATCGTCTCAATTGAATCCCAAAAGATTTGCTTTGCCGGCGGAGTTGCTTCTTCTGCCGCCCTGTTTAGCTTTAGCTCAAGATCATCCATCAAAGAAGACATGCCAACTGCCGACAAAGCTTTTTTGACTTGCAGCATTTTCTCGGGCAGGGGGATGTGGATCGCTGGGTCGGAGTTGAATCCATCGGCTTGACCAAGCTGTCCAACGACCCTTTCCGTACCGACTCGAAGGGCGTCTTTGAGGCCACTGGCTATTTCGCTATCTGTAAGGCTTGATAAACTGAGGTTTTGATCGGTAGCTTGTGTCTCTGTACCTTTGGTCACGGTACCAAGTAACTCTTTTCCTGATTTTAACCAGTCCATTGCTGCATAAGACGTGTTCGGCAAGAGAAGGGTTGTGACGAGAAGAAAAACAACAGCGGACAGCATGACAACAGATTGCTTAGACGTCTTCATTTTTTGCTCCTTGATCTGAAATTTAACCTGTCACCGAAATAATTTCCTTGAATGTCGTTTGGCCTTCAAGCAATTTTTGAATGGCAAGTTCTTTTAACGAAACCATGCCTTCCGATTTGGCGATTGCATAAATCTCAGCCATGTCAGTTTGTTCTGTGATTTTAGCTTTTAACTTTTCTGTGAATTCCAGGACCTCGAATATGCCGGTTCTGCCTTTGTAACCCGTTCCACGACATTCATCGCATCCTTTCCCTTCTGAAACTTTATACTCTTTTCTCTCAAGATCAAGGAAGGACATCTCTTCTTCAGTCAAAAGCCTTTCCTGCTTGCATTCATGGCAGATTGATCTGAGCAGTCGTTGAGCAATAATACCGTTGATTGTGGACTTCAGGAGAAACGCTGGAATGCCGATGTCGAGTAAACGCGTTATTGCCGTGGGTGCGTCATTCGTGTGTAAGGTTGAAAGCACCAAGTGACCAGTTAAAGCCGCTTGTACGGCGTTGCTGGCGGTTTCGTGATCTCGAATTTCACCGATCATCAAAACGTCAGGGTCTTGGCGTAGAATGTTTCTGAGAACGGTACCGAAGGTGACATCGATCGCTGACTGAACTCCCACTTGATTAAAATCATCCATAACCATTTCGATCGGATCTTCAATCGTGATGATGTTGATTTCAGGAGAAGCAATGGTCTTGAGTGAGGAATAAAGGGTTGTGGTTTTACCACTACCCGTTGGTCCCGTGACGAGAACAATACCATTCGGCTTTCTGATGAAGTTGCTGTACAGCTTGTATTCGCGTTCGTAGAAACCGATGCGATCTAGTTTTTGCATCAGTATTTCCGGATCAAAAATACGAATGACGACTTTTTCGCCAAAAGCTACCGGCAAGGTTGAAACACGGAGCTCGATATCCTTGGCCATATGTTCGGTCTTGATTCGGCCATCTTGTGGTCGGCGCTTCTCCGCAACATCAAGACGTGACAACAGTTTGAGCCGCGAAACGATGGCAGGGTGGAGATTGATCGGAACCGTATGGATGTTGTGAAGCACACCATCAACTCGGAAACGAATCAGAGACTTTTGACGTTTTGGTTCTATGTGGATATCACTGGCTCTCTGGTCAAATGCGTATTTCAATAAGAATTCAACAGCAGAAATAATATGCTGGTCACTACTTTCTATTTCATCACGACCGCGCATTTTGAAAAGTTGCTCAAGGTTAGAGAGCTCAGAGCCGAGGCCAATATCTACCTGTGCCGCTCTCACCGAAGCCTGAAAGCCAAAAAACTCCTCAAGAATTTTCAGAATGTCGCTACGTGACGCGAATATCCTCTTAATCTGAATGCCGAGGGCATGTTGAAGGTCCTCGATTGGACGAACATTGAACGGGTCTGCGACTGCAATGGTGACCACGCCTTCTTTCTCAGCAATTGGCACCACCAGGTTCTTCAGGGCGAAAGCCCTTGGGATTTGATCTGTGACAACATCAAGCTCAAGTTTAAGAGGGTCGATCTTGATATATTCCATGCCGGACGCTTGAGCGATTAATTCTGTAACAGCATCTTCCGTAAGTTTTTTTTGTGTCGCAGGGATTTCAAGGCTGAACGATGTGATAACCTGAGCTGGTGAAGCCACGTCAGGCAGATAGATGCCTTGTTTGATCTGGTTCTTTGGGATGTGGCTGTTGAGCCTTGCGGCTTGAGCCTCACCTCGGGTAAGGATCAATTCGAACTGTTCATCGCTGATTCTGCTGCGTTGGAGAAGGAGTTTTGCAACATCCTTGATTGTCAGCATATATTTTTGGGGCTTATTGTCAGTGGCGCGGCGCATAGGGGTCTTTTTAACTTGTGGCTGCTTTGTGTTGTCTTTGTCCGACATAATGAACCTCACGCAATTTTGATGGACGTTGATTCAGATCTTTCTTCGTGCCTAACCTAAAGGCTCCTGAATGAGCCTGAGTGTTGTCTTGTTCGGTTCAATACAATAACACAGAATTCTTTCTCTGCGCAGTGGTTTCTCTTCTCTTATCCTTGGGAAATGTCTGATATTGCTCAAGGTTTATCCGCGCTATACGTATACCTTATTATGGTGAAAATATTTCCGATTTGTCTTGCAGAGCTGTGGTATTAACGTTATCAATCATTATAATAACGTTAAATAAGAAAGGGATTTAACATGTCATCTACCCGTGAGCTGATTGCTCATTACCAACCTCTTTTAGGAGAAGAAATTCATGTTGGTCCATGGCTTGAAATAGACCAACAACGAATTGATGATTTTGCCCGGGTGACCGGTGATGAGCAATGGATACACATCGATCCAAAACGTGCGGCTGCTGAATCGCCGTATGGGACGACTATTGCTCATGGTTTCTTGACTTTGTCCTTGCTGCCATATCTGACTCAAAGCAATCATCCTGAATTTTTCAGCAAGAATTATCCCGGTATGCGTTTGCGGGTTAATTATGGACTTAATAAGCTTCGCTATCCGGCTCCGGTTTTGTGTGGTTCCAGAATCCGGGCCAGAACCTCTGTTCAATCAACCGAAGAAGTCCGAAATGGTGTGCAGATCGTTTATCTGTTGACGATTGATATTGAAGGCGAGAAGAAGCCAGCCTGCGTTGCCGAACAGGTTATGCGCGTGTATCCTTGAGACTGACTGTAAACTTTAGAGTTGGGAGCTATTAAGATGAATGATCTTGGTAAGTTTAAACTAAATGCAGAGAAAACTGTTCTTGTTGTGATTGATATTCAGGAGCGCCTTGTCACCGCCATGCCTCAGGACGTTTACCTTCGCATGAGAAGTTCTGTCGCCATGTTGGTTGAAATAGCCGGTTTGCTCGACATCCCGGTGGTCACAACTGAGCAATACCCGAAAGGGATAGGGCATACCGTTGCAGAGTTGCCAGAAGCCTGCAAAGAGACAGTCATAGAAAAAGTCAGCTTTGGCTGTTGTGGTGAACCGTCTTTTCTTGAGGCCTTAAAAGAGACTGGCCGCAGTCAGGTTGTCGTAACAGGTATGGAGGCTCATGTCTGTGTTTATCAAACAGTGCTCGGCCTTTTGGAGGATGGTTATTACGTCCATTTGGTTGAGGACGCCATATGTTCGTCTGACTTTCAGCGTGCGGTCGTAAATGCAGGGAATGCAGGCGCAGTCGTCACGACAGCCGAGATGGTTTTGTTTCAACTGTTGAAAGAATCTACACATGAAAAATTTCGTGCTGCATCAGCACTCGTTAAAAGTCGAGCACTGTAGGCATCAACCGTAACGAGCTGATCTCTCAGAGACACTTACCTCTTTGTTGTCAGTTAAGTCTTTAAGGAGTATTTATGGCCCGCAAAGTTTTTGTCGCGGCGACCGGTCAGAACAGCGGTAAAACAACGACCAGTCTATCTCTGATGTATATGGCTCTTAAGAAGTATGATCGCGTTGGATTCATCAAGCCTCTTGGTCCCAAGCCCACAGTTGCAAGCAATGGCATGATTGTAGACAAAGACGCGGCCTTGATGGCAGAGGTTTTTGGGCTCGAGCATGACCTGCCGCTGATGTCACCTCTGGTGCTGCATCCCGGAGATACCCAGAAGCTTCTTGATGGAGAGCTTTCCGGCTCCGACATGCAAAAGCAGATGCTTTCTGCTATCGAGGAGCTGGACCGAAAAAATGACTTTCTGATCATTGAGGGCGCGGGACATACAGGTGTTGGCTCGGTGATTGGCTTCTCAAATGCTCGAGTTGCTAAATTAGCTGATGCGCCAGTTGTCATGGTTACAGGGGGCGGGGTAGGGAATGTTGTCGATTCTGCCTTTATGAATCTTGCCCTTTTTCAGAAGGAAAAGGCTGAAGTCAGAGCTATCCTTGTGAATAAAATTATCCGCGAAAAGCGCGACAAAACACTTCATTACCTTAATAAGGCGTTTGCTGCTGAAGCAATTAAAGTGATTGGTGGTTTTAACTATCAGCCGATTCTTGCTAATCCAACCTTGCGTCGTATCAGCCTGGTTCTGGATCTTGAGTTACAAGGGTCTCAGGAGACTGAGGGGCAGATTGTTCATCATGTTCAGATTGGTTCTGCGGCAACTCAAAGGGTCACCGAATTATTAAAGGAATCCTCTCTGGTTATTGTAACGAGTAGTCGTGATGAATTGTTGGTGACTCTGGCTAATATTTACAATTTACCTGAATACAAGCATTTGATTGCGGGCTTAGTCATTCCTGGTGTTGCCAAGATCAGTGCCATTACTCAAAAAATCATTGATCGTAGCGGTATCCCTTATATGCGAACCCCTCGTACGACAGCGGATGTTTTTAACACGATTAATGATGACGTCTCTAAAATTAACGCCAAAGACACTCAGAAGATTGAGTTGATTATGCAATTAGCCGATAAGCGCTTCGATTTTGAAGCAATTGACGCTTTGCTCGATTAAATGCCCTTGAAATCTTAAAAATTTGAGGGGCAAGAGGGCGCCCGTGTTTAATTTATGAGAGTGAAATACTAGGACTCGAATTATTGGTGCATAAATGTTATAAATCAGCTTTATTATTCATTGCAGAAATTTACTGATGGGAGTGAGGACTTATGGAGATAGCACTTATTGGCATTGGCAAAATAGCCAATTACCAGATGCAGGCCATTACACATACTCCGGGTATTAAGCTGATAGATGCTCATGACCTGGACCCGAACAAAGCTGAAGAACTACCAGGAAGTGTACAGTTTCACGATAATCTTGAAAAAATGCTGCAGAAGTCACATGCCTCAGCTTTTCTGGTGTCAACACCAACCGCCACACACTTTGAAGTTGCGATGCAGGTCATCGAATCGGACAGAATCGCAATTGTCGAAAAACCTCTCTGTACCAGTCAATCTGAGATGGATGCTCTTCTGACTGCTGCAAGAACCCGTAAACTCCCTTTATATACAGCATTTCATCCAGCCTACGGCCGAGAAGTGGATTGGTGGCGCGAGCAGCGTGAAGCGTCGAACTTTGACCTTGGTGCATTGCTGGGTTTTGATAGCTGTTTTGCCGATCCTTACTATATTGATGGCAAATTGACTCTTGGTGCTGTTGGTAAGGCCGGAGCCTGGACGGACAGTGGGGCCAGTGGCCTGAGCGCACTGGCGCGGTTGATTGATCCAGAGACTCTTCGTCTTGTAGACGGTCGCATGACATCAATTCCGTCTTTGAATTGCGCTCAGGTGCAGGGCTTGGGTATATACAGCTTTGTCGAGGAAGGTCGTACCGGCTACGGTATGGTTGATACCAATTGGACTTTGGGGAAAAATTATAAAACCACACGACTTCGCTATGAAAATGGCACTGTTGAATTGGACCATGCGAAAGAGGTCGCTACTTTAAGTATGTCAGATCATGATACGCTGGTATTCAATCTGGCAACGGATAAACCGCGTTTAGTGAATCATTATTGCGGTGTGTTCTCTGATCTGACTGCTATGTTCGGAAAGGGAGAGGACAACACCAAGTTGTCAGAGGTTTTACATCGCCTTCTCTTCTCAACCCTGAACAACTGATGCCTTTTGTTGGCATCAGGAATCCAGATCATTCCTGACTTTCGCTTTAACGAAATGAGATTATGCAACAACGTGTACAAAAGATAATAGCCGCAGCCGGTCACTGTTCCCGAAGGCGTGCCGAAGAGTTGATTGCCGCAGGTCGAGTGCGCGTCGATGGAGAAATCGCTGTTTTGGGTGGCAAGGCTGACCCTCAATCTTCGATTATTCTGATTGACGATAAACCTCTTAAGGCAGCTGAAAAGCTCGTTTATGTCTTGATTAACAAACCTCTGGGTACTGTGACAACGTTAAGTGATCCTGAGGGCCGTCCCGTTGTGACAGACCTGGTGCGTGATTTAAACGTAAGGCTTTTTCCCGTTGGGCGACTGGATATCAACACCTCTGGGCTGTTGTTGTTAACTAACGATGGTGCGCTGGCGAATCGGTTGGCTCATCCGAGCCATCAGGTTGATAAACGCTATCTTGTTAAGGTGCGTGGCAACGTGACAAATGATTCTAAACGCCAATTGGAAGAGGGTGTGCTCCTTGATGATGGTATGACGTCGCCTGCTAAAGTTGTTAATTTTCGGGTGCGTGGTGGACATACCTGGTTCGAGTTGATTATTCATGAAGGGCGAAACCGTCAGGTTCGTCGTATGTGTGAGGTCCTCGGGCACCAGGTGAGCCGTCTGGTTCGTATCGGCTATGCTTTTCTGACTTTGGATGATCTTGCTATGGGTCAACGGCGAGAACTGACCGAACGAGAAGTTTCCAAGTTGAAAAATCTGGACGGTAAATCATAGGCTACCAAGTCTTGTAACGTCTGAAATGATACGGCTTCTTAGCCGCTGTTTCTTTTGAAGGTTGTAGCCCGAATGGGGGGGCGAGTATGCCAATTTCACTTGATTACACCAATATGATGAAAGATGCCGTAGGTCATGATTTCGGCATCGATGATAAAGACCTTTCCAGGTTGTCTGCACAGACAAGAGAGGTTCATCAGGATATTATGACTCGTCGTAAAGCAGGCGAGCTTCCATTCTTTGATCTGCCAAACAATCCCGACATGGTTGCTGAGGTCCTCTCTTTAGCCAATGAGATACGAGAACAGTTTGACACTGTTGTCGTGCTTGGTATTGGTGGCTCAGCTCTTGGAACGACAGCGGTTTTTAATGCTCTATGTTATGGTCACAATCTGAAAAATGATGATCAACGATCAGGGCTCCCACGCCTTTTTGTTCTTGATAACGTAGACCCAGACGGGTTTTCGACTCATCTGGAGCTTTGTGATCCCGCCAGAACCTGTTTCCTGGTGATCAGTAAGTCAGGGACAACGGTTGAAACCACAGGGCAGTTTTTGGTTGCAAGGCAATGGATGGAAGACGCTGTCGGTGCTAACTATCGTGAGCATTTTGTCCTGATTACTGATCCTGCAAAAGGTGTTCTTCGGGAATTGGCAGATCGCGAAGGCTACCGTACTTGCGCAATCCCGGATGG
>CBDUFN010000093.1:0-10188 GCA_965366475.1 uncultured bacterium | reverse complement strand
CGTGGACGCCGCCGAGTGACATCTCAAACAGGTCATCGACTGGGCTTGAGCGGGAAACTCGGCGAGGGGTAGCAGGGTTTTGAAATCACAGGTTTTTTGCTCGGCGGCATGAGCAACGGCTTTGCTCCCAGGACCGTGGCAGGATTCACAGTTGACCAGTGGCAGGCCGGTTTCTTCGGAAATCTGATCGCCATGGATTGAACGTTTGAAGTCAAAAAAGGTTTTGTCGTGATTGTGGCAACTGGCCAGACAGTTCTCATCGCCGATGTAATTAGCTTCAAGGTCACCGACCAGTATGGTTTCATAATCTCTGATCGGAGCGATTGGTTGCGATGATTTCAGGGTTGCCACGTCGGTGCAAGCGGCGATGAAGAGACTCGCTAGGAATAGATAGAGCAGTATGCGATGTTTCAAGACAGACCTCCTGATGAAAAATCCCGCATCCTTGATGCTAATTAGCACGGATAAGATTAAAAAACACTCGACCCAAATAGTGCAAAAGCACCATAAAAAACTACTTTATTATGAGGAATTCTGTATTAAAATCAAGGACATTACTCAGTTTAGGATATTTAGTTAGGCGCTTACATCGGTGCGGTTGTTGGGTTCCAAAGAGGTTTTTCTCTTTAACTTGCTGAAATCACTGAGGGAGGTAAAGCTAAAGGGTATCGCTGGTACTTGTTATGGAAGAAGGTATAATGAAAGGGTATAAGGACTTTTTAAAGAACTCATCCGGGGAATTGGACGCAATTTCCCGCTTTAGCCCTGGCAGACTTACCCTCCTAGTCTCCAGGGTTTTTTTGTCAGATGTGTGTTATTTGGCCGGATTTTCTGAAGAAACGGGGAGTTGACTTCCAGGTTTGCTTGCCAGGCTGGCAAAGTCGTAACGAGATAGCGTTGCCATGAACTCCTTGCGAATCTGTGCCCATGCGCCATGTATCGGGCAAAAGAATTCTCGTTCACAGGCGCTATTTTCGATCATGCATTGGTTAAGATAAACAGGTCCCTCTTGAGATTTGATAATGTCCAGGAGGGTTATCTCTTTCGGTTCTTTTGCCAGATAAAAGCCACCACCTACACCGCGTTGGGAGCCGACAATGCCATCCTTGATCAAGGGCTGTAGAATCTTTGTTAGGAACGCAGGAGTAATTTCCTGCTCTTTGCAGATATCTTTTTTATAGATGATCTCACCAGCGGGCTGGCGGGACATATAAAGAATGGCTCGGATTGCATATTCTGTTGCACGGGTGATAATCAAAATTAATCCCTCTGTTTCTATACGTGACGATATTTGTAATAAAATAGTGTTCTTCAGAGGCCATGTCAATCATTTATCCTGAGGGGCCATCATTGGCCTTCGACTTGGTCTGTCGGCTCGTCGTCGATTGACAGCACCTTTGCGGCACAGGCATTATGCCGTGACAAGTCGAAACTTTAGAAAAGGAACCGTAATCTTTGATGTCTGAAAAACAGATTGTTGGACGTTTTGCACCGAGCCCGACGGGCCCGCTACACTTTGGCTCTCTGGTCGCCGCCGTTGGCAGTTATTGTTTGGCGCGTCATGAGGGGGGGCGCTGGTTGTTGCGCATGGAGGACCTCGATCCTCCCAGGGTGGTGCCGGGCGCCGCGGATGCAATACTGTCTGCACTAGACAGTCTTGGGTTGCATTGGGATGGCGAGATTGTTTGGCAGAGTCGGCGTGGTGACGCTTACCTTGCCGAAGTAGAACGCCTCAAGAAGAAGGGCCTGGTCTTTGATTGCGCCTGTACCCGCAAGGAGATTCTTTTGAGCGCCCCGCATCCCGGCGAAGAAGGTCCGATTTATCCCGGAACCTGCCGAAAGGGAGTGGGCGTTGGTCGCAAACCGCGCGCTTTACGTATTGAAGTACCGAAAGAGCAAATCTGTTTTTGTGATGGTGTGTTTGGTCCTGTTCAGCAAGTTCTGTCTGAAACTGTCGGGGATTTTGTCTTGCGGCGCGCTGATGGCCTGTTTGCTTATCAGTTGGCTGTCGTTGTTGA
Source organism: uncultured bacterium (assembly GCA_965366475.1). Taxonomy (GTDB): domain Bacteria; phylum Desulfobacterota; class Desulfuromonadia; order Desulfuromonadales; family BM103; genus M0040. Next base: position 8,170 of record CBDUFN010000093.1, on the reverse strand, counting down.
TGATGTCGCGGCCGGTGTCAATCAGATCGTTCGTGGTGCAGATCTTCTCTCTTCAACTCCGAGGCAGATTTTTCTGTACGCGTGTTTGGGGCATGCCGTTCCTGAATATATTCATCTGCCGATGGTCTTGGAGGCGAGTGGTAAAAAGGTCAGTAAACGGCATGGCTCAGTTCTGCTTGATTATAAACGTGATGCCGCAAAGTTGATTTCCTTGTCCTTAGAGTTCCTTGGTCAACCTGTTCCGGCTTTTTTGTTGCAAGCCCCACCTGAAGAACTTCTTTTATGGGCGGTTGAAAACTTCGATCGCAAGAAAATTCCCTCAGCAAACGAGGGGGTTGTGGCGAGACAATTGCCCCTGTAACGTAAAAAAATAACGAAAGCCCATTGACAGACCATGGAAAAGCCGGTAAATAAGTTTAGTGAAAGTGTGCAGCACCTGCCTAATGTGACCTGGATAAACAATTTTCCCTTTCAGATAGATTCCAATCGGCATACGGACTGACCTGATCTTTAAGATATTATTGATAATAAATACGTGGGACAAAACAGCTTACATTTGCCCTGCATAAGTAGACCTTCCAAAACACCAAAAAAAATTCGGACAAAAATCGGAGAAAAAGCCCTCAAATTCACGATGAATATTTTGCAGTAGTTGCGACAGCTTTTCTGTCGCGTACGATGCGCTATCTTGAACTGACAGGCTTTAAGGAGAACAGATGAATCTGAAGGAATTGAAAGAAAAGAAGATTACCGACCTTTCAGCGATTGCCAAGGAACTTGGCGTTGAAGGGGCCTCCGGGCTGCGTAAGCAAGATTTGATCTTCGCTATACTCAACACGACATCCGCCAAGAATGGTGCCATTTTTGGAGAGGGGGTCCTTGAGATTCTTCCTGACGGCTTCGGCTTCTTACGCGCTCCTGATGCGAACTACCTGCCAGGTCCGGATGATATTTATGTCTCTCCTTCTCAGATTCGACGATTCAATCTGAAAACAGGTGATACCGTCTCTGGGCAGATCAGGCCTCCAAAAGAAGGCGAGCGTTATTTTGCTCTACTCAAGGTCGCCGAAGTCAATTTTGAGAATCCGGCGGTTGCACGAGAGAAGACTCTTTTTGACAACCTGACTCCTCTTTACCCTGATGAGCGCCTGATTCTGGAAAGTGCACCTGATAATCTTTCGGCTCGCGTTATTGATCTGGTTGCACCGGTTGGCAAGGGCCAGCGCGCTCTGATTGTTGCTCCACCGAGAACCGGCAAGACGGTTCTGCTGCAGAACATTGCCAACTCGATCACTGCTAATCATCCGGAAGTCTACCTGATTGTCCTTTTGATTGACGAACGGCCTGAAGAAGTGACTGATATGCAGCGTACCGTTAACGGCGAGGTTATTTCCTCGACTTTTGACGAGCCAGCGACCCGTCACGTCCAGGTTGCCGAGATGGTCATTGAGAAGGCCAGACGTTTGGTTGAGCATAAACGGGATGTGGTTATTCTTCTCGACTCCATTACCCGTTTGGCGCGAGCTTACAATACGGTTGTTCCTCCTTCCGGCAAGATTTTGTCCGGTGGCGTTGATTCCAATGCACTGCACAAACCAAAGCGCTTCTTTGGTGCCGCTCGGAATATCGAAGAAGGCGGCAGTTTGACGATTATTGCAACCGCTTTGGTTGATACTGGCAGCAAAATGGATGAAGTCATCTTCGAAGAGTTCAAGGGCACCGGTAACATGGAGTTGCATCTTGATCGCCGACTTGTTGAAAAACGAACTTTCCCGGCTATCGATATTAATAAGTCCGGTACCCGTCGTGAAGAACTCCTGGTTGACGAAAAGAGCCTGCAGCGGATCTGGCTGTTGCGTAAAGTGCTCTCGTCAATGAACGTGGTTGATAGTATGGAGTTTCTACGTGACAAGCTCGGTGATTCGAAGACTAACCAAGAATTTCTCGATAGTATGAATCGCTAGCGTTGGGCTTATAAAGTTGCAATTGCTTTGAAATAGTGATATTTAAATTCTCTTTTAAGGTCTTAATGACCCACTAAATTCACGACCTGTACCAAGCCAGGTCACCCAGGAGCTGAACAATGAAAGAAGGTATCCACCCTAAGTACGACCCGGCCACGGTCACATGTCACTGTGGTAATTCATTTGAAACCAAATCAACCAAGGGCGACATCACGACAGAAATTTGCTCGTCTTGCCATCCTTTTTACACTGGTAAGCAGAAGCTGATGGATACCGCCGGCCGGATCGAGCGTTTCCGTAAGCGGTACGAAAAGAAAGATTAAAGTCCTAGGGGGCGGCCCTGCAGGGTCGCCCTTTATTTTTGCTGCCGCATTCACCGGCACAATCTTTTCCGCGTCCCGTTCCGGGACACGGCCCGGCTCCCCGGACGGCGCGGTCCTATTTGGAAATGAAGGCCATGCTCGTTCAACTTCTGACACACACTCCTAATCCCGAACAGGTTGTGGCTGCCGCCGCGCGGCTCTGCTACTCTGATTCTTCCATTGAACAGTTGCTTGGTCAGGATCCAAAACAAGCCGCCAAGCTATTAGAGAAGATTCTTCAGCTCGGGCATTTTTCGGTTTTGGAGCACGCGTCTTTTACCTTCGGAATCGAGGGAATCAGTCGTGCCTGTTCTCATCAACTCGTTCGGCATCGGATCGCGTCTTTTTCGCAGCAGAGCCAGCGCTACGTTTCTCATGAGCTGCCTTTTGAAGCGATCACCCCCGATAGTGTTCGCGAGCATGAGGCTTTGCTTGAGCGTTTTGATACGCATATGCAAGAGACGCATGAGCTTTACCGTGACTTGATGGCCGCGGGAGTTCCCGCAGAGGATGCTCGTTTCGTTCTCCCCAATGCGGCGTCCACCAAGCTGGTAATGACCATGAACGCCCGTGAGCTTCATCATTTCTTTGCTTTGCGTTGCTGCCGGCGAGCACAGTGGGAAATTCAGGCCATGGCAAAACAAATGCTGCATTTGGCCCGAGAGGCATCCTCTTTACTTTTTGCAGAGGCTGGTCCTGGCTGTCTTAAAAGACCCTGCCCGGAAGGCGCTATGACCTGCGGCGAGATTAAAGCCGTTCGTGAAGAGTACTGGCAGCTGTAATTCAACCCTGAACTTTCGCCGAGATTTGTTGGCGGGTTCAACATCGAGAATGATGATAGAATCCCATGCTGAATAAACTTGAAGAAGTTGCCGACCGGTTTCGTGAGGTTGAAGGCCTGCTTTCTGATCCTACCGTGATTAACGATCAGGTGCGCTATCGTGGTTTGACCAAGGAGCACGCGGACCTTATCGATGTCGTCAACGGTTATGAACGGACTTGTCGGATCAGGGAAGAAATTGACGGAAGTCAGGAGCTTCTCAAGGATGCCGATGCAGAGGTCCGTGAGATGGCTGTTGCTGAAGTTGCCGAACTGGAAGCTGAACTGACTGAACTTGAAGAACAGCTGAAGCTCATGCTGTTGCCCAAGGATCCGAACGACCAGAGAAATATCATTCTCGAAGTCCGTGCGGGCACCGGCGGTGATGAGGCGGCTCTGTTTGCCGGTGATCTGTTTCGCATGTACTGCCGTTATGCTGATCGTCAGGGATGGAAAGTTGAAATCCTCAATACTGCTGAATCTGAGGCCGGCGGCTATAAAGAAGTCATTGCTTTGATTAGCGGCAAAGGCGTCTTCTCCAGATTTAAATACGAAAGTGGAACCCATCGTGTGCAACGGGTTCCAGAAACCGAAGGACAAGGTCGTATTCATACGTCTGCTTGCACGGTAGCAGTCATGCCTGAGGCTGATGAGGTTGAGGTTGATATTGACCCGAGTGACCTGCGTATCGATCTTTATCGGGCCTCTGGAGCTGGCGGACAGCACGTTAATAAGACGGAATCAGCGGTTCGGATTACCCACGTACCGACTGGCGTTGTCGTTGCCTGCCAGGACGAAAAATCACAGCATAAAAATAAGGCTCGTGCGATGAAGGTGTTGCAGTCGAGAATTCTTGATGCGATGCAAGCTGAGCAACATGCAAAGATGGCGGCGGACCGTAAGAGCCAGGTTGGCAGTGGTGACCGTTCAGAACGTATCCGTACTTATAACTTTCCTCAAGGGCGCTGTACCGATCATCGGGTTAACCTGACGCTTTACAAGCTTGAAGCGATCATGCAGGGTGATCTTGATGAAGTGATTGATACCTTGACGACGCATGCTCAGGCAGAATTGATGGCCGGGCAGGATAACTGATTGCGCAGGGAACTCACTTGAGCGAGCGCTGGACGGTTTTAAAAATTCTGCAGTGGACGGCAGACTACTTTACTGGCAAAGGGATTGATGCTGCTCGCCTTGAGGCTGAGATGCTTCTGGCGTCAACCTTGGATCTCGATCGGGTCGGGCTATATATTAATTTTGAGCGTCCGCTCGACGCTACTGAGCTGGCCTCTTTTCGTGAGCTTGTTCAACGACGAGCGCTAAGAGAGCCGGTTCAATATATTCTTGGTGAAGCTGAATTCTGGTCCTTGCCTTTCGATGTCAGCCCTGCGGTTCTCGTGCCGCGCGCAGATACGGAAGTTCTTGTCGAAGAAGCGCTAGCACGTCTTGAAGGTTCGGCAAAAGTTCTCGATGTTGGTACCGGTAGTGGAGCCATCGCGATTGCCTTGGCCCATGAAAGACCTGAAGCTCAAGTAACGGCACTCGATTGCAGCGAATCGGCGCTCGACGTAGCGCGTGGTAATGCCCTCAAGAATGCTGTGATCGATCGGGTAACGTTTCTTCTGGGGGATCTGGCTGATTTGCCGGCTGGCCCTTTTGATATGGTCGTCAGTAATCCTCCTTACATTCCAACAGCGGATTGTGAGCAGTTGATGTTGGAAGTTCGCAACCATGAACCACGATTAGCGCTTGATGGCGGCGAAGACGGCTTAGAGGCCTATCGTCATCTGGCTGACCAAGCTGAAAAAATCCTGATACCGGGGGGATGGTTGTTGGTCGAAGTTGGTATCGGTCAGGCGAGTGATGTTGAGAGTCTGTTCAAGACAGCAGGCCTCACGGAAATAAGTCATCGCGAGGATTATTCTCGCATTCCTCGAGTGGTTATGGGCAAAACAAGGCTGTAAGTTGTGAGCAATAAAGAGGTCAAATCTTTTGGATAAATTAATCATTAATGGCGGCAAGAGGCTTGCTGGTGAAATCGCGGTTAGTGGAGCTAAAAATGCAGCCTTGCCGCTTCTTTTTGCAACTCTACTGTCTCCCGGACCACACCGCTTGGGTAATCTTCCACGATTGCGCGACATAACCACGGCAGAGCGCTTGCTGGCTGAATTGGGCGCCGACGTTGACAGTCATGAGGGTGTATTGAATGTGACCACTGAGCATATCAACAGTATGGAGGCTCCGTACGACCTTGTACGAACCATGCGTGCTTCTGTGTTGGTCCTTGGCCCTTTGTTGGCTCGTTACGGCAAGGCTCGAGTCAGCCTGCCCGGAGGTTGTGCGATCGGAGCCCGGCCGATTAATCTCCATCTCAAGGGTCTTGAAGCGATGGGCGCGAAAATTCATCTTGAGGGCGGTTATGTCGAAGCCAGTGCTTCGCGTCTGGAAGGTGCCCGCATTCATTTTGATGTGCCTACTGTTGGTGGCACCGAAAACCTGATGATGGCTGCGACACTCGCCAATGGAACAACGATTCTTGAGAATGCTGCGCGTGAGCCAGAAATTATTGATCTTGCTAAAGCCTTGCAGGGGATGGGGGCGTGCATCGAGGGAGCCGGTACTGATACGATTACGATTGAGGGTGTCGATGACTTAACCCCGATGGATTATCAGGTTATGCCGGATCGTATCGAAGCGGGAACCTTTCTGGTTGCTGCTGCGATGACCGGTGGTCGTGTTGGTGTTAAAGGTGGTTGCCCTGAACATATGGAGGCCTTGCTCAGTAAACTTGAAGAAGCCGGAGCAACGGTTGCTGCGACTCCGGAAACGCTCTGGGTTGAAGGACCGGATGAGATCCGATCGGTCAATATCAAGACTCAGCCGCATCCTGGGTTTCCTACTGATATGCAGGCACAGTTTATGGCGATGATGACGCTTGGTAATGGAACCAGCATGATCACCGAAGCTGTTTTTGAGAATCGCTTTATGCACGTCAGCGAGCTGCAACGAATGGGTGCGGATATCTCAATTGAAGGTCACACAGCTGCAGTCAATGGTGTTGCCAAATTGCATGGTGCCCCGGTGATGGCTACAGATCTTCGCGCCAGTGCCTGTCTTGTTCTTGCCGGTCTGGCTGCAGAGAACACCACCGAAATCAGCCGCATCTATCATCTGGATCGTGGCTATGAAAAGCTGGAAGAGAAGTTTCGCAGCCTGGGCGCTGATATTGAGCGTGTTCAGGAATAAAACCTGTCGCTGGATCGTGTAAACTGATGGTAAAGTGCTGAGTGTTTTACCCCTTACAAATTACCGGATTTAATTATGAATGATTATTTGACCTTTGCCCTTCCCAAAGGGCGCATCATGCAAGATTCCATGGAGCTCTTTGCCAAGATCGGTATTACTTGCCCGGAGATGGATGATCCCGGTCGTAAGCTGGTCTTTGAGAATCATGACGATAAACTGCGCTTCATGGCGGTGCGTTCTCAAGATGTGCCGACTTATGTTGAGCAGGGTTGTGCAGATATTGGCGTTGTTGGCAAAGATACTTTGCTTGAACAAGACAAAGACCTGTATGAGCCCCTCGATCTTCAATTTGGCTATTGTCGACTGGTCGTTGCTGAACCGAAAGAGCTGCGCCAGGATGATGATCCTGCCGGTTGGTCGAATATTCGAGTGGCCAGCAAGTATCCAAGTATGACGGAAAAGTACTTTGCGGCCAAAGGTGTTCAGGTTGAAGTCATCAAGCTTTATGGTTCGATTGAGCTTGCGCCTCTGGTTGGCTTGACCGAACGGATTGTAGATCTGGTGTCGACCGGTGGAACCATGCGCGAGAACGGCTTGGTTGAAGTGGAAACGATCGCCGAAGTCACCAGTCGTTTGATTGTCAATCGTGCCAGCCTTAAAACCAAACATCGCCGGATTTCGAAATTGATTGAAGATCTTGAAAAAGTTATCGAAGACGGCCCGCGTATCTCTGCCTGAGTGTCGCTTGATTAAGGAGAAAACCATGATTCGGTTTCTGCGTTTTTCAGATTCCGGTTTTGCTGAAAGCTTTCGCGAAATCAGTGAACGCGGTGAAACACCCCCCGTCGGGGTTCTTGAGACAGTTCAGGATATCCTGACAGACGTCCGTCAACGTGGTGATGCAGCGCTTTGTGAATACACAGAGCGCTTTGATCGTCTCACGTTGGATGCGGCCAGCCTTGAAGTTTCTGCTGTTGAGATTGAGCAAGCCCTTGCCGCTGTTGATAGTGAGACTCTGGCAACCTTGCAGTTGGCCGCCGACCGGATTGCTGCTTTTCATGCGAAGCAGAAGGAAGAAACGTGGCTCTCGGATGATGAACCCGATATTCAGCTGGGCCAGATGGTCACGCCTCTTGATCGCGTCGGCATCTATGTCCCCGGAGGTAAGGCCGCTTATCCCTCTTCGGTGTTAATGAATGCGGTTCCAGCCAAAGTTGCCGGAGTTGGCGAGATCGTGATGGTGGTACCGATGCCGGATGGTGTGGTTAACCCTTACGTTCTGGCTGCAGCGCACATTGCCGGTGTGGATCGAATTTTCAAACTCGGTGGAGCTCAAGCTGTGGCGGCTCTTGCTTATGGTACTGAAACTGTGCCGAAAGTTGATAAAATTACCGGTCCAGGCAATATCTATGTTGCTACAGCCAAGCGTTTGGTTTTCGGAACTGTCGACATTGATATGATTGCCGGTCCTAGTGAAATCCTGGTTATAAACGATGGGAGTGGCGATCCGGCCCATATTGCCGCCGATCTGCTCTCACAGGCTGAGCACGATGAGTTGGCCGCTTCACTTCTGATTACTACGGATGAAAGTTTTGCGCAAAAGGTCGCCGCAGAACTGGAGATCCAGCTTGAGCAGTTATCACGTGCTGCAATCGCCCGTCAGTCGATCGATAACTTCGGTGCGATCATTCTGGCGCGAGATTTGGACGAAGCGGCGTCGTTCAGTAATAAGATTGCTCCGGAGCATCTGGAGTTGGCGGTTGATGAGCCCTTTGATC
>CBDUFN010000092.1:0-10359 GCA_965366475.1 uncultured bacterium | reverse complement strand
ATCGGATGGGGGCCCCCCTAAATCAATAAAATTGTAACCCCTCTTTTCGTGTTCCTCTAAAAAGCCTGCAAACACAAGCGAAATTTTTATGCAGTATACACACTACTTCTCAAAAATCTCTCACAGCCAAAGGATTACAACTTACTTTTAGTTTTCCGACGTTGTTCGCTTTTTTTAGCGGCCAGGCAACCAACTCTCAACCGGTTTATCTTTAGGGAAGTCCTGTAAAGCTTCCTCAATCTCCTGAGCAGGAAAATTCTCTCTAGCCAGAGCCTCGCCATATTGCTTGAGAACTTGCCCGGCCTGCCCCGGGCTCTCCTGCGCCAGACACAAGGAATGGAGCAATCGAACGACCCCATCATTAGTAGGCTCGTAACGCAAAGCATCTCTCAACAACTTACCCGCTTCCTGAAAACGACTGTTCTGAGCCAACAAGCGAGCAAAGTTCTGGCTGGTTTCAAGATAAAGCTGTTCCATCTCATCCTGAAAAACAATCGCGGTGTCGCTGCCAAAATCACCTGGTACAAAAGTGCCACGCCAGAGGCTGAAGGCCGAAGAGAAGGTGATCTCCGCCGGCCATAACTCGCCGGAAGCAATTTGCTGAGACGCTTTACGGATCAGTCGTTTGAACTCGTGGGCATCGATACGGGCATGTTCAAGACAGAGATACCCTCGCTTAACCACCAGATATTTTTTGCTATCAAAAGGATCAAGGGCCTGTTCAAGAGTACGCCGCACACGTGAAAGGAGGGAATCGAAACTTGAACGAGCCTTGGTTGAGGGACTATCGGGCCAGAGAGAAACCTGGACTTCTTCCTGAGAAATTTTGCCGTTCATTGAGCCAACCAACATGGACATCAGCTGTCGTTGTGCCGGGCTGAACTCTTCCGTCCATGACAAACTCCTATTACCAAGGCTCAATTTACACCGACCCAGCGTTTTCACTATCAGAGTTTCAGGGGTCGCATCAGCCTCGGGGGATTTATCACTATTTGTTCCTGAGTTATGATTTGTCGTTCCACGACGGAGCAGAGCTTTGACACGGGCCGTTAAGAGCTTTGGCGAAAAAGGCTTGGTCATGTAGTCATCGGCACCGACTTCCAGTCCGGCGACAATGTCATCTTCCTCTGCTTTACCGGTTAACATCAGGACGGGAATCTGCCCCATCCAAGGATCTCGACGCATTGCACGGCAAACATCCAGGCCATTCATTCCGGGCAAAGTGAGATCAAGGACAACAACTTCAGGAGGGTCTTCTTCAATTTGAGACAGGGCTGCTTCACCACTCTGAGCAATGGAAACCCGATACCCCGCCTGACTCAGACAGGAGAAAAGGAGTTCAGAAACACTGGCATCATCTTCAATGATTAGCACATGTGTTTTGTCCATAGGTCAAAATCCCTCCTCAAAACAACATTAACGTAGCAAAGCAAAACCCATTTGTCGGCCGGTACGTCCCTCGTCTCGGCGATAGGAAAAGAATGTTTCCTTGTGACAACAAGTACACTCCGTAACCTGATCAACTGACGCCCGTGAGATTCCGACGTCTTCGAGTTGCAACAAAGCGCTTTCCTGCAAATTTAATTGCCAGTGGCCGAGACTGACTTCTGTGGAGATTTTATCCCAATGTCCAACGCCTTGCCGAAAGGCATCACGCACCGGACGGTCAACCTCATAACGATGCGCAGCAATACCAGGACCGACTGCGGCACGAAGATCAGTCGTTAAGCAACCAAAAACTTCCTGCATCGCCTTAACGGTTCGTCCAAGGAGTCCCGCCGCCGTTCCACGCCAACCGAGATGGACCACTCCGGCAACGTGCTTTTTATGATCGTAGAGGATCACCGGGAAGCAATCCGCGACCAGAATTCCGATCAGGATATTGCGCTGATTGGTAATAATCGCGTCACTGTTAACGCGCTGGAAATGTGACACTTCCGGGTTCGACTGGTCGATAACGAGGATTTCACTACCATGGACTTGGTTCACGGTAAGGAGCAGATGTGGTTCCAGGTCGAAAGCCCGTGCAACGGCGGCGCGGTTAGCCTCCACCTGAGACATCTGATCACCGGAATTAAAACCGAGATTAAGAGAATTGAAAGGGGGGCGACTGCTGCCACCATTACGCGTGGTAAAGCCCGCCACAAGATTTTTCTGGCCAACCCAATCAGGTTGCAGATAATGAATTTTGCCTTGTTTAACTGTTTTCATCTAAAGCCATTTCAACCGGGCCCGCATAAGGAGGTATCGCGAGATCGGTGGGTTCGTTGTTATATTTTTGCTCAAGAAAATTGACGATTTCCTGTAGCTCTTGTGGCAAGGCCGCCTGGAAAAGCATTGCCGTTCCATCGGGGTGATCTAAGCCAAGTTGCCATGCGTGGAGAAACTGTCTATCCAGACGACTGACCAACTTGCGTAACACGGCATCGCCAATCGATTTGGCTCGACTGGCTCCACCATAAAGAGCGTCACCGGCAACCGGTGTGTTCATGCCGGCCAGATGCACCCTGATCTGGTGCGTTCTGCCCGTTTCCAACAGCAGATCAACCAGGGTTAATCGATCTTCTTCGTAACGCCTTAAAACCTGCCAGTGGGTAATCGCTTGGCGGCTGACCCGCGCATCAGTGGACATTTTTTTTCGATGAACAGGGTGGCGACCAATAGGTTGATCCACGCTCCCCTTTGATTGTGGTAAAAGACCGTGAATCAGTGCCCGGTAACGCCTTTGTATCGTATGGTCCTTAAACTGCTTGGCCAGATGCTGATGGGTATGGTCATCCTTAGTTGCAACCATCACTCCCGAAGTATCCTTGTCTAGTCGATGCACTATGCCGGGCCTTAACTCGCCTCCAACACCAGAAAGGTCCTGACAATGATGTAATAAAGCATTGACCAATGTCCCGCTCTGATGACCCGGTGCCGGGTGCACCACAAAATGAGCAGGTTTATTAACGACAATCAGAGCGGAATCTTCGTAGAGAACCGTTAAGGGAATCGGTTCCGCCTGAGCTGACGTTGGTACAGGCTCGGGTAATACGACACTTATTTCTTCGTCTCCCCGTAATTTTTGACTCGCTTTACTTTTAACACCATCCAGAATGACCGCACCTTCATCTATCAGGCGCTTAATCTGCGAACGACTCAACTCAGGTAGATTGTCATCCAGAAAACGGTCCAAGCGCACCGACACATGGTCGGCGCTAACCAGAAAGCAGCGGGTTTCAGGCATGCTATTTACCAGATCGAACTCTCGATCTTGCCTGCCTGTTTAATCATAACGTCAACAATCGCCCGGTCATAAAGATGGTCCCGGTCATCCAATTCAGGAGAGACCCGGCCATAAAAGTGATCACGCCCTTCTTGCAGTTCTTCGGTCAAGACTTCAAAAATAGAGTCATTTTTGATCCCTTCCTTCACCTTCTCCTGATTGTAAAGGGCAATGTCCGAAACAATGGCACGAGCTAGGCGAAATGCCAGTTTAGGGTTGTCTACCAGTTTGGCCATGAGACCTCCATATGTGGAGTAAAGATATATTCATTCGGGCGAAACACACACAGTTTCCGGAACTTTTTATAACAAATTGAACAACGATACTCAAAATACATATTCTACGACTGTGCAGGGTAGCGAAAACAAGAGTTTATGTCAATCTGGACCATCGTTTATCTAGAGAAAGATCGGTTCACAAAGCTCTATTGCACACAGAGGCTTTCTTCCTCAGCATTTTGAATGAATCAAACCGCTCAGTGGAGACACAATATCACGACCTTTCATGCAACAGCCAGAGTACATTTTCAACAATCTTGACATGCCTGAATTTTTCTTTAATCTTGACAGAGTCCTTTAATAATTAATCGTAAGTCAGAACTTTACGGAGGAGACCTATGCCAAAACGTATCGGCGTTATCTTGTCAGGCTGCGGAGTCTATGACGGCAGCGAAATCCATGAGGCAGTGATCACTTTACTAGCGATCGACCGAGCCGACGCGCAAGCCATATGCATGGCCCCTAACATTCCGCAGATGCACGTCATTAACCACTTGGCAGGCGAACCTGCTGAAGGCGAATCACGCAACGTTTTGGTCGAGTCAGCTCGAATCGCCAGAGGCAACATAAAAGATCTGGCAAACGTGAAGGCTGAAGACGTTGACGCCCTGATTCTACCCGGCGGATTTGGTGCGGCCAAAAACCTTTGCGACTTCGCCGTTTCCGGCCCAGACTGCAAGGTCAACTCCGAAGTAGCCCGCCTTATCAAAGAGGTCTACACCGCAAAAAAACCGATCGCGGCTATCTGCATCGCCCCGGCCGTCTTGTCCAAGGTCCTTGGAGATGAGAACATCTCACCCCAATTAACAATCGGCACAGATGAGGGAACCGCAGAAGCACTCACATCAATGGGCACCAAGCACATCAACTGCCCCGTCGAAGATGTGGTTATTGACCAAGTGAACAAGATTATTTCAAGCCCGGCCTACATGCTTGCCGGAAGCATCTCAGAAGCTGCAGAAGGTATTGAAAAAACGGTTAAAGCCCTGATCGGCATGATTGATTAATATCATCTGCAAGCATTGGATACTCCATGTTTCATTTTTTTTAAATTCTATGCTTGTCAGAATTAATTCTTAGACTAAAATGGTCAGAATATTTTCGGCCACAGGGCCAACCACGACTTTCATTGCCAAGGAGTAAATCATGACCAAGTATCGTTGCGTAATCTGTGACTACATCTACGACCCAGCTGAAGGTGACCCAGGCAACGGCATTGACCCGGGGACCTCATTTGAAGATCTTCCTGATGATTGGTGCTGCCCTCTCTGTGGCGCAGACAAAAGCAATTTTGAGGCGGCGTGAGCCAACAACTAAAAACCTTTTACACTGCAACTGATCCACCCTCGACTCCTGAGGGGTTTAGAATCTGGCGTCCCGGTCTTTTAAATTACCGGGACGCCCAAAAACATCAAGAGGATTTGGTTGCCAAACGTTCGCAATGGCCATTTGATTTACTAATCCTTTTGGAACATCCCCCGGTCATCACCTTTGGCCGGAACAGCGTCAAGGAGAACCTCCTCTGGACTAAAGGTGCTCTGCAAAAAGCTGGAATTGACTGTATTGAGAGCCGCCGGGGCGGCGATATCACGCTACACAGCCCCGGTCAATTAGTCGGGTACCCCATTGTCGACCTGAACCACTACCAAAGAGATTTACACAAATTTCTAAGGCGGCTGGAAAGCGTTATAATCAAAACTTTGGCCGACTTCGATTTGATTGGTGAATCTTGCCCCGGGAAAACCGGCGTTTGGGTAAAGAACCGCAAGATTGCTTCAATAGGCATAGCTGTTAGACGTTGGATCAGCTATCATGGCTTTGCGTTGAACATTAATAATGATCTCTCAATTTTTGATGCGATTGTGCCCTGTGGTCTCACTGACGTCACGATGACCTCGATGAGCAAGGAACTGGGCAGACCGCTTGATAAAAACGCGATCGCCGAATCACTAACTCAACACTTTGGCGATATACTTCAAAGACCCTTACTTGGCCCTTATGATGAAAAGCCGCCCTCCACGCAAACCTGACTGGCTCAAAGTTCGCTTTCCAGCCGGGCCTAACTATGCCCGCATTGACCGTCTGCATCGCGAACAGGGATTGCACTCCGTCTGTCGCAGCGCGGCCTGCCCCAACCAGGGAGAATGCTGGGAAAAGGGCACAGCAACCTTCATGATTCTCGGCAATCATTGCACCCGCGATTGCCGCTTCTGCAACGTCATTCACGAAGAACCGTTATCCATCGATCCAGAAGAAGCTGAGAAAGTTGCCAAAGCCGTTAAAGAACTTGGCCTCAAGCATGCAGTGATCACTTCGGTGACCCGTGATGACCTTAAAGACGGCGGGGCCAGCCAGTTCGCTGCAATCACCCGTGCAATCCATTCTCATAGCCCGCATTGCCGGGTCGAACTCCTGATCCCCGATCTGCAGGGGGACCATAAGGCCCTCAACACCATTCTGGTCTCAGAACCGGACGTCCTCGGACACAACCTGGAAACCGTTCCAAGACTGTACGAAGTCGCTCGAGCAGGAGCAAACTACCAGAGATCTCTTGACTTGCTTGCCGCCGCAAAGCGTTTAGCGCCAAGCATCCCGACCAAGTCCGGCTTGATGCTCGGCATGGGGGAGACAACGGAAGAGATTATTGATGTCATGAAAGATCTTCACATGGTCGGCTGCAACATGCTGACTCTGGGACAATACCTTCAACCGACACGGCACCATTTGCCTGTCGTGCGCTATGCAGAGCCATCAGAATTCGAGACGTTACGTAAAGCTGGTTTTCAGCTCGGCTTTGACCATGTTGAGTCCGGACCATTGGTTCGCTCCTCCTATCATGCCGAAGAACAATTCGAGAGAGACGCCAATGACTGATCCTGATTTGATTTACGAAACCATCATTCTCGGTTCAGGCCCTGCAGGCCTAACCGCAGCAATCTACGCAGCCCGCAGCCGCTGTTGCCCCTTGATGATTCACGGCCTTCAGCCTGGAGGACAGCTAACGACGACCTCAGCTGTCGACAATTTCCCGGGCTTCCCCGAAGGTGTCGAAGGTCCGGAACTAATGGACAACATGCGTCTTCAAGCCGAACGTTTCGGTGCGCAGTTTGTTGAAGGCGAAGTCAGCAAGGTGGACCTTCAAGAGAGACCCTTCAGAATCTGGGTTGGCGAAGAACTTTATCGCTGCCTTTCCCTGATTATTTCAACGGGCGCATCACCCAAGCTCCTCGGCCTTGGCAACGAAGAAGCTCTCTATGGCAAAGGGGTCTCGGTGTGTGCGACCTGCGATGGCTTCTTTTATCGTGACCGTGAAGTCGTTGTCGTCGGAGGTGGTGATACGGCTATGGAAGAAGCGGTCTTTCTCACCCGCTTTGCCAAGAAAGTGACTGTCGTTCATCGTCGTGAGTCTTTGCGCGCTACCCCGGTACTGGCAGACCGCGCCCTGGCCAACAAAGCGATCAATTTTAAATGGAACTCCGCTGTTACCGAAATCATTTCTGACACCAGCGGCGTGACCGGCATACGTATCAAGAATCTCAAAACAGAAGAAGAGTCGGAACTGACTTGCGATGGTGTCTTCATAGCCATAGGCCACAAACCCAACACAGCGCTTTTCGCCGATCAAATCGAAAGAGACGACGGTGGCTACATCTTGACCCAGAATGGCACAGAGACCAACATCTCAGGTGTCTTTGCAGCCGGGGACGTGCAGGATCAACAGTTTCGCCAAGCCATCACCGCAGCAGGAACAGGTTGTATGGCTGCCATTCAGGCTGAGCGGTTTCTCGACGACCTGCCTTACGATCCAAGCCTGTCATGCAAAAAAGGGATCTGTAAGATCAAGAGTTAGTGGCTTTGTTTGCCTGATTGGCAACCCCTTGATATAATTTGCGGAGTTTTGCTTCAACACTGACGATCATCAACAGGGGCATTAATGAGTATATCTGGAAATGTCAGCCCGCAATGGCTGGAAGAACAATATCGACTGTGGACATCTGACCCAGCCCAAGTCTCTGCGGACTGGCAGGCCTTTTTTGAAGGATTTGACCTGGCCCGACAGACGCCCGTCTCAGACAGCGCCTTGGCCGCAAAGAATTCAGCGGTCGATTCACTGATTTACCGCTATCGTGACCTTGGCCATCTGCAAGCCAACACAGACCCTCTCTCTTCCGATCAGACGGATCATGCCGAACTGACCCTGGCAGCCTTCGGCCTGACTGAAACCGACCTCGATCAAACCTTCTATCCGCTACGCTTTCCAAAACAAAGTGCCACTCTTCGCGAAATCATTGAACTTCTCAAGGAAACCTATTGTGGAGTCATTGGAGTGGAGTTTATGCACATCCAGGACCCGACAAAACGGGAATGGTTGAAGCAACGGATGGAAGAGAAACGCAACCAGCCTCAATTGAGCAGAGAGGAACAACTTCATATTCTGCAAAAGCTACAAGAGGCCACTCTTTTCGAGGCCTTCCTGCATCGTAAGTTCCTTGGTCAGAAACGCTTTTCTCTTGAAGGTGGAGAAGTCATCAGCCCACTTCTAGACACCTTGTTGTCTCAAGCCGCAGAGAGAGGCGTCAGCGACATGATCATGGGGATGGCCCACCGTGGTCGTCTCAACGTGCTGGCAAACACCTTCGAAAAACCGCTCGAGAATATCTTTGCAGAGTTCCAGGACAACCTCGAACTGGCCTTTGTCGGCGATGGAGATGTGAAATACCACAAGGGATACTCAACCGACCTTTCTTTGCCTTCCGGTCACAAAATTCATGTCAGCCTCGCTGCCAACCCCAGCCATCTTGAAGCGGTCGACCCTGTTGTTATCGGCAAATGCAGGGCACGACATGTAGGTTATGGCCCCGGAGGAAAGAAACGCGTTTTGCCCGTTCTGATTCATGGGGATGCGGCCTTTGCCGGACAGGGATTGGTTCCCGAAGTCCTGAACCTTTCTCAACTTGACGGTTACCAGTCTGGCGGAACCTTCCACCTGATTGTTAACAATCAGATTGGCTTCACGACCGCGCCAGCCCATGCACGTTCGACCCTCTACGCAACAGATATCGCCAAGATGCTCATGGTTCCGATCTTCCATGTTAATGGAGAAGACCCTGAAGCCGCAGCGTACGCAACCAGTCTGGCACTCGAATATCGTCAAACGTTCGGCGAAGATGTCGTGGTCGAAGTGATCTGCTATCGGCGTCATGGTCACAATGAAGGGGATGAGCCTTTCTTTACTCAACCTTTGATGTACGACAAAATTCGCAAACGGCCTCCCCTGCATGAAATCTATGCAGAACGTCTCATCAAATCAGGGATTGAGTCACAAGCGGTTACAGAGCGTTCAGACAAGATATCAAAACGTCTTGAAGAAGCTCTCGCTGGAGAGCCTAAGCCTCAAACAGATGTTGGCTTTCAAGCGAAATGGACTGACATTCAACGAGAGTACACAAGAGAAGAACCGGAAACTAAAGTCGACGCAACAACGATCAAAAGACTGGCCAAACAGCTGGCAGAGTTACCGCACACACTCAATGCACATCCAAAGATTGCACGCCTTATCAAGCGCCGGGAAGAGAGCGTACTCCAAGGCGAAGGGATCGATTGGGCCAACGCAGAGGCATTAGCCTTTGCGTCCTTGCTCGTTGAAAATGTTCCGGTGCGCCTATCGGGTCAGGATTCACGTCGCGGCACTTTCAACCAACGTCATTCGACACTGGTTGACCAAAAAACCGGTCAACTCTATGTGCCCCTCGCTTTTCTGGAACGTGGTCAGGCGGCCATCCAGATTTACGACAGCATGCTTTCTGAAGCCGCGGTCTTGGGCCTCGAATACGGTTATTCTTTGGAAACCCCGCACGGCCTGACCATTTGGGAAGCTCAGTTCGGCGATTTTGCCAATGGCGCTCAGGTCATTATCGATCAGTTTATCGGTACCAGCGGCACCAAATGGGATCGTTCCAGCGGTCTGGTCATGTTTCTCCCGCACGGTTACGAAGGACAGGGGCCAGAACATTCCAACGCCCGCATCGAGCGTTTCATGAATCTCTGTGCAGACAACAACATGCATGTTGCTTACCCAAGTACGCCGGCACAGCTCTTCCATCTGCTGCGCCGTCAGTGCAAACTCGCTTACCGCCGGCCACTCATTGTCTTTACACCGAAGAGCCTCTTGCGCCTGCCCGCATGCAGCAGCACATTGGCAGATTTGAGTGAAGGCTCTTTTCAGGCCATACTTCCCTGTAACACGCCACCGGAACAGGTTGAAACACTGTTGCTCTGCAGCGGCAAAATTTCGTATGAATTGCAAGCAGCACTTGACGCAGAGGGTAGAAATGACGTCGGCCTACTCCGCATTGAAAAACTCTATCCGCTCCATCAAGACGTGCTGCAGGAAGCGGTCAGCCGTTACAGCAACGCGAAACGCATCGCCTGGGTTCAAGAAGAGCCGAAGAACATGGGTCCCTGGCCTCACTTGCAATATCGCCTGAGTCGAGCTATCGGGAGAAACCCCGAATACTGCGGACGCCGTGCAGCAGCAGCGCCTGCTGTCGGCTCTCATCGTCGCCACAAAGAGGAACAACAACAAATCATTGATGCCGCTCTGGGATCCAAACAGTAAGGACGCTTAAATGGAAATCAAAATACCTGAAGTCGGTGAATCGATCCTCGAAGCCTTAGTCGCAACCTGGTTTAAGGAAGACGGTGCCTCCGTCAGCAAAGATGAGATCATTTGCGAATTAGAGACCGACAAGGTCAATGTCGAATTGACTGCCGAGGCTTCTGGCACTTTGCGGATTATTGTACCGGTAGGAC
>CBDUFN010000091.1:0-10500 GCA_965366475.1 uncultured bacterium | reverse complement strand
CTTGTAAATATGCGCATGCTTGACGATGTCGTAAACCCAGACTTCCGCGAGAGGAAGGGCCTTGCTGACATCATGACTGAAAATTTTGTCGGCGGAACGCATTTTGACCATAATTTACACATTGAGGAATTTGACCTGACATGCCGTGACTGCCACTTTGGTGTTGTCCATAACCCGGCTACGGCAACGGACCGCATGAATTTCTGCCTTGCCTGTCATGCCGATGCAGGAGAAGACGCGCCTCAAGTCGCCGACTGCACAGTCTGTCATGAAGCTCAGGAAGCCATGAATTTAGGTTCTGGAGTTGCTGACCTTGAAATCCCAAGCATGATGTACGGCGATGCCGCAGACATGACATGCGTTGACTGCCACACTGGCGTCACCAACGGCACCTATCGCCCACCTTCTTCAACATGTACAGATTGCCATGAGGACGAAGCTTACCAGGACATCTTTGATGAATGGGCGGCTGAAACGAAAGCTCGCATTGACAGTCTCAAAGAAATTCGGGTCGAGCTTGAAGCTGCACTGGCTGACGCAGATGCTGCGAAACGCAATACAGATGAAGTGTGGAAAACTTACACTAAAGCCTTACGTAACCTTAAACTGGTACGTAATGATGGAACCAATGGCGTTCACAATAATGAATACGCAATCGCCATACTTGATTCTGTCGAAGCAGATTTCAAAACAGCCTTCACCCAGCTTGATTCTGTCTGGTAGCGCTGGCTAAACTAACGAAACAAAAAGGCATCCGTTAATACGGATGCCTTTTTTAGTTTTGCAAAACAATTTTAACTACCTACTCTGAACGTTTGACTGTTGTCTTTGTTGTTAATGTTTTCTTGTTCCAACGCCCCAAAACAAAGGAAGCAGAGGCGGCAACCAGTCCAAAGGTAAAAACACTGATCATCAATGGCACACCTTTAAGTTGCACCATATCCATAAAGAAAACCTTTCCGGCTCCAATCATAGTGATCACAATTGCGATGTTACGCAATTCCTTATTGTGCTTCACAAGACTAATCAAGAGCAGAACCATGGCTGTGACATTAATCAACACAGACTGAGCTCCGCCAAACGCACTGTGTGTCGCCATATGCATGTAATCAAGCGCCTGATAAAGGCCGACGCGCATCGTGAAAAAACCACTAAAGAGAGCCGCAACAAGTAAAATCCCGGCACCACGGTCTTTTTTATTCATTTTGTGAACAACAGATTCGCCGGGAACAACAAGATATCGTCGCGCCATAAAATAGTGACAAAATGCGATACTTGCCAACAACCCCGAAGAGAAAGCACCGATCAAGGAAGGTGTCGTACCATCGGTCGTCCAGAGGAGAAAAACCAAAGCTGAGCAGGCGTAAAGCTGCAAAAAGTAAGAAACAATTCGAAGCCCCAAGTTTTTCTTACAAACTGAAACCCAAAAGATTCCCACAGAAAGCATGGCCACCAGTGCCGTCGCTATCACGGCATGTCCGATTGCCATTGGAGCAGAGAAAGCCAAGAGCAAACCGCCGGCCAAGGCAAATGATGTCGTCCCAAGAGATCCACCTTCAGTACGACCGAGAAGCCACCATGCAATCAGGAGATGGAGTAAAGCAACCAACATTGCAAGCCAGCCAAAGGCTTTCGGAGAGGTTAAACCCTGTCCAATAGCGTAGCTGACAGCAAGATATATCCAACATACGTTAAGCACAGGGAGAACAATGTCAAACTTAGAGATCTTCTCTTGTACCTTACCCAGGACTCCGAGCAGGGCAATACCGGTGAAGACAATACCCAAAAAACCAATAGAAGGCAGTAATCCCTGCACTGAAAACTCAAGATTTTCCGGACTCAGTTTGCTGAGGTAGATCGAAAGCTTTAAATCCCATATCTGAATCATGAATAGCGTCAACATAAACAGCAACCAACGCAACCATGAAGCCCTCAATAAACGCGTCGCGTATGTCGCAAAAACATTTGCTAAACCAAGAATTATGACCAAATAGGGGAAAATGGGACTTGGATAGTCAAGGGCAAAGCTACCAAAGCTCATACCGAGAGTACCGACAAAAACAGGAAGGGCAACGTGGTGCAAACGACTTATGACAGTGGCAACCAAACCGGTTATAGCCATGACTATATAAGCCATTTCTGCAGGGACAGTTGCAAAGACTCGATGTGCCTCCACCACAACACTGCACATGATAAGAGTTCCCCAAAGGATGTAAACAGGGGCTTGGATACTTCGCTCTTTATAGGCGAACCAGCTGTATACGATCAATCCAAAGGCATAGAGTATGCCAAGGAACGAACCGATCTGTAGGTCAATAGATCCATTGTCTGCTGCCGTGCGCAGAGCAAGCGCCACTGCGACAATAAAGCTGGTTGTTGCAACACGCGACAGAATGTAGGATTTATCAACCCAAGAGAGAATTTCTTCGGAGGTTTCTCCCTGAGCATGAGCTTTCGGTGCAGACTTCTTCTTTACCGCCGACTTCTCAGAAGCGAGAGGCATCTTCTTATGCAGTTCGTTGACGGCGTCTGTCAATACAACGACTTGTTCCTCGAGTTCAGCGACACGTTTTTCCAGTTCATTTGATTTTTCCACAACAACACCTCGCATCTAAATAATTGTGACGACATGGAGTTGAAAGAAGAGCGAACCTTCCTATGTAACCTCTTATACCAGTCAATTTTACTGAGTGGCTTTTTCCCACCTTTATAATGTACTTTACATTAGAACACTATTTTATAAAAACTATTATGTCAAGTCATCCCTATCCTAGCCACCCATGCAACCACGTGTAAGGTAGTTTTATATCTATAGAATAGACACTTACGACCTAAAACTATAAGAGCACGTTAATATATTCCACACCTTTTGACTCTAGTAAGGATTGACAGATACTACATCACGTGATAAAAACAGAACTCTGTTTTATTTTGTTTGGTTGAGAAACCACTTAACTCTAAGGAGACGCCTGTGAAAAACCATGTTTGGCGACCACTGTTCGTGGTCATTGGCGTGGTCATCGCCATCCTGTTGTTCAGAGCTGTCTACGTGCCATCGGATTTTGGCTCGCAGGAGCGTGGGTATACCTTTGGCTACCATCGACTCAGCAATGAGCAGGAGTGGAAGGACTACCCCGCGAAGTATAAAGGCAACGAGTACTGTAACGAATGTCACGATGATAAAGTTGAAGAACTTGAAGGCGCCCATCATGCCACCATCCCTTGCGAGAACTGCCACGGCGCAGCCTTCGATCACCCTGACGCTCCCGAAAAGTTAGCAATCGACAGAAGTCGAGAACTCTGTATTCGTTGTCACGCAAAGCTCACCATGCCCTCCAGTGACCGGAACGATATACCCGGTATCGACCAATCCAGGCACAACAAAGATGAGCAGTGTAGCGAGTGCCACAATCCGCACAATCCGAGTCTGGAGGATATGTGACCATGAAAAGACGTGATTTCATAAAAAATACTGCCGTTTTCGTCACCGGTGCTTCGGTCTCACTCTCAGCGCTGGAGTTTATAAGCCCACAGGAACTTCTCGCGGCCAACCCTCAGTTGCGGTGGGGGTTTTTAGTTGACACGCACAAGTGCGTCGGTTGCGGTTTCTGCGTCAAAGCATGCAAAGTTGAGAACGACATCCCACTGGAAGCCAACGTAACTCGTACTTGGGTCGAGCGCTACGTGATCAAAAAAGATGGTGAGGTTGTTATGGATTCGCCAAAAGGTGCCCTCAATGGCTACACAACCAAACTTCTCGACCAAAACCATTCTGGCATGAGACTCGTCCCCGAGAATGAAATTGCCCAAGCCTTTTTTGTGCCAAAACTTTGCAATCACTGCGAAACCCCTGCCTGCGTTCAGGTCTGCCCGGTTGGTGCAACCTATCAGACAGCGGATGGTGCAGTGCTGGTAGATCGCGAATGGTGCATAGGTTGCGGTTACTGCATCATGGGATGCCCTTACGGTGTTCGCTTCTTCCACCCAGAAAAACACGTAGCTGACAAGTGCACTTTTTGTTATCACCGCATCAGCAAAGGCGACAACACAGCCTGCGCCCAAGCCTGTCCTTTTGGCGCGCGCATGATTGGCAACCTGAGAGACCCTAACGATCCCGTCGCACAGGTGATCATGAACAAAAGAGTTGGCGTATTGCGTGACGAGTACGGAACCAAGCCTCAAGTTTTCTATATTGGACTGAATAAGGAGGTGCGCTAGTCATGGTTGAACAAGTTGCCCAAATGCTCGTTCATGGAGAGGCGTGGACGGTTAAAGACCTCTTTGTGCTTCCCAATGAATATGTGTACTGGTCGATACAAATCGTCATGTACCCTTACATGACCGGCCTGGTTGCCGGAGCCTTCGTCCTTTCTTCTCTTTATCATGTGTTTGGCGTACAAAAGCTTAAAGAAATCGCCCGCTATGCCTTGGTGTTCTCATTCGCCTTGCTCCCTGTTGCGATGATGCCATTAATGCTGCACCTGATGCAGCCATTCCGTGGCATTCATGTTCTCATGACACCGCATTTCACCTCGGCCATATCAGCCTTTGGTATCGTCTTTATGACTTACGCCTGCATCGTTGCCGCTGAGATCTGGTTTGTTTATCGAAAATTCACCATTGAGTCGATTCATCGGCTTAACGCCAAAGAGAATCGGAGTGGCCTTGAAAACATTCTTCTACCGATCTACAAAATAATTTCTCTTGGCGCCATGGACCTCTCTAAGGAAGCATTGGACTCTGACCATAAAGCCGTTAAGTTTCTGGCAGCCCTTGGCATTCCCGTAGCCTGTTTCCTCCACGGCTACGCTGGATTTATTTTTGGATCGGTTAAGGCCAACGCACTTTGGATGACTCCGCTGATGCCTGTCATCTTTATTTGTTCGGCAGTCGTTTCCGGAATTGCACTCTGCATCATCAGCTACTACATCTTTATGGAAATTCGTAAATGGGCGGCTAAACGCGGTAAAAACTGGTTGCTTCCAGACGCACTTGCCCATGGCGATTCCGCCATGCGCGTCGAGGAGTTGCGGAGCATTCAGGAACACGAAGTTAAAATGACTTCGAAATACCTGCTGATTTTCATGACCCTGGCGATCACCCTTGAGGTGCTTGACATGATTTTCCGTGGATACACCGCGGTCAAATCCTGGGACGCCCTGAGAATGGTTATCTACGAGCATGATTTCATGAAAATATTTGTCTACCAGTATGCCTTGGGGAACTTCCTCCCATTCCTCTTGCTGTTACTTCCTGGCCTAACAACAAGGCGAGCGGCTGTTGCCAGCATCCTGGTTCTTTTTGGCGTACTGATGATGCGTTGGAATGTCGTCATTGGAGGACAGGCTTTTTCACTAACCTTCTCAGGGTTCATGGAATATCACCTGCCAATTATCCCTCATGACATAGAGACGTTTAAAGAAGGCCTGTTTGGAGCGCTATCAGTTATCATTACCCCCTTTGTTATTTTCTACTTTTTGAACATGATCTTTCCAGCCTTTATGTCTGACGATGAATCTCACTGATTCAACAACCGTATAGACGCAAAAAGGCCGCTCTCAATTGAGAGCGGCCTTTTTATTTACGAACAGGAACAGATCAACGCAGCTCCTTCTCAGCAAATTCTCAATTAAACATTTTAGCTCCAAGATAAGACAATGCAGGCCAAGCAATCAAAATCGCCGAGACAAAAGCAAAGACTCCAAGAACGCCCATGACGGCAACGGTGTAACTGGCTTTTACAGTGTTCACAATATTGGCTGCGCTATTCATAATTTTTCTCCTAAGGTGGCTCTTATTTGACAAGAGGTTGAGTTCTAAAGTCGACTTCTAGTTAAAAAGTTTCGCAGCAATATATGCGAGTGCTGGCCAAGCAATCAGTACGGCAGAAATGAAAGCAAAAATTCCAAGCATCGCGATGATTACAACCATATAACTGCTCTTGACTGTATCCATAAAATTACTTTGAGTTTTCATAACAACCTCCTGACGGTTAAGTTCTAAATTTCTTCCCTGACTGTGGTTAATTTGTAACATTAGAATAATTTCATGTCAATAATAAAAATTAAAATATTTTCATACTTGTCGATATCGCGCTAACCTCCCCTTTTTTCTTGTATTTTTCAACCCCATTTGATAAACAAGCGCCAATTAATCTTTTTTACTAATTGGTGGATTTTCTCCATTATCAATCTATCCATCTGGTTTTATTGAAAATCAGCACCCTATATTCTAGGAAAACAGGAGCACTTAATGGGACAGTTTGACATGGTCAAGGACCTTTTCCTTGGCATCAGTCGCAGTCGTATCTCACTGGTTGGTAGCATGATCGTTACCATCACCACACCTTTTCTACTTGCCTACATGTTGGCAGATACGATCTGGCACATTCAAAATCCTTATTTCGGGGCGGCCGTATACCTCGCACTTGGCCCTGTCTTTCTCGGCGGGTTGGCAATGATTTTTGCTGGGGCGTTTCTGTTTCGTGGCGACCGTGAAGTTCATCTCTTTACACTTCAATATCTGCGTAAATATTTCACTGAACCGAACATGTTTGGTCGCTTGCGTAGAAACGTTTTCCTGATCGTACTGCTGACATCTGTTAACTTTGCCGTGTTCAGCATGTTTCTCTATCGTGCCTACCACTACATGGAATCAACACAGTTTTGCGGCCAGTTCTGCCACACAGTGATGCAGCCCGAACATACGGCCTTTGAAAATTCACCTCATTCTCGTGTTGCCTGCGTTGAGTGTCATATTGGATCAGGTGCGGATTGGTTTGTTAAATCAAAGATTTCCGGAGCGAGGCAATTGCTTGCCGTTGCTGCAGGAACATACCCCACTCCGATAAAAACTCCTGTTCACGGCCTGCGCCCGGCTCGTGAAACTTGTGAGGAATGCCATCGTCCTGAGCTTTTTCATGGCGACAAACTGAACGTAACAAAGAGCTATTTACCTGATGAACAAAACAGTGAAGTCAGCAATGTCGTCCTGATGAAGATTGGTAGCGCTGGCGACCGTGCGCAAAGTTCTCATGGCATACATTGGCACGTTGCACCTGAAAACAAAATCACCTACCGGGCAACAGACCACAGCCGTATGGTCATACCGGAGGTCACCCTGACTCAAGCTGATGGCACAGTCACAGTCTTTAAAACTTCAGATGCTGACGAGTTGTTAGGAGAACAAGAGCATGATGCCGACATAAGGGAAATGGACTGTATCGACTGTCACAATCGACCTTCACATATTTATCTGCAACCTGATGATGCCCTGGATCGACAACTTGCAGAGGGATATATCCCGCAAGAACTACCATTCATCAAGAAACAGGCAATGGAGCTGATCACAGCGGAATACGAAACCTCGGAAGAAGCGAAAGAAAAGATTAGCGGTGGGCTTAATAGCTGGTATCAGAAAAATTATCCAGACGTTGTTGCGAACAACCCCGAGCTATTACAACGAGCGATCGAAGGCGTGAACAAAGCCTATGCAGATAACGTTTTCCCGGCAATGAAAGTGACCTGGGGCACTTACGTCAACCACATCAGCCACGGCCCCGACTTTGAGATCGGTTGCTTCCGTTGCCACGATGACATGCATGAATCCCCTGAAGGCAAGACCATCTCAGCGGATTGCAACACCTGCCACACCTTGCTGGCCATTGAAGAAAAAGATCCTGCGATTCTAAAAACTCTACAGGGCTCAGCTCTCTAAGAGCAATTGTCATATTAAAGTACAATGGGGGCAGGCTCTAAAGAGCCTGCCCCCATTTATTTTCATTACGAAACTCAGCTTAAATCAAACCATGCAAAGGCCCTCCAACTGCCCCAAGCAGGTCAACGCGTCGTTCAATCTCTGCATCATCCTCAAGGGGTGGTGCGTGAAAGTCTTTACATCGGGCATCAATCACCAAGCTACCGTGGCAACCCCAGTGTTTAACGCGCGAGAAAGATTCAATTCCTTCAATGTCACTGGCAGGAGCAGAGCGGGTAAATGTCACCCAAAGAAGATTTTGTAAGCTGCGTGCGGCAAACTCAGAATCATCAACAATAACAATCAATGGGAAAGCATTGATTACATCAGCTTGTGTATAGGAACGGCAGAAGGCACTTAGATCTTCAGCCGTCTCTCCTCGTTCACCCTGCCAAGTTTCGCCCTGCAATACCAACACACCAGGAGCGGCAATATGCGGAGAAGAAAAGCCTGTTGGCAAACGTAAGTCACCAGGAAGCTCATTCGGCAAATTTCGTTTGACTGGCCCTGATGCCGCCAGAACAACCTTGGACCCCGCGTTGAGCCCAGAACCGGAATAATCAAGGGTATCGATTGTCGTACGTGTCTGGAAATGTAAATCACGACGCCAGTCAATACGCGACAACAGTGCTTGTAAAAACGCACTGATGTCGTGAATGTCCAATTCGGGCTGGTCCGCTTCGTTGACAATCATCAGATATTTTGCAAGAGACAACTGCCCTTGACCAAGCAAAGCATTGGCCTGAGTAAGCAACTCCTGTGGTTCTGTATTTTCGACGTAAGGCAGATAGCGCTCACTGCCAATGGCCAGTAACAACGGATGAACTCCTGCAACATCAACGGCATGAACAGCACGGACCCCAGGAACCAGGTCGGGGATTGCAGCGCCGGTCATCTCATGAATCAAGTCACCGAAGGTGGTATCTTCCTGCGGTGGACGGCCGACCGTCGTGAAGGGCCAAATCGCTCCAGGCTTATGAAAAACATGAGTGACTTTCATCACCGGAAAATCGTGAGTCAGGCTGTAATAACCGAGATGATCACCGAAGGGCCCTTCCGGACGAGTCTCACCCGGGAGGATGTAGCCAGAGAGGCAGAAGTCAGCTTCCGCTGGTGCGAGCAGACCGTTAGGCGTCTTCACCACTGGCAAGCGATGACCGCCAAGTAAACCTGCGAAAGCCAACTCCGGCATACCTTCTGGCAACGGCATAACCGCAGCCAACGTCAAGCTTGGTGGCCCACCGACAAAAACATTCACAGGCAGCGGTTTCCCTTGCTCCAATGCTGCGGCATGATGGACACCGATACCTCGATGGAGTTGATAGTGTAAGCCCGCTTCATCAGGAGCATACTCACCACCAGAGATCTGCACCCGATACATACCAAGATTAGAGCCACGCCAGCCAGCTTTATCCGGAGTCTCGCTATACACCTGTGGCAAGGTGATAAAAGCACCGCCATCATCAGGCCAGGAAACCAGCTGCGGTAGCTTATCAAGCGTTGTGGTCCGTTGAAGCAACGCTCCATCTTTTAAAGTTTTAGGCAAAAGATGCCAGGCATGAAGACCAAGCCCTAAGGACGCACCCCATTCTCGAAAAGCCACCCCTGGATCAACCTTGATATCAACCAATCGCTCAATCGCCGGCAGCGTATCGCGAAAAAGATAACGAGCACGTTCCAGAGTTCCATACAAGTTGCCAAGCATGGGGAAAGAACAACCCTTCACATTTGTAAAAAGAAGGGCTGGACCGCCAGCAGCATACACGCGGCGTTGAATGGCACCGACCTCAAGATAAGGATCAACTTCAACTTCGATACGCTTAAGTTGCGATCTTCTTTCAAGATCAACAACAGTTTCTTGCAAATTTAGATAACCCATAATAGATAGAAGCCTTAAGAAGGTTTGGCATGAAGAAGCGGTGAACCTCGAAAACATTGTACCGAGAGTCTATGTTGAAGACAAAAACTTTCTGAAGTATCAACAGTGTGTGGCGGAACCCAAAGTGTTCCCGTATACTGATAAGTAATGAATAACAAATGGCAAGACCAAATCAAAAGCTCAGATGATCGTCTGAAACGATTAGCAACTATCGTCTATGTGCTTCAAGCGGCCAGTCTCTTTACCGGCACTCTGACGCTTTTTGCAGGAGCGATCATTAATTATGTTCGCATGAATGATGTCGAAGGAAGCTGGATCGAAAGTCACTTCCGCTGGCAAACCAAGACCTTTTGGTACTCACTTCTCTGGATGATAATCGGTGGGGTTTCTGTGATTTTTCTGGTGGGCTGGGCGATCCTGCTGGGCGTTTCAATCTGGATGGTTTATCGCATGGTTAAAGGCTGGGTTTATCTCAGTGAGAATCGTCCCATGCCTTCCTGAATATCGTGATTTAAGCGTTCACCCATAATCTTCAAGTGCGAAACAAATAAATCTTAAAATCAACTCAACTACGCAAAAGCAGATCCTGCTTCTCCAAAAGGAGTATACGGTCGCGTAGCTCGGCAGCCTTCTCGAACTCAAGATCCGCAGCAGCCTGTAACATGTCCGACTTCAAGCGGGTAATTTCAGCACTGAAATCAGCCGCAGTCTCGTAGTGTGCAAGCGCCTCAGCAGCCAAATTTTCTTCCCGGGAATCTGACTGGGTCAAGACATCAAGGATCGAGCGGAACGATTTACGAACTGTCTCGGGAGTAATTCCGTGCTCTTCGTTATAAGTGAGCTGCGTTACCCGTCTTCGCTCGGTT
>CBDUFN010000090.1:0-10524 GCA_965366475.1 uncultured bacterium | reverse complement strand
ATCGCATCAAAGAGGATGGATCCATCAATGGTCAGGTCATCAAAGTCGACCACTTCCTCAACCACATGGTTGACCCTCTCTTGATTAACCGCATCGGTGCCGAACTTGCCAGTCGTTTTGTTGAGAATGCCGTCGACAAGATTATCACTGCTGAAAGTAGCGGAATCATGATCGCACAAGCCATGGCAACGCACCTTGGGGTTCCATTTATTTACGCCAAGAAGAAGCGTCCACTGACAATGCCGGAGTTTTTTGCTGCTTCGAGTTATTCCTTCACCAAGGAAGAGTCGACCACTCTCTACGTCTCAAGCGAAGTGATTCATCCCGACGAACGCCTGCTCCTCGCCGATGATTTCTTCGCCGTCGGCTCGACATATAAAGCGATTGAACAGATCGTCGAACAGGCAAAAGCAACCCTGGTTGGCGCTGCAGTGATTATCAATAAATCCGACCGGCGTGATATAGAATCGATCCTGACCCTGGAAGAACTGTCTTCCTAGTTGTTCTCCTGTCGCTTATCCATACACAGCCGTCTTTATCTCTGTTCGATTTACGTTTTTAGCTTAGAGTAGAGTATTGAATTAACCTTTGAGGCTTTGAACGGAACCAATTATGTCCCCCACAACACTTTTCATTCTCATGGCGATTATCGCCGGGATCTCTGTACCAACCCAGGCCGGCATCAATGCTCAACTCGGTCTTTGGACGCGGTCTCCAGTTTTAGCGTCAACCATTTCCTTTGCCGTTGGAACATTGACCCTCGTTGTTTATTCCCTGGCCACTCGAATTCCTCTACCGATGTTGGCCTCTGCCGGAAACCACCCGTGGTGGATCTGGTTCGGAGGGATGCTTGGGGCCTTTTTCGTCACAGCCACAATCATCCTTGTTCCCAAACTCGGTGCAACCGCTATGGTTGCCTTGATCCTCGCCGGACAGATGCTCGCATCGCTCCTCCTCGACCACTTCGGCGTATTGGGCTACCCACTTCACCCGATTAATCTTGGACGTATCGCTGGCGTCATTCTGGTCTGCGCCGGTGTTTGGCTGATCCGATATTTCTAACTCACCAGCTGGCAGAATCGACCTTTTACAGGTAGAATGATGACTACGTGACCGGTTAACTCACTGAAGAAACTGGTCTTTGCCGTTTTCCTTCTGCTGCCGAAAGTTATGAGTCTATTATGTCTTCTGCCCTCCCTTCAGCACCAATCCTGATTATCGAAGACGATCACAATACCGCTGCCCTCATTGCAACCTACCTCGAGCGTGAAGGGTTCAAAACCCAAGCGGTTCACGATGGCGAGCAGGCTCTGGAGCTAGCCCGTCAACAGACACCTGGATTTGTTATTCTCGATATCATGCTGCCAAAGGTAGATGGCTGGGAAATCTGTCGTGAGCTAAGGAAGTTGTCTGATGTACCGATTTTGATGTTAACGGCTCGCGAGGAGGAGATTGACCGCGTGCTAGGCCTCTCACTCGGTGCTGACGACTACGTGGTCAAACCTTTCAGCCCAAGAGAGCTGGTTGAGCGTGTTAAAGCGATCCTTCGACGCACCACGCGCCGGGAGAACCCGGTGCTCAGTTTTACCCACCAGGACCTTCTTTTAGACACCGAAAAGCGCCGCGTCACCCTTGCCGGGCAATCTATCGAGTTGACCTCTGTCGAATATAAACTTCTTCAAGCCTTGATGAGTGCTCCGGGAAAAGCCTTCTCCCGGGATGATCTTCTGAACCATGTCTATGAGCGTGGTGAAAGTGTCGTCGACCGCGTTGTCGATGTCCATATCGGCCATCTACGACAAAAGCTTTCCGATGATCCGGCAACTCCTCGCTACATAGAAACAGTGCGCGGCTTTGGCTACCGTTTTGCGGAGAAGGAAAGCTCATGAAACGCCGATTGCACTGGAAATTACTCTTGGTGACGACCGTGCCGGTCATTGCCGTGATCATCGGTATTATCTGGTTTGCTTTTGATCAATTGGCTGCCGACTACTTCATGGTTCTGATGGACGAGTACATGGTGTCGCCCACAGACACGCACCACGCCTTTTTGACCGCCGTTCATCGCTACCTGCTTTGGGCCAGTCTGGTCGCCCTTCTCCTCGCCTTCACGCTCAGCTATCTTTTGACGCGCCGGGTATTGCGCCCCCTCTCACAGATGGTTGAAGCCAGTAGCCAGATCGCCTCCGGTAATTTTTCCGCCAGAGTGGAGGCCGACGCCAACGATGAAATTGGCGATTTAGGCATTGCTTTCAACCGTATGGGAGACAGCCTGGAGCAACTGGAACGTTTGCGCAAAAATATGGTCTCAGACGTTGCCCACGAGTTACGAACGCCCCTCACAAACTTGCGTGGTTACCTGGAAGGTTTGAGCGATGGGGTCATTCCCCCTGACAAAAGCACCTTCGAGATGCTGCAGCAGGAAAACCTCCGGCTGGTCAGCTTGGTCGAGGACCTCAGTCAACTGGCACGAGCAGATGCGGCCAAAGTTTACCTTGACCGGCAAGAAGTTGACCTGCAGGAATGCATCAATGAGATTGTGACCCTTTATCGGATGAACTTCGACGAAAAGGCCATCACGCTCACAACGTCCTTTCATGGCAGAACAATTGTTGCAGCTGACCGCGACAAACTCCTACAAGCGATCCGAAATCTGGTGGAGAATTGTTGGAAGTACACACCCACAAAAGGTCACGTGTCAATTTCCTGTACAGAAACGGGAAATGGTGTCCAAGCCGAGTTTATCAATAGTGGCTCCGGGATTCCTGAAAAAGATATTCCCTTTATTTTTGAACGCTTCTTCCGGGTGGATCCTTCTCGTTCGCGCGATGCCGGAGGAGCCGGGATCGGCCTGGCAATTGTAAAACAACTGATTGAAGCCCACGGTGGTAAGGTTGGCGCCAAAAGCTCTTTCGACACAACCAGCATCTGGTTTCAACTTCCCTGTTCAGCTTCAAAATAAACCAAGGCCACGACATCAACGGCCGGGGCCTTGGTCATAAGAAAAGAAGGTTATGTAAAGAGCGTCTCTCAGCAGGTAAAATCAACCTCAACACTGGTGTCACCCAATCGAACAGAGCTTTTCACCTCTGGAGTCTCAGCAATCACCTGACCTGCTCGAATAACCTGGAGTCGGTTAGATTTAAGACGTAGCGCCTGAATCGGGTCACTCGCTTGCAAGACAACCATATCTGCACGACAGCCTGGCTCCAACCCATAATCTTGCAAACCCATAATGCGGGCAGGGTTATAAGTTACCGCATTGAAGAGCGCCTCCATCTCCTGAACACCACCCATATGCAATGCGTGCAATCCCAGATGGGCAACCTCTAGCATATCGTGGGTGCCTAGTGGGTACCAGGGGTCAAGAACATCATCATGACCAAGAGCAACATTGATTCCAGCTGCCATCAATTCTTTGACCCGAGTCAGCCCCCGACGTTTCGGATAGGTATCGTGGCGACCTTGAAGGAGGAGATTAACGAGAGGGTTACAAATCACATTCAGTTCAGCTTCCGCCATCAACGGTATTAGCTTACTAACGTAATAATTATCCATGGAATGCATAGAGGTCAGATGTGATCCTGCGACTCGCCCCTGCAACCCGCAACGCACAGTTTCAGCCGCAAGAGCCTCAACATGCCGTGAATGCGGATCATCCGATTCATCACAGTGGATATCAACCAGCAAACCTCTCTCTGAAGCCAAGTCACAAAGTTGCTTGAGCGATTCGGCGCCCTGAGCCATGGTGCGTTCAAAGTGGGGAATCCCGCCGACAACATCGACACCCATATCCAAGGCTCTGGCCATATTTTCTTTTGCCAGAGGGTCACGCAAATATCCGTCTTGAGGGAAAGCAACCAACTGCAGGTCAATATACGGACTCATCTGCTCGCGAATCTCCAGTAAAGCCGTTACGGCCGTCAACTGAGGATCACAGATATCAACATGACTGCGAATCGCCAAGGTTCCACGAGCAATCGACCAGTTCAAGAGCTTGAGGGCACGCTCCTTGACCATCTCTACGGTTTGTTGTGGTTTTAAATCGCCCCAGATGGCAATGCCTTCGAGTAGTGTGCCACTGTCATTTTGACGCTCTTGCCCAAGCATAGAGAGAGTCGCATCCATGTGGAAATGACTATCGACAAAAGGAGGCGTCACCAGACGACCGCAAGCATCTATTTCCCGGTTTGCCTCACCCATAATAGAGGGAGAGACTTCAACGATCTTCCCATTTAGGCAAGCAATATCCTGAGGAGTCTTCTGACCAACAATATTGGCTTTACGAATAAGCAGGTCGAACATAAAAAATCTCCTTTACCTCTCACCGCGTCGGAACGGCACGAGCAACGCTTTCGGATAAGCAGCCCGACGTGACATGATAATCAGGGCAACGATACTCAAAACATAAGGGGCCATCAAGTAGAACTGGTAAGGGATCGCCGAGGACGCCTGTTGTTGCACGCGCATCTGCAACGCATCAAAAATGGCGAAAAGCAACGCTCCAAAGAGGGCCTTACCGGGTCGCCAGGAAGCGAACACCACCAGCGCAATACAGATCCAGCCACGGCCGTTGGTCATGCCGATGTAGAAAGCATCAAAGGCTGACAGGGTCAGAAACGTACCACCCACGGCCATCAGCGCACTACCAAAGATAACCGCCCCACTACGCACCAGATGAACGTTGAGACCTTGAGCTTCAGCGGCCATTGGATTTTCCCCAACCATACGAATGGCAAGACCAAGGGGCGTACGAAACAGAGCGTAACCAACAACAAAGACCATCAGCAATGCGAGCCAGGTCAAGGGAGACTGGACAAAAACAGCCTCGCCCACTACGGGGATCTCAGAGAGGAGAGGAATCGACCAGCTTTCAAAGGGGACAATCTTGGGCGGCGTCGTCACATCGGGGAGCATCATGCGAAAGACAAAGTAACTCAAACTGGACGCCAACATGGTAATACCGAGGCCGGTTACATGCTGAGACAAGCCCAAGTAAACGGTAAAGAGACTGTGCAGCAGGCCGAACAGAGCGCCGACAAAAGCAGCAAAGAGAACGCCTCCCCAGAGGTCTCCGCCCTGATAAACCCACATCCAACCGGCCATGGAACCGGCAGTCATGATTCCCTCAATGCCGAGGTTGAGAACTCCGGAACGCTCACAGACCAACTCGCCGATGGTGCCGAAGATCAGCGGTGTTGCCATGCGCAAAGTCGCCGCCCAGAAACCTGCAGTAAGAATAAAATCGAGAAAGTCACCCAGGGTTTACTTCCATTTGAGGCGATAACGGGTCAGAAGCATGCTGACCAGAACCGCGAGCAGGGAAACGGCCGTTATGACATCGGCAATATAGTTGGAAACAGAGAGAGCCCGACTCATGGAGTCTGCACCGTTGAACACCACAGCCACAAAGAATGAAGAGAAAATCACCCCTAGAGGATTGAGACCGGCAAGCATGGCAACCACGATTCCGGTATAACCAAAACCGGGAGACAGATCGAGAGTCAGGTAGCCTTTGAGCCCGATCAATTCACAGACACCGGCCATGCCGGCGAGACCGCCGCTGATCAGAGCCGTACGAATGATAGTACGGTTAACAGGAATTCCTGCAAAACCGGCGGCTTTCTGATTCGCTCCAACAGCGCGAATTTCATAACCCCAGACAGTAAAACGCATCAAAACCCAGATGCCAACGGCAAAGGCCAAGGCGATCAGAAAACCTGCGTGCAAACGGGTTTTTGCTAAAAGAATCGGTAAAAGTCCTTCATCTATAATCGGTGCCGCCTGCGGCCAACCCATGGCCATCGGATCTTTCCAGGGGCCAAAAACCAGATAATTCACCACTAGCAAAATAATGAAATTCAATAACAGCGTGGTCACAACCTCGTCAACTTTGAGGTGGGTTTTGAGTAGAGTTGGTACAATTAAGAGCACGCCACCAGCCAAAGCTCCGGCAATAAAAAGAGTCGGGATCAACAGATAGGGAGACCATTCAAGCAGACCGGTGCCCAGAAAGGTAGCAGCACAGGCACCCATATAGAGTTGCCCTTCTCCACCGATATTCCAGAGCTTCGCGCGAAAAGCAACGGCTGCAGCCAAACCGGTAAAGATCAGCACCGTGGTGCGCGTCAAGGTCTCGCTGATAGCAAAGCGCGAACCGAGAGCCCCCTTAAAAAGCAACGCGTAGGCGTCAATCACGGAGCTACCGGACCAGGCGATTAAGAGCGAGCATATAGCCATTGCAGCGACGACAGCCAAGACCGGGCCTGCAATAACTGTCAGTAATGAAACGTGCTCGCGTGGTTCAAGACGCATGAAAAGAAATCCTTGTATAAAAGCGGATCATGCCGCCTTGGCGGCCAAAGTCTGCTGGCCACTCATAAGCAAGCCCAATTCCTGCAAAGAGATATTCTCTGGATCGAGCGACTCACTGAGTTGGCCATGATAAATAACTTGAATACGATCACTGAGCTCGAGAAGTTCGTCAAGGTCTTCAGAGATCAGTAAGATCCCGGCGCCACGTTGACGCGCTTCAAGTAGTTGCTCGTGCACGTAAGCTGTGGCACCAACGTCCAACCCCCAGGTCGGTTGATGGGCGAGGATCACCTTTGGTTTCTTCGACAGAACTCTGGCCAGAACCAGTTTCTGCATATTGCCGCCGGACAACTTGCGCACTTGAGCGGAAATCCCCGGACAACGGACATCAAAGGATTTTATCAACTGACTGGCATAAGCTTGAATCGCATTGAATCGCAAAAATCCGCAGCGTGAAAATTGCTTGTCCCGGTAATTCTCTGAGGCCAGATTTTCCGCGATGGTCATGTCACCGATCAGACCAAGACCATTGCGATCTTCTACAATCCGACCAACACCTTGTTTAACCATACTCGTAGGACTTGGATTCAATTCTCCGCAGCCGCGCAGAGTCAGATGTCCTTTATCCGGTTTCTGTAAGCCGGAGAGTAAATCAGCCAGTTGAGCTTGCCCGTTACCAGAGACGCCAGCAATGCCAACGATCTCACCTGCACGAATATTCATGCTGGCTGAATCGAGCAATGGTTTCTGATGAGGGCCTGAAATCGTGACATTATCCAAACTTAAAAGAATTTCGCCAACATCTTGCGGAACCCTTTTTGGCTCAGGGATTTTACGCCCGACCATCGCTTCCGCAAGAGCTTCACGACTGGTCGATTGCGTTTCAGCTTCAAGAACCACCTTGCCGTTGCGTAGAACCGCAACCCGGTCACTGATGGCCATGACTTCTGCTAATTTATGAGAGATGAAGATAACGGCCAGTCCGCGCTTAATCAACTGACGTAAGGTGACAAACAGGCTGTCAACCTCTGGAGGAGTCAGAACCGCGGTCGGTTCATCCATAATCAGGATGCGCGCATCACGATAGAGCGCTTTGAGAATTTCAACCCGCTGCATTTCACCAACCGACAGATCGCGAACCTGGGCTTTCGGATCAACGATCAGGCCAAATTCAGAAGAGAGTTGAGCAAGTTTGGCGAGTGCGCGGCGCTTGTGTTGTCTGAGCCCCCAGATAGGTTCAGTACCGAGAATGATATTATCCAGAACGGTCAAATTATCTGCCAGAGTAAAATGCTGGTGCACCATACCCACGCCAGAGTCGATAGCGGCACGCGGTTTTCCCGGCGGCAACTCCTCATCGAAAACCGTTACTGAACCTTCATCGGCCACATAGTGCCCGAAAAGAATATTCATCAGCGTCGTCTTACCGGCACCGTTCTCGCCAAGAAGGGCCAGAACTTCTCCTTCGGCCAGATCCAGGGCGATGGCATCATTGGCCAGCAAAGGACCGAAGCTTTTACTGATGTTGTTGAGACTCAATACGATTTTTCGAGACACGACATTGTCCTTAACTTAAAGCAGCAGACCTGCCGCTACAGAAAGTCTCTATAACGGCAGGCCCTTGAGTGTACCTAACTATAATGATTGAACTTTAGAAAGTCGATTTAGGCTCTTCATCGTTGATCGTGATAGTCATGCTGCCAGCCAGAATTTGAGCTTTGACGGCTTCAACTTTAGCTTTGGCGGCGGCAGGAATTTTCGCGTCAAACTCATAGTAAGGAGCCAGAGAAGCGCCACCTTTAGCCATCATTGTCCACTCGCGGTAATCCTCTGCTTTAAACGTGCCTTGCTTGACCAAGGCAATCGCGTTGGCAATCGCAGCTTCCATATGCCACATAGCCGAAGTCACGACCACGTCTGTGCCATTTTCTTCCTTATTCATGTCATTAACGTTGCCGAAGGCAATAATGCCCTGCTGGCGCGCGGCATCAACAACACCGGCACGCTCGGCATAAAGCACGTCAACACCGGACTCAACCTGAGCAAAAGCAAACTCTTTGGCTTTTGGTGGATCGTACCAGGAACCGATGAAGGAGACTTTAAACTCAACGCCGGGATTAACCGAACGAGCACCATCCATAAATGCGTTAAAAAGACGATTGACCTCACCGATCGGATAACCACCGACCATACCAATCTTATTGGTTTTCGTCATCGAACCAGCAATGATACCCATCAGGTAACAAGGCTCATGGATGTAATTATCAAAAACAGCAAAGTTCTCGCCTTCAGGCCCGAAAGAATCCCCCATCAAAAAAGCCACACCGGGGTAATCCTTGGCAACCTTATGCGCCTCGCGAGAGATACCAAAGGCTTCGCCAACGACGAGCTTGACTCCACTTTCAGCGTACTCACGCAACACACGGATATAATCGGTATTCGCAACTTTTTCAGAATAGACATATTCGATGGAACCTGCTTCCTGAGCTTTCAACAAACCTTTGTGGAGAACCGCATCCCATTTCTGTTGAATCGGCTGTGTATAAATGCCGGCAACCTTAATTTTTTCAGCAAAGGCGGAACCGGCTGATAGAACGGTGCAGACCGCGAACAGGCAAAGCAGCATACAAATCTTTTTCATGTCTTTCTCCCTTAATAAAAGATGAACAATGGTGTGAGCAACATTGAAAGGACAATAAATAAACATCAAGCAAGATATATCAAAATGCGTCTCACGGAAAGTGCCTTTACACTCCATCGTGCAGGTTTTTTCTCTTTGTAGAGAGAAGATTAGAAGGCAAGGGGGAAAATCTCAAATATGAGATTAAAAAGATGGCGTGCTTGATTTTGTCCGAGGAGAAAAAAAGGCCACAATGCTCATAAGCACTGTGGCCTTAAATAATCTATACGTCAGGAACAACGTCGCATTAATCGATTTTTTTCGAAGAGTCAAATTGACCAAAAGAGGTGTCAAAGATTTCCAGTAATTCCAGATTTTGTTTTGAGAGCATCATCGCATTGCCCACAATACCGTAGTAGAGAATACTCAGACGCGTCTTTGACGAATTATCCACGATCATTCAGTTCTTTTGCAAAAGCCCTCAGCTCACTATCTTTTTTACGCAGACTTTCAAGGTCAGCGATCTGCTTATGGCTGATCGTCTCCTCGACTTCAAGGAGAATCTCATGCAGCTTGATACGAACCTGCTCGAGCTCTTCTATCTGCACCGGCAGCAGGCCCTTATGGTGATTGCCTATGTGAGTATAAGCACGCAAAACAATATCGCGATGCCCGTCTGCAAGTTTCTGCAAACGTCGAATCGTCTGCGGGTACTGGTGCGAGGTCACCCCGCCCTGCTGCCCCAGCAAACGCATTACTTTAAAAACGTTGGCGCTGAGAATATTCGACCACCGTTGAGATTTTATGAGTTTTTTCCGCTCTACTCCCAAACGGTCAAAATCCTGTTTAAAGAGCGCATCGAGAGTATTGTCGAGTGAGATACGGATTTTTTGTAGCAAAAAGCCCATATGCTCGAAAGTCGTTTCGACACTTTCCTGTGGACTCTCAACCGACTTAAGATTGAAAACCTTCTCATGGCTCGCTTCTTCCTGCAAGGCCTTATGCTTGCGATGAGCATTCCAGATCAGAGCTCCAGCTAACAGCAAGAGAGCCACAACGCCAAAGCCTTCACCATAGAAAATCACTGTGGCGAAGAGTGCCGCAGAACTCGAAGCAATGACAGCCGTCATGAACCAACCGCCGATAACAGTCAGAACACCGGTAATACGATAAACCGCACTTTCACGACCCCAGGCCTGGTCAGCAAAAGAACTTCCCATGGCAACCATGAAGGTTACGTAAGTTGTGGAGAGTGGCAATTTATTGGAGGTTGCATAAGAGACCACGGCGCTGGCAACCATCAAATTGACCGATGCACGCAACAGGTCGAAAGAAGGTTTCTGTCCGTCAACGATGGCACTCGGTGCCGCATCGGTATCGAGCCGATGGCTGATCCAGTTTCGTAGGCCCTTAGGCAGTACCAATCGTGCCGTATCGGAGATATTCAACACCAAGCGAACAATCGCCCGGGAAAGAAAAATTGATTCAAAACGCTCGTTGCCTTCTTCCTGCTGGCTGAGACTGAGCTCGGTTTCGGTGACTGTCCGTGATTTTTTCGAAAACCACAGAGTCACGACCATGATTCCACC
>CBDUFN010000089.1:0-10658 GCA_965366475.1 uncultured bacterium | reverse complement strand
CGGATCAAGTCGACGCATCTTGAGATCTTTAATGCTGATCAGACCTTGAGGCAGGAAGCGTTGACGCTTGGTCAGATCCGGATCGCTGTCGAGATCAAAACAACCAAACGACATGAACTCGCCACAACCATCGCCAATACCGAAGTAGTCGCTATATTGTCCTGCAACCATCAGCACGTCTGGCAAGTAGGAGTTGTCGATAAATTCAATTAGTTGATTGATCTTCCAGTGGAAGCTGGCAATCGAATCAACCGAAGGTGCTGCAGTACAGCCGCCGGCCACAATCGACATATTATGTGGCATCTTGCCACCGAAGATGGCCGTCGCTTCATGAGCCAAACGACGCATGTTAAGAGCTTCGACATAGTGTGCAACAGCAGTACGATTCTGCTCTTTCGACAAGCGATAATCGCCCTCGTAACGAGGCACAAAAGGCCCAAGGTGACCACGCGCAATAAAATCCTTCACCTTGTTAAGAGCCGGATCAGAGCCTTTGTAGTCAGCAGCAGCCGTGACATCGACATAGTCGAGAGCCGCCAATTGGTAGAAGTGCAGAATATGCGACTGAAGGAAGTTCGCTCCCTGGATCAGATTTCGCAAAATCCGCCCATTGTCGGTGATGTTCCCATTAACGTTGTAAACTTCGTCCAGCGCATAAGCGGCAGCAAGGCCATGGGACGTGGGACAAACACCGCAGATGCGCTGCATCAGACGTGCAGCATCACGGGGGTCGCGACCGCGCAGAATGTTTTCCAGTCCGCGGTACATCATTCCGGAGCTTTGGGCTTCTTTCACCACTCCGTTTTCGACGACCGCTTCAATTTTCAGGTGACCCTCAATCCGAGTCACCGGATCAATAACGATACGATTTGACATGCATTCTCTCCTCTTCAAGGTATATGTCACTTATCTTCATGTAGCGAAGTGACGCATCCCTCAACAATGGCAAGGAGTGTGCCGAACATTTAAAAAAGCTGTAAACGCCACTAGAACTGCAGATTAAGTCTTTTTATGATAAATCGAGAGAGATGGAGCAGAGGGGGCTTCAGGACAAAAGGATACAGCTTGTATCGTTTTGTCCTGAAGTGTGTACTGGCACATGGATTAAGTCATACGGAAAGGAAGACGAAACAAAAAATTATTCGTCGCGAGAGATAGAGTATTGTTTGAGCTTACGATCAAGGGTCTTCCTCGACACACCAAGGATTTTCGAGGTATTCACCTTGTGGTAGTTCGTCTGTTGAAAAACCTGCTCAATATAAAGGTGCTCAACCTCATCAAGTGTCATCTGGGTTTGTGGCAAGGTAAAACTCGTCGCAACACCTTGCTTTACCCGCACAGCCAGATGATCCGGCTGCAAGGTTTCTCCATCCGAGAGGATACAGGCCATCTCCATGACGTTCTCAAGTTCACGAACATTGCCCGGCCAGGGATAAGCCTGCAAAAGGTCCATAACTGAAGAGGAAATCTGTTGCCCCGCAACCGAAGCATAACGTGTGACAAAAAATTCCGCCAAGGGCTTAACGTCATCAAGCCTCTCACGCAAAGGGGGCACATTCAAAGTGATCACGTTGAGCCGGTAGTATAGATCTTCACGGAAAGTTCCGTTGTTCACAGCGGCCTCGAGATCACGATTGGTGGCGGCAACAAAACGAACATCGGCATGTTGAACTCTGGTTGAACCGACCGGGAGAAACTCTTTCTCCTGGAGCAATCGCAGAAGCTTCGCCTGTAATGCAGGGCTGATGTCACCAATCTCATCAAGGAACAAAGTACCGCTATTTGCTTCTTCTACAAGCCCTCGATGGGTGCTTGAGGCCCCCGTAAAAGAGCCCTTAACATGACCGAAGAGCTGACTCTCTAAAAGAGTGTCCGTTAAGGCCGCACAGTTGATCGTCAGAAAACGACGATCCCCACGATCGCTTCCATAATGAATGGTTGAAGCAACCAACTCCTTACCAACACCGCTTTCGCCGAGAATCAAGACACTGGCCTCGCTGGCAGCGACCCGGTTAGCCAGAGTCAGCACCTTAGAAAATCCTTCACTTTTGAAGACAACCTGGCTGGGGTCAAAGCGCCGTTGCACCTCTGCACGCAGAGAGCGATTCTCAGCAACCAATCTGCGGCGATCAATCCACTGAGCAAGCAGTTGCATCAGTTCTTCACTCAAGACTGGCTTGACCAAATAATCACAAGCACCCTTCTTAAGGAAACTCACAGCGCTTTTCACCGAAGCATAAGCGCTTAAGATCACAACAGGCAGATCTTTAGATCGGGCCTTGACCTGCCCTAACATTTCAAGACTGTCCTCTTCGAGAGAAGCATCGATCAAGACAATGTCCGGTGGCGCACCATGGCTGTCGCCAAGAGCCTTGAGAAGTTGTGCGCCAGTGGCAAAGATTTCAGCAGTATATCCTCCAGCAGTGAGGACACGAGAGAGATGTTCCTGAGCTTCAGCCTGTGAGTCACAAATATAGACAAGACCTTTATTTATCGTCATTAATTCAGTCCCTTTTCCAGCAAGTTGGAGGCAATCTAACAGAAAGCTGAATTGTTCGGCAAGGCTCTTGCACAGTAAAATGTATCATTTTGACCCTTTGCTTCTCTGGCTCTTGCTTTTTGTTCAATGCTTTCATTATATTGAAACTGGCACTAGCAATAAAAACAGTCCGAATTTTCGGACAACTCTACTTTTTGGATAAAATCTTTGCACGAACTTAGCTTGACTCAAAGCCTCATAGAAATTGCCGAAGAACACGCACGTCGCGAGAACGCCACAGTGATCACGAGTGTTACAATGGAAATCGGCGCCTTTTCTGGAGTCATTCCTGACGCCATAGAGTTTGCGTTCGAAGCCTGTACCAAAGACACCATCGCCGAAGGAGCCACGCTTGAGATCCATTACATACCTGGTCTCGGCCGTTGTCAGCAATGCAACAAAGAGTGCGAAATGGAGAACCTGCTTGACGGCTGCACCGCGTGTGGAAGTTACGCATTAGACATCATCAAAGGCCAGGAAATGGCTCTTATAGAAATGGAGATAGACTAGCTATGTGTACCGATTGCGGCTGCGCACCGCCCCAGCCTGAGCATGATCATACGCATGACCACGCTTCCCGCAAAATTCGTGTTGAAGAAAA
Source organism: uncultured bacterium (assembly GCA_965366475.1). GTDB lineage: Bacteria > Desulfobacterota > Desulfuromonadia > Desulfuromonadales > BM103 > M0040. The sequence goes on along the minus strand of CBDUFN010000089.1, from coordinate 7,518 downwards.
CTTGCTGGCCAAAAACCAGAGGCTGGCAACGGGCAACAGAGCACATTTTTCAGCACATCAACTCTTTACACTCAACCTGGTCAGCTCTCCCGGATCCGGCAAAACGTCTATCCTCGAACGAACCTTGACAGACCTCAAGGGGCAAATAAGCTTCGCCGTTCTTGAAGGAGATCAGCAAACAGACAATGATGCAGACCGGATTGCAGCAACTGGCGTCCCAGTCAAACAAGTCAACACAGGTACGGGTTGCCATCTAGATGCGCATATGGTTGGACATGGAGTCGAGAACTTTGATCTTTCAGCAACAGATATCCTTATGATCGAAAATGTTGGAAATCTGGTCTGTCCTGCATCTTTCGACCTTGGTGAAGACCATAAAGTTGCGGTCCTCTCGGTCACCGAGGGAGAAGACAAGCCGCTAAAGTACCCGCAAATGTTTCAAGCTGCCGACCTGATGCTGATCAACAAAATTGACCTCCTTCCCTACTTAAGATTCGACATTGAACAGTGTAAGTCCTTTGCCCGGCAGGTAAATCCAAAGATCAAAATCATTGAATTATCGTGTCATAGTGGAGAGGGCATGCAGGATTGGTATGGATGGTTGACTCAGGGGATCAACCAGAAACGCGGGACGCGGGACGCGGGACGCGAATAAGACTTTTCTCGCCACGCGCTACTCGCCACGTGCTACGAGAGCGAATGACGAAGGAGAGGGCATGCAGGATTGGTATGGATGGTTGACTCAGGGGATCAACTAGAAACACGGAACGTGGGACGCGAGACGCGGATTGCGAATAAGACTTTTCTCGCTACTTGCAACGCGCAACGCGCTACGAGAGCGAATGACGAAGGAGAGAGCGAATGTGCCTTGGCGTACCGATGCAAGTCAAAACGATTGAAAACGAAGTGGCGACCTGTGAAATTGACGGCGTACAGCGTGAAGCCAGCCTGATGATGCTCGACGATGTCAAAGTGGGCGACTATGTCCTTATTCATGCCGGCTTTGCGATTGAGAAGATCGATGACGATGAAGCACAATTGACCTTAAAGGCACTACGAGAAGCTCTCGACATGGGTTTAACCGCAGAATGAAGCACCAGAACGAATACCGTGACCCAGAACTTGCCAAAATTCAGCTGGTAGCCATTCGCCAGACGATAGACGGCTACGATGACACCATGACGTTCATGGAAGTCTGCGGCACTCACACCATGGCGATCTATCAGCATGGCATCCGCGCCTTATTACCTGAGCAGATTCGATTAATCTCGGGCCCCGGTTGCCCTGTCTGCGTTACCCCGGTCGGTTTTGTTGACCAAGCTGTTGCCCTGTCACGCAGGCCAAAGACCATTATTGCCACCTTTGGCGATATGGTTCGTGTTCCCGGCTCTTCATCCAGCCTGCTCCACGAACAAGCCAGAGGTGCTAGCATCAAGATCGTTTATTCACCCCTTGATGCCGTTGCTCTCGCGGAGAAAAATCCAAACAGCGATGTGGTTTTTCTCGGCGTTGGCTTTGAGACCACCACCCCCACTGTTGCCGGTGCCGTCATTACTGCAGCAAACAAGAACCTCGACAATTTTTACGTCCTCTGTTCGCATAAAACCATGCCTGGCCCTATGGCTGCCCTGGCTGGTGATCCGGAACTTCAGGTTGACGGCTATCTTTGCCCAGCCCATGTTTCTGCAATCATTGGAGCCAACGCTTATCAACCCCTTGTCGACAATTACCAGGTTCCTTGTGTCGTCACAGGCTTTGAACCTCTTGATGTGCTGCAAGGCGTATTGATGTTGGCCAAACAAGTGGTTGCCGGTGAAGCACGTGTTGAAACCCAGTATCGGCGGGTGGTCAAAGCAGACGGCAATCTCAAGGCACAGCAGCTGCTTCAAAAGGTCTTTGAACCGGGAGATGCACGCTGGCGAGGCATTGGTGACATTCCTGACAGTGGGTTGCGATTGAGACCCGAATTCACGCGCTTCGATGCATCAGTTCAACTGCCGGTTGAAGTGGAAACAGCAGTCGAACATAAAGGCTGCCTTTGCGGCGAAATTCTCAAAGGGAAAGTCCGTCCCACCGACTGTCCCCTCTTCCGAACCATCTGTACACCGGAAGACCCGGTAGGAGCCTGTATGGTTTCGAGTGAAGGAACCTGCGCAGCCGAGTACAAATACGGTACATAAGCCCCCAGTATCAAAACTAACAAAATTTCTGGAGTTTGAATTGAAAGCTGATGTAATCCTGCTTGGCCACGGTAGTGGTGGTAAACTCAGTCATGAATTGCTCGATAGTTTGATTGTTCCGATCCTTTCCGGAATTGGCCAACGCGATCAGAATGATGCCGCGGTACTGGACCAACCCAAGGGGCGACTGGCTTTTACAACAGACTCCTACGTCGTAGATCCGATTTTCTTTCCTGGCGGAAACATTGGGGACTTGGCCATTCACGGTACAGTCAACGATTTGGCCATGGCCGGCGCCAAGCCAATTGCAATCAGCGTAGGCCTGATTATTGAGGAAGGACTGGCCGTTGAAAGCCTGAGAAAAGTCCTCGAGAGCATGCGTGATGCCGCACAGCAAGCCGATGTCAAAATCGTCACTGGCGACACCAAGGTCGTTCCACGCGGAAAAGCCGATAAACTCTTCATCAACACCTCTGGCATCGGTGTCATTGAGCATGATTTGCAAATTTCCGGTGTAAATGCTCAGGTTGGAGATAAAATCCTGATAAACGGTACCATCGGTGATCACGGTATGGCGGTTCTCGCCAGCCGCGAGGGTCTGGAGCTCGAGAGTAACATCACGACCGACAGCGCCCCCCTTAACAGCATGGTTTCATCATTGGTTGAGCAACTTGGCGAGCAACTGCACACTCTGCGAGATCCGACCCGTGGTGGAGTTGCTACAACGCTCAAGGAAATCGCCCTGCAGTCTCAGGTTGAAATCACCCTTCAAGAGAGCTCACTGCCCATAGACCGATCGGTCGGTGGAGCGTGTGCCATTCTCGGTCTTGACCCACTCTTTGTTGCAAATGAAGGCAAACTACTTGCTTTCGTTGCTCCAGAAGCCGCCGATCAGGCTCTTGCCATCATGTCCAGTCACAAATACGGAAAGCAAGCAGCGATCATAGGTGAAGTCACGGCCATAGCAGACGGTAAAGTTCGGCTGCAAACCTCCATTGGTGGACTCCGTGCCATAGAGATGCTCGCTGGAGAACAGTTGCCACGAATTTGCTAACCACGCCATTGTAGCGTTTTGACCACGAGAGGGACAAAAAGGACCCTCTTTTGCCGTATTACTCTTCAAAACAGCGTCTCTGCCATTAAAACACTCTCACAACCCTTGTCATTTCAGACACATCCAGAGCATACCGAATGTGTAATAAAATGGCATACCTGATGCAATACAGTTGACTTATCGTGTCCATCAATACCGTTCCTGGACATAAGAAAACGATAAGGAGTCTTATTATGCTTAAAATTTCGACTGTCATTGGTAGTTTGGCTTTCATCGGTAGCAGCTGGTTTTCTGGTTTCACCATGCCCCGTTTTGTACAAGGGCCGGGAGACTACCTGATCATGCCCCTGTTCGGTTACATCATGATCATCGTGGCCGCCCAACTGGCGGCAAAAATTGTTCCAGAGCAACAATAAACAGAAACAGGAACGGACCAGAACAACTATAATTATTTAAACTCCTCTGGAGTCACAACAACCTGCTGAAGGTTGGATAAATAAGCACGACAAGAGGGAATGGATTAAAATCCATTCCCTCTTGTCGTTTAAAATCGTCTTCTTGTTTGCACACAGGACCTTATGACGGTTACTATAAGAAGAGGAAGTAGCTAATCTGTCTTTTTAGGAGTCTCCAGAATGGATCGAGCTAAATTCGTTGAACACAAAGGGAAACAAATTTTTACAATGGACTGCAGAAACGCCACACTCGACGAGATGAACCAAATCATCGAGGAGTGCATCCTGCAGGTACGTAAACAACCTGAGAAATCAGTACTAACGCTGACTATTTCTGGCGGGAGTGCTTTTAGTGGCGAGACGATTTCAAAACTCAAAGAGGTGGCCCGCGACAACACACCTTATGTTCAGGCCGGAGCCATTGTTGGCGTAACAGGTCTCTATAAGGTCGTCTTCAACGCAGTGGCGATGTTCAGCAAACGGAGATTTTACCTTTTTGACACCGTTGAGGAAGCCATGGATTTTTTAGCTGACTACACAGATTGATTCTTTAAGACCCTTCTTCACAAGAAAAAGCCTGGAGCAATTTTGCTTCAGGCTTTTTTATTAATCAATTCAGGTCTTATTCGAATTAAAATTTAAGTGGTTTTGAAATTAACCCCATGCCGGACAAATCCTGAGACGATGCCCCTCCAGAGAGACTGGAAACAGATAAAACTGAACAAAAAAGAAGGATCACGCACAATGTTTTTTATGTAAAAGATAGCGAATACACCAAAGACACTGTCTCAAAAACCAACAAAAGGTATTTTTTTACATTTTATTTAGAGAAAGGTGACGACCCAATGCCCGCTAATCTTCTGGGCTTTAGGACACTTTCCCTTTTAAAAACAGCATTTTACAAAAAAACGCCTGTTGACTAGGCGAATAAGTGGTCTTACCATTACTTCAACACAGAGCACTTTCTCTTTCAGATGAAGGTCGAGAGGCTCCAGAGAAATGAGGTAAAAAAAATGACTATTCTCCCACTATTTATCGCCAAAGCATCAAAAAACCTGTTCCATTCTATCCGTGAGACTGCCTATGAAGATATGGCACATCAGGCATCAGACTGGATTCCAGAAGAATCACGCATAGAAAAACCGCTTCGTGACAGCGCCCCGATCACACTTGACTTTACGGTTCCCAAAAAACGTCGCCTTGACTGGATCCGCCGCACAATGCATCATCTGCCTCACTAGATCAAAAAGGCCCGTAATGTAAAAAAGCGGAACCGTATCGGCACCGCCTTTTATATTTTTGACAAAACATCTGGCACCGACAAAAATCAACGGCACATATAGCTGATGATTTCGTCGATAAATTCAGTGCCGAAACGCTGTAGCTTGTGCTTACCGACACCATTAATTGCGAGCAGGCCCGCTTCATCTGTCGGCATCTTCGCAGCCATTTCTGCCAAGGTCGCATCACCAAAAATGACATACGGCGGCACACCGGCGTCATCAGCCAAACGCTTTCGTCGTACCCGCAAGGCATCGAAAAGGTCGTCATCGTAATCAAAATCTCCAACTTGTGGGCGACCTTTTTTCTGCAACGTTTTGACACGAATACGCGGCTTGGCCAAAACCAATTGCTCCTCACCACGCAAGAGAGGTCGCGCTGCTTCAGTTAACTTCAACACCGAATAACTAGCGACATCCTGCACCAGATAACCTCGATGGATCAGTTGTCGAATCAAGCTACTCCAAGCGTCAGCGACCTTCTCAGCACCAATACCATAAGTCGACAAGGTGTCATGCTTAAGATCTAATACACGCTGTGTTTGAGCGCCACGCAGAACGTCGACCACATGACCGACGCCAAAACGCTGGCCGACGCGATAAACGCACGAAAGGGCTTTTTGTGCGTCAACCGTCGCATCGTAAGTTTCCGGCGGGTTAAGACAAACATCACAATTGCCACAATCCTCTTCCAAACGCTCACCGAAATAACCGAGTAGAACTTTGCGTCGACACGTTTGAGCTTCCCCAAACCCAACCATCGCTTGCAACTTGTGTAGCTCAATCCGCTTCTGTTCGGGGTTGTTGCTTTTCTCGATCAAACCACGACTGATTGCGATGTCACCATAACCAAACAGCAACAAGGCTTCAGCTGGCAGGCTGTCACGACCCGAACGACCGGTTTCCTGATAATAACTTTCGATATTTTTAGGCAGATCATAATGAACGACAAAGCGCACATTAGGTTTATCAATCCCCATACCAAAAGCGACTGTGGCTACGACAATGTCAATATCATCACGCAGGAACATCTCCTGTACTTTTTTCCGTTCCTTATCTCCCAAGCCAGCGTGATAAGCACGGGCCTTAAAGCCGGCAGCCGCCAAACGCTCGGCGACCTCTTCGACCCGCTTACGTGAAAGGGCATAAACAATCCCGGCTTCCTTCTGATGGTCATCAAGAAAACCGCGCAATTGATCAAAGGGCTTCTGTTTTGCGACCACGGTATAACGAATATTAGGTCGATCAAAACCAGCAATGAAACATTTTGCCTTGGCTAAACCCAAACGCTGCAACACATCCTGACGCGTCTGGGGATCCGCTGTCGCCGTCAGGCCGATCATAGGCACTTCGGGAAAATGTTCTCGCAACTGTCCTAGCCGAACGTATTCGGGGCGAAAATCGTGTCCCCACTGTGAAACACAATGGGCTTCATCAATGGCAAACAGGGCGACTGTCAAACTTTTCAGTCGCTCAAGAAAACTGTCACTGAGCAGGCGCTCTGGAGCGACATAGAGAAGGTCCAGGTCACCGTCATGCAGCTTGGCTAAAACCTGTCGCGATTCCTCAGCCTTAAGGGAGGAATTATAGAAAGCAGCCTTAACGCCGTTGGCGACCAGAGCATCCACTTGATCCTTCATAAGAGAAATCAAGGGAGAAACAACAATGGCTACGCCCTCTCTGTGCAACGCGGGAATCTGATAACAGAGTGATTTACCACCGCCAGTTGGCATCAGAACAAAAGCATCAGAACCCGAGATCAAGGTTTCAACGATCTCCTTCTGCTGAGGCCGAAATTCACTATATCCAAAAATTTCGTGAAGAGTTTGACCAGGATCGGTTGGTTGAGCCATTGGGGAAGAGCCTCACAAAGTGATGCAGTACGGGTGTGCCAACAAAATCAATAATAAATGAGCGGTCACCATACCGTCATGTCCTGTGCCAATCAAGAAGCATATTCTCCTGAAGACAAGACCACGAGAATCAGACCAGCATGTATCATTATGGCCTGATAAAGCATCATATTGACCTTTTACCAATTTTAACAAATTGCTAATGACGCATTCTACGACGCCACAAAGAAATGAGGACACGGCACCCTTCTTGCTCAATAAGACAAAGATGCTCACTGCCCATAAAAATATTCCCGTCTGCAGTCTCGACGAACTACGCACCATTCACATTCTTGATGGTATTGACGACCAGCGTCTAGAAGAGTTGCGCAAGCATCTCACTCTTTGCCATCACGGACAGGGAGACAAAATTCTCCGTCAGGCCGAGCCAACAGAGGCGCTCTATTTCATTCTTTCCGGCCGAGTTGAAGTCAAACTCAAAGACGACCTTGGCAAAGGGCACATGCTCGCAAAACTTGGTGCAGGCGAAACCTTCGGCGAACGTGCCATGCTAACGGGAGAACCACGGACTGCGGACGTGGTTGCAAAAACCTCCGTACAGACCCTACAACTCAAAAAACACGACTTTAATGCAATGCTGCGACACTGCCCGGAGATTCACGCTAATCTCTGCGTAAAACTGGCTCGTCAACTTGG
>CBDUFN010000088.1:0-10702 GCA_965366475.1 uncultured bacterium | reverse complement strand
GCCTGGAGATCATTGATGAGTTCGATGATAACGAGGATATGCAGCTCTTTGCGCGTAATCTCTGGAAACATCGAGCTCAAAAACTAGGGCTGAAAATCGACGATCAATGACATTTGTCAGGTCAGGATCTAAGTTCAATGCAGCTTTTTTGTTGAACGGTTTACAGGAGGCTTGATGGCAAGGCGTATAGGCTTTCCGTACGTGCTGTTGCAACATCACCTAAGGATATTTGGTATGCGGTGGGGAAGGCAGAATAAGGGACTTTTAGTCGGTTCAGATACCGATTTCTACCTTTTACTCCGATTTTCTGGTCGCGTCATTTAAGGCTTTAAGAAGCTTGTTGATATCTACGTTGTGAACACCAGCACCGTGTTCCACCTCTTCGTAGTCGGCGATCTGGCAATCCATACAATCCAACCCGAATGAACGAAAAACGCTGATAGTCTCAGGGTGTTTTGCGATGATTGCAGCAATAGTCATTTCACGAGTAATCATGCAGCCTCCATTTATTCGTTCTTGTCTGCCTTGCCAAACTTTTCAATCAACGCCTGCCACACGACCGGCGGGACAAGGCTTTCAACCGAACCTTTTAGACCTGCGACTTCTTTGACAATGGACGAACTTAAATATCCATATGGGACCGAAGTCATCATGAAGACAGTCTCAATCTCACTCTTGAGATTATGGTTCATCTGGGCAATCTGGAATTCGTATTCGAAGTCAGAGACTGCTCGTAAACCGCGAAGAATAACTTTAGCGCCCTTGTTTGCTGCATAATCAACAAGCAAACCCTCGAAGGTGTCAACGGATACACGAGGGTTGTTACCGACGGCTTCCTTGATGTGACGGATTCGTTCTTCGACGGTGAATAGGCTTTTCTTCTCAGAATTACGTGCGACCGTGATAACAATCTTATCAAAAACTTCAAGACCACGCTCAATGATATCAAGGTGACCATAAGTGATCGGGTCAAATGAACCTGGGTAGACTGCTGTGTGCTTACTCATTTTTGCCTCTCGTTAAGATTCATAACCGTACAAGCTTACCACAACTGAGCCATAGCGGCGGTGGTCTATTTGCTGTAACTGGCCTACTGATTCGGGCAAGTTTTCGTCAGTGCCCGTTTCTGCGCAAAGGATGCCTTCTTTGCGTAGTAGCTTATGATTTTCTATCGCTGATAAAGTCTTCTCAGCCAAGCCCTGACCATAAGGTGGGTCGAGAAAAATGACATCAAAAGAACGCTCCTTGAATGTACTGAGTGCGGGTAATACTTCTCGGTTGATCACGCTCACTTGATCTGAAAGGTGACAGAGTTCAAGGTTGTTTTTAATAAGCTCTGTAGAGCTGGTAGCTTTTTCAACCAGGCAGGCAGAAGAAGCTCCACGGCTTAAGGCTTCGATGGCCAGAGCGCCAGAACCGGCATAGAGGTCGAGGACTTTTAGTCCTGAAAAATCACCCAGTCTGCTCTGCAGGATGCTGAAGAGGGCCTCCCGAACTCTGTCCGGTGTTGGACGAACATCACGACCCATGAATGTTGCAAGGCGTCTGCCCCGTAAACTTCCAGCTATGACACGCATGAAATTCCTTCGTTTAAAAATAATATATGCATACGTAAGGTATGAAAAAAACTAGCACAACAGGTTATTATGGTCAAGCTGATGGCTGCGTAATCGGCCTTGACATAAAGCACGTGACAAGGCTTAAATGATAGTCAATTATTGGAGGGATTCATGGAACGACAGGACCTTGCTGAATATGCTGCCCATAGTGAAACATCCCGCGGGCGGAAGTATGAAGAAGTTTATAAGGACGACCGTCCTGCCTATGAACGCGATCGCGATCGAATCATCCATTCTGCTGCATTCAGACGCCTCGAATATAAAACCCAAGTGTTCGTTAATCACGAAGGTGATTATTACCGGACGCGACTGACCCATTCTCTGGAAGTCGCCCAGATCGGTCGTGGTATAGCGCGTCGCTTGCATCTCAATGAAGATTTGGTGGAAACTCTGGCGCTGTCACATGATCTTGGACACACGCCGTTTGGGCATACCGGTGAAGAGGTTCTTAACCGTTTAATGTCCACTTACGGTGGTTTTGAGCATAATCGCCAATCCCTCAGAATTGTTGAGCATCTCGAGGAGCGCTATCCGAATTTTAATGGATTGAACCTAAGTTGGGAAGTGAGGGAAGGCATTGTTAAACATTCTTCTGATTACGATCTCCCTGATGGTTCCGGCTTTGAAGAATATTGTCCGGACTTGAGGCCCACCATGGAAGCCCAGATTATAGATCTGGCAGACGAAATTGCATATAACAATCATGACATCGATGATGGACTCAAAGCCGGTTATCTCGACCCACAAGGTTTGATGGGAATTGACCTTTGGGCCGAGACTTACGCCAAGGTAAAAACAAAGTATCCCTCGCTCCCTGAAGACCGTCAGACCTTACAGACCATCAGTCATTTAATAGGTTTTCTGATTCTAGATCTGGTTGAACAGACTTCAGCTAATATTTCAGCAATGAATGTTAACTCTCAAGAGGCTGTAAGAAGTCACTCTGCTAATCTGGTTATGTTCAGTAGTGATACTGCTGATCGGAATCGAGAGTTGAAACGGTTTTTATACAAGAATCTCTATCGGCATTACAAAGTCGAGCGCATGCGCATTAAAGCGGAGCGCTTTCTGACGATGCTCTTTGAGAGCTATATTCAGAATCCGACTTTGTTGCCGACAAGTTATCAAGAAAAATATGAAGAGTATGGTCGAGAGCGGGTTGTTTGTGACTATATTGCCGGTATGACTGATCGCTATGCTCTTGATGAATACAAACGACTCTTTGACCCGTATGAACGTGTTTGAGCTCAGGTCATGACTTTGGGAGGTTGATGATTCTGTCCTCACTGGGTCGGTAAAGAAGAAAGTTTTTACCAATAACCTGGACAAGGGCAGAGTTTGTTTCTGCACTAAGCTCAGCAGCAACAACTTTGCGATCTTCCAGACAACCTTCTTGAATTTTAACCTTGATCAGTTCGTGCGTATCAAGTGCATCATTCGTCGCTTTAACAACTTCGTCATTAAGGTGTGACTTGCCGATCATCACGAAAGGCTTTAAACCGTGACCAAGGCCGCGCAAAAAGCGGTTCTGCTTGCCTGTTAATTGAATTGATTCTTGAGTCTCTGACATGTTGGTTTGTTCCTTAAGTTAGTACTGTAAACAAGAGATAACAGACTGTTTGCAGTAAGGGAATTGACTGCTTGTGCGAGGCACTATAACATTGACCTGCGATTGCTTGGAAGCCTGTTTCTTTAGTTAATAATTCAATTTATTTTACCATGAACTTACATTTAGCCATTGTCTGTGAAAATACGGTTGGAAGACCAATTCTTGCTTGCGGGGAGCATGGTTTCTCTTGTCTTGTAAAAACGTCTTCTGGCTCTTGGTTGTTTGACACTGGTAGCGGCGAGACCTTGCTCAATAATCTTGCCGCGCTTGACTATGATGTGAATCAAATAGAAGGTGTCATCCTAAGTCACGGTCATTACGATCATTCTGGCGGTCTTTTGCCCCTGCTAAAACGCTCAGGGCCTCTCCCTGTCTATTCACATTCGCAAATATTTAGTGACCGCTTCTGGCAAGGGAAACACGAAGAGCGAGAGATCAGCTTGCCTTACCAACGTGAAGAGCTTGAAGCTGCGGGAGCCTCTTTTAAACACTTTGACACTATCACACAGATTGCGCCAGGCCTTCATTTCAGTGGCGCAATCCCGCGTAACTCTCCTCTGGAAAAAGGAGACCCCCATCTTGTTCGCCCTTTATCTGATGGCAGGGGGTGGGGTGTTGATGATTTTGTTGATGATGCCGCTTTGGCTATTGAAACGTCAAAGGGTCTGGTTATTCTGCTTGGCTGCGCGCATTCCGGGTTGATTAATACTGTAGAACATTTTCGCTGTGAGCTAGACAACGCTGATATCCATATGATTATCGGTGGTACACATCTGGGTCCTGCGAGTGATGAGCAGTTTGTTGCAACGGTTGAGTATCTGAAACAACTAAAGTTTGATCGTCTTGGCGTGTCGCACTGTACCGGTCAAATACGTGCTGCTCAACTGTACGCTCATTTCCCGAATAAAGTTTTCTTTGCCAATGTTGGTACCACCGTAACTGTTTAGTTTTTTGCTTCACGCTTAGTGATCACATCCTTTTTCATGGACAAGGTTTTCTCCTCTTATGGGCACACCCCTTTGTATCTTACTTGTTGATGACTCCGAATTTTTCCTCAAATTGGAGACACAATTCCTGCGCAATACCCCAGCCTCAATCTTGACGGCTGATTCCGCAGCGAAGGCCATTTCGCTAGCGAGAGAACATCGCCCCAGCCTCATCTTCATGGATATTGATATGCCCGAGATGGATGGTTTTGCTGCTTGTAAGGCTTTAAAGGCAGACAGAGCCTTATCTTCGATTCCTGTTGTGCTTATTGGAGACCAAACTTCTCCTGGAGGTGAGGAAAGGTCGAAATCTGTTGGCGCGGACGCTTTCTTGACGAAACCTCTTGATCGTCGGCATTTCCTTGGTGCTGGGCACCGTTTTTTGCTGAGTATCGATCGTCGAGAACCAAGAAATAACTGTGAGATTCTGGTTGATTTTACTTGTCGCGGCAGACGCCTAAGCGGTCGTTGCATTGATGTGAGTAGTGGTGGTATGTTTCTTGACTGCACGCCTACAGCACAGAAGGGCGAGAGCTTGACTTTAAAGTTCTCCCTTCCTGATGAGAATAATACTCCTGTAGATATTCAGGGCCGAGTTGCCTGGGTCAATTCTTTAGATGAAATCATTAAAGAAGACTTCCCGCTTGGATATGGAGTTGAATTTATTGATATTTCTGAGTCTGTTGGGGCTGATCTGCGTCGCTGCTTTGGGACGTGATTTGTTGTTTGAGCTTGCTGTTCAAGTGAGGGGGCATGGGTAAAAAAATACGTATTCTGCTTGCTGATGATTCTCGATTTTTCAGAGCCATAGAGAGTCAGTTTTTACAGAAAACTCCTGTCGAGATTCTTGAAGCCGAAGACTGTGATAGTGCTATGGCTATAATCCGTAAAGAGAAGCCGGATTTAGTTTACCTTGCCTTTTCTCTGCCTAAAAACGGTGGCGCTCATTGTTGTCAAGAGATCAAGAAAGACTTTGAACTTCGTTCAATTCCCATCGTTATTGTTTGTGATCAAGGCGCTGCGGAACAAACAGAGATTTCCCGTCAAAGTGGCTGTGATGCCTCTCTTTCAAAGCCATTGGACAGACATAATTTTCTGCAAATTGGCCGAAAGTTTCTTGATGGTATTCGTGAGCATCGACAACCGAGCTTCTTCCCGGTTACTTTTACGGCCGAAGGGGAGGAGTTTACTGGCAAGTGTCTGGATGTTTCCGGAGGCGGTATGTTTGTTGAGAGCCAGGCCGATGTGAAAGCTGGAACAATGGTTGATCTGACGTTCAAACTTCCGGGAGGATTAGCGACCCCGGTTACTTGCCGGGCAGAAATTACTTGGTTGAATCGTAAGCCTAATCCAATGAAACCACACTATCCTCATGGCTTGGGAATCATGTTCGTGGAGCTTTCTGACTCTATACATAAATCAATCTTGCGTCTGTCAGACAAGAAAACTTCTAGCTGACAAGTGCCTGTATTTCTGTTAAAAGATCAGGTTAATTTTATGTGCCAGGAGTTGTTATGATGATTTACATTGATAAGAATAAATGCCAGGGCTCAGGTGAATGTCTTAAGGCATGCCCACATGGGGCTTTGCAGGTGATTGAAGGTAAGGCCATTGTTGATCATGGTCTCTGTGATCTGGATGGACTTTGCATTCCTGCTTGCCCACATGATGCTATCTGTATTGCTGGAGATGCGTAACTGATTGCTTAGGTAAACCTAAAGTTAGTCTTTGAGTCTTAAAAGGCCCCTCTTCGAGGGGCCTTTTTTAGTCATTTCTGCTATGTTTATCGAGCTTTGACCCTGCTCTATCCTTTTCAAACTATCCTTCTGTGTCTATGTCAGCTTCCACCACAAAACGCTTGATTTTGCGCGTTGTGGTCTTGGGGAATTCATCTTCACGCAACGTGAAACGTTTAATTCGCTTGTAGTCTGCCAGAGTTTTGCCTCTTTCTAGAACTTCTTGTCTGATTAACTTTTCAATTTCAGCGGGTTCTAAAATCCCTGTTTCTTTCTCAGAAGCATACGCGTCGAGAGCGTCTTGGTCGGGATAGATGATGGCGTAAACCTCTTCAGAAGTATCATTAAGCTTGTGGCCATAAACCATTATTTCTGCAATGAAAGGACTGTTTAGAATTTCGTTTTCGACCTCTTCAGGATAGACATTCTTTCCGTTCGCAGTGACGATGAGGTTTTTCAATCGGCCGCAGATACTTAAGTAACCGTCCTCTTCAATGCGCCCAAGGTCTCCCGTATGGTACCAGCCATCAGTGATGACTTCATTGGTTGCTTCCTGATTATTATAGTAACCCAGCATGATGTTCGGGCCTTTTGCCCAAATTTCACCAACACCATCGTTGTTTGGCTCATGAATTTTGACTTCAACGTCCGGCATTGGTCTACCGACTGTGCCAAGTCTTTTTACGCTTGGCGTTTCAACAGCAATGACTGGAGACGTCTCAGTTATGCCATAACCCTGGTAGACGTTAAGCCCTAAATCCATAAGTGTTGATGCGACGGCAGGGTCCAGTGCTGCACCACCACTTATGAACACAGGATTCCCACCAAAAGCCTCTCGTACCTTCTTTGTGACCAAACCTCGCGTTGGAGTGAACTTGAACAGAGCCTTGGAAAGCTGTTGGCTTTCTATCTTACGTGTCATCCGATCGGCTAAAAGTCTGAAAACAGCGGGGACTCCAAGTAAGAAGTTCGGTTTCACTTCACCAAGGTTGTCTCCCAATTTACGAACACTCTCTGCAAAAGAAATTGTCCCTCCTACAGAAAGTGGAAGGATAACTCCGGCAACCTGCTCAAACACATGGTTAATTGGCAAGAAGGAGAGGGTGTGCATTGTTGAATCAAGCTCGAAGAGCTTTGCTGCGGTTTGAACATTGCTGGTAATATTCTTGTGACTTAACATCGCTCCTTTGGATCGACCTGTTGTGCCCGACGTGTAAAGGATGACTGCTGGGTCGTTTGGTGAACAATGTGTTAAAGGTGGAGGAGATGTTTTTTTAAAGTCGTCTAGTGATTCTATTGAGAAAAGAGGTTTTTCTTCTTCTCGGTTTTTGAGAAGTCTGGAAAAGAAATTCTTTTTCTTGTCATCTTGTTTTCCCTCTCCTGCAGGCATGACAAGTTGCTGGAACTCTTCCGCCAATCCTTCAAAAGTCTGAATGTCTGATTCATTTATTTCGTAATGTTGGCTGAGTCGATGCCACTCTTTGATTATTGCAGCCAGAGAATTTTCAATTTGAGGTGAGATTTGACCTTTTTTTGATTTAGGCTGATTGAGTAAGATGATCTTCTCAAGATTCGGCAAGCTCTCTGCAATCTCTAAGATGATTTCAAGGTAGGCCTGCTCTGTAAAGAGAACCCGTGCTCCACAGTCCGCAATAATATGGCGAAGTTCCCCTTGTTTGAGATCTTTGTCAATGGGCACTGCTATAGCGTTGCTCTTGAGTGCTCCGAGGTAAGCCATGATCCATGCAGGAGAAGAGGGTGCTAGCAGAGCGACTCTGTCGCCATCTTTCAGGCCCCAGTCAGACAGACCTGCCGCAATCTGGTCAGAGGATGTCCATATCGTTTCGTATGTATATTCAGTCCAACGTCCGGCCACTTTGTAGCGAAGGGCCGTGTTCTTAGAGTGCGTTCTGCAGCTCTCTCTGAGCATCTCTATTATTAATGACATTAAGCTTCTCCATAGTCAGAATCTTCAGTGTGATTTTGGTATCTTAATCAGGCTGCTGTGCTTATGGCAAGAACAAAGCCACGTTATATTGATAGATGCCTGTTTTAAAAAACGTAATAACCTTTTGCTTCTTTACAAATCAGTAATATTTCGATATTTTTCATTGTTCTTCAAAATTATTTTTACGACATTTAGCAGTAAGGGACACATCTCCTAATCATATGAAACAATCTCAGATTCGTAATTTTTCCATCATTGCACATATTGACCACGGTAAATCGACCCTCGCGGACCGCTTGCTCGAATTCACTGGTACACTCTCTGATCGTGAAAAAACTGACCAATTCCTTGATAAAATGGATTTGGAAAGAGAGCGTGGCATCACAATTAAAGCTCAGGCTGTTCGCTTGAATTACCATGCGGCAGATGGACAGGAATACATCCTCAATCTTATCGATACTCCTGGACACGTCGACTTCACTTACGAGGTCAGCCGTTCTCTCTCTGCATGTGAAGGAGCCTTACTCGTTGTGGATGCCACCCAGGGTGTTGAAGCTCAGACCTTGGCCAACGTGTATCTGGCGATTGATGAAAACCTCGAAGTTTTTCCCGTTCTGAATAAAATTGATCTTCCCAGCGCTGAGCCTGAACTCGTTCGTAACGAAATCGAGGAAATTATCGGTCTGGACGCAAGTGATGCTGTTGTTGCCAGTGCCAAAGCCGGCATCGGTATCGAAGAGATCCTTGAGGCCATTGTAAAGAAGATTCCGCCACCAACCGGTGATCCGGAAGCTCCATTAAAGGCTCTGATCTTTGACTCATGGTACGATCCTTACCAAGGTGTTATCGTTCTGGTTCGTGTAATAGACGGTGCGCTTAAAAAAGGTGACAAGATTCGCCTGATGGCAAGTCGTACAGAACATGAGATCTTGAAGGTTGGTGTTTTTGCACCTCATACTGTTGCTGTGAACGAATTGACTGCTGGTGAGGTTGGTTTTATTACGGCCAGTATCAAAGTTGTTCAAGACGCCAAGGTCGGTGATACGATTACACACGTACGTCGACCCACAGAGCAGGCTCTTCCCGGTTTTAAGGAAGTTAAGCCGATGGTCTTCTCCGGTCTCTATCCGATCGATTCCGGTGATTACGAAGACCTACGTGATGCCATGGAAAAGCTGCGGCTCAATGACAGCTCTTTCTCGTTTGAACCAGAAAATTCTGTTGCACTTGGTTTTGGTTTCCGTTGCGGCTTCCTTGGTTTGTTGCACATGGAGATCATCCAGGAACGTCTGGAGCGTGAATTTGGCGTCGATTTGATTACCACCGCACCAACCGTTGTGTATCGAGTCACAACCGTTAAGGGCGATGTGATTAATGTCGATAGCGCGAATAAACTCCCCGATGTTCAGAATATTGATCTGATAGAAGAACCCTTCATTCTCGCTTCCGTGCACGTTCCAAATGATTTTGTTGGCGCCGTGCTTGCGTTATGTGAAGAAAAGCGTGGTGTCCAACGAGAAATTAAGTACCTGACTGCAAATCGCGTAATGGTCATTTACGAATTGCCTCTTAACGAAATTGTTATGGACTTCTTTGATCGTCTCAAGAGTTTGTCTCGTGGTTATGCTTCCTTAGATTATGAACACCTTGATTATCGACCAAGTGAGCTTGTTCGTCTCAATATTCTGATTAACGGTGATCTTGTGGATGCTCTCTCTTTGATTGTTCATCGCGATAAAGCACAGTATCGCGGACGCGATCTGGTTGCTAAAATGAAAGAATTTATCCCTCGTCAGCAGTTTGAAGTTGCGATTCAGGCCGCAATCGGCAACAAGGTTATTGCTCGTGAAACAGTTAAAGCCTTGCGTAAAGATGTGACTGCGAAATGCTATGGTGGAGACATAAGTCGAAAGCGTAAGCTTTTGGAAAAACAGAAGGAAGGCAAGAAACGGATGAAGCAGGTCGGCAACGTTGAACTGCCCCAGGAAGCCTTCTTGGCCATATTGAAAGTTAAGGAAAACAAGTAATGAAGCTTTTTTCAAAGAAGCAGGAGGCAGACAGTCAGGAGCCCCAGAAAAAATCGCAAATACGTGACTGGACAGAGGCTCTGATTGTTGCGGCTATCCTCGCTCTCATCATTCGAACCTTTGTTGTGCAGGCTTTCAAAATACCTTCAGGATCAATGGAGGACACTCTATTGATAGGTGACCATCTCCTGGTGAGTAAGTTTACTTACGGTCTCAATGTACCCTTCAGTGACGAGCCTGTTCTGAAAATTCGTGACCCTGAACGGGGTGATGTGATTGTTTTTGAATTTCCAGAAGATAAAGACAAGTCTTATTTTAAACGTCGCGATTTCATCAAACGTGTCATCGGCATTCCAGGCGATACGATTGAGATTCGAAATAAGAATGTTTTTGTGAATGGTCAGCGCCATTTGACTCCTGAAGCAGTTTATAAAGATGGCAATATGACCGCCGGTCCACGGGATAACATGAATCGGATCACTGTACCGGAGAACAGCTACTTTGTGATGGGTGATAACCGTGACCGTTCTTACGATAGCCGTTTTTGGCGTTTTGTAGACCGTTCTGCCATTAAAGGCCTGGCCTTTATCAAGTACTGGTCATGGAACAAAGAGGAATTCATGCCGAGATGGGGTCGCATTGGACGTATGATAAAATAATTCTGGCTGTTGTTAGTCTGTTGCAAAGGGCGCTTCCTATCAAGGAAGTGCCCTTTGTTTGTTTTATTCGATCAATCTTTGCTTTTTTAAGTGTTCCCCTTTGTCTTGTCGATGCATA